>NVVL01000058.1 GCA_002402195.1 Rickettsiales bacterium | reverse complement strand
TTCTAGGTTACTGGCGTAGCTTCTTAGATCACCGAAATTGCCACACAACAAAGGATTCAGTCAAAGTTCGAGCCACAAATAAGCCACAAACTTATTCTGAAACACCCTGATTTAGACTGATTTATTATGTATATGGAGTTCACAAAAGCAATGTTCTTCAACCAAGCCCAACACGCTCGCAGCTACCTGCATCCCTTATGAAATTTGGTAATGATAGGGTTTGTACTTCCCGAGGAAATGGTTGCGGGGGCTGGATTCGAACCAACGACCTTCAGGTTATGAGCCTGACGAGCTACCGAGCTGCTCCACCCCGCGTTAGGGACTTGTATTCTTGTCGAATGTCGTGACTATAAATCATTTGGCGCATATATGCAAGGGTGAAATGCATAATTTAACTGATTTTAGCAATTCGGCGGGCGTGCCTTCCTCCTTCGAACTTGGTGGATAGAAATTTATCAACTATCTTGAGCGAGAGCTTGTCGTCGATTAGCTTACTTCCGAGAACTAAAATATTTGCGTCATTGTGAAGCCTGGCTAGCTCCGCCATGGGCTCGGTGATGCATAAAGCTGCCCTGATTTCAGAGCTCCGATTTGCCGCAATCGACATTCCTATGCCAGTTCCGCATATTAAAATACCAGATTCTGGGGAGCCTTCCAGGATTTCCTCTACCATTTTTTTGGCATAGTCAGGATAGTCCACCCTGTCGTCTGAGGCGTTTGCTCCAAGGTCTAATGTTTTTATAGCTTTTGCCTTTAAGGATGCCATAATTTTTGCTTTTAGTTTAACCCCGGCGTGGTCAGATGCAATCGCTAAATCATAATTTGGCATAAAAATCCTTTTTATATAAAAAAACACTGGCGATTATTGTATAATAACGCTAACTTATTGTATAATAAATTTTATAGAAAACCATGAAAAATTATACTATTATCATAGCTTTAGCGCTAATTCTGTCTTCCTGCAATGCGACAAAATCGCCGGCGCCCATCGAATATAACCATCCTGGATCCACTCTGGGGGGCAGACCAGAGGCTAGTGACGATGAAATCATCTCCAGAGAGCTCGCCTCTATGATGCAGCCTGAAACAATCACTCCATATGAAGGGGGAGCGCGCACCGGCTTGCAACAATCATCTATTGTGGATGAGGCTATAATTATTTACCATGAAGTGCAGGTGGGGGAAGAACTCAAAGATATAGCGCAGAAATATAAACAATCAGCTAGTGATATAGCGCGTTTGAATAATCTATACCCGCCTTATGATCTGGAAGAGTTCCAAATTGTCAAAGTTAAAGCAACAAGAGAGTTTACTCAAAATACATCGCAATATTCAGGTAACCAAGATTTAGCTGAAATGAAGGGGGACTCATTGGCAGCAGAGTCAAAGGCGGCATCTGGGCCAGCAAAGTCGGCATCAGATCTGGCGGATGGTCAGAAATCTGTTGCAACTAAACCTGCAGACAAGCTGGATTTCATAGCGCCGGTGAAAGGAAGGGTGCTGACTAAATTTGGTAAGAAGACTAAATATGGGATTAATAAAGGCCTTAATATAGCAGCCAAGCAAGGCACGAAAGTGCTGGCTGCGACCTCTGGAAGGGTGATCTATTCTGACTATGATGCGACTTTTGGGTATCTAGTGATTATTAAAGTTCACAATAAAAACATCGTGACCTCATATGCGCATTTGGAGGATTTAATCTTGTCTAAAGGCGAGTCTGTGCAACAAGGTAATGTGGTTGGTTATGTGGGGCAGACTGGTAAAGTTGCTAAATCTCAGCTACACTTTGCAATTAGAGAAGGGAAAATTGCTAAGGATCCACTTGAATTTGTGAGTTATTCTGAGAAATAAATTTATTAGATGTTAGAAGCTACGTCCGCAGGCCTAGAATATCTCATATTTTTAGAGGTTTTTTAATCTGGATTTAAAAATTAAAAAAAATAGATGGAAAATGAAGAAAATGCTGATGATATAAATACAGTATCAAGAATCGCCGGCGCAGTAGCCAAAGGGCTATTTTTTGCTTTGTGCGCTGCATACTTATTTGCAAATATGTCTCGCATATTTGACGGGAAAATAGCGGCTTCTATAACAGGGGCGCTACTTATGCTTGGGGTATGGGCGATGTATAATTCCTGTGACCCCTATGAAGATGATTTATTAGCAGGTAATTTAGGCAATGACGATGCTGAAGAAGTGTAACCCTCCTTTGTTTTAGTACTACAGTTGTAATTCGCATTAATAATATAAAAATAGATGGAAAAAGATCAAAAATAAGGGGTATTTTAGGTTACTGGCGTAGCTTATTACATCAAAAATAACAAAGAAATATTCTTAAAAACTATAATACCAAGCAGGAAAGCGACTAAGCATTATCTTAATAAGAAAGGAGACAGGCGATGACTAGTAACAACAAGAAATATACTATCTATGCCGAAGAAAAAGAGATCTCAAGCGCTTTTGAGTCTGACATTCTAGCTGCATCTGATGACTCTAATATAGAAAAAGTTCATGCAATGGCTGCTGCGAAACATTTTCTCAAAAAATCAGAGAGAATCAATATAAGAATGAATGCTTTTAGAAGCTATTAAGTAACCTAAAATACCTCGTATTTTTAGATCAATTGAGTAGCTGCCCAATAGCCGAGTCAAATAGCTCTCGTGCATGATCTGGAGTGTAGAGTCTTTCAAGCTTTGCCCTGCCCCCATTTATTAGTCTTTGATGTGTTGTTTTATCCATGCTCAAAATGGCTTCCCTTAAGCTTTTCTCGTCGCATATATCAAATAGCAGGCCATCTGCTTTATGTTGAATCAGCTCGCATCCACCCTTGGATTTTGAAGAAATAACTGGCACTCCATATAACCACCCTTCCAGAATCACTAACCCAAAGGGCTCCTGCCTTGAGGGAACTAGCAACATGTCACATTTATTGAAGAAATCATCTTTCTGGGCGCTGCTTATCCAGCCAAGGAATTCTGCGCTCAAATTATGATCTTTTGCGGATTTCTCAAGCTCCACGCGAAGCGGACCATCGCCGGCTATCAGGGCTTTGTAGGGGATTTCTAATTTGGTTAAGGCAGAGAGTAATATATCCACCCCTTTTTCGTGGCTGAGCCTGCCAATATAGCCAATGACGACAGGGCACTTGCCCTTAGGAAAATTGCCCTTGGGAAGGGGAGCTTGTGTGAAATTTCGAGTGAGTTTAATACTATTTGGAACGTAATAAAAATTAGCATTTTCCAAACCAGATATTCTCAGCTCCTCAATCATATATTTCGCAACGCATATAACATTTTTCGCCCTCATCAAACGCTTTGTTTTGCCTCCATGATGCACGCATGCGACCGAGCAAATGCCTTTGGCTGCTTTCTGTATCAGTTCAAGGGTTCTGGCATTATGGATTAAGATCAGATCTGGCTTGATCCTCTTGAATATCCGTCTTAAATAGAGCGCAGCAAATGGGTTCTTATTATGAATGCTAGAGGCGATCAAATTACTGGGAATAATGGGAACTTGCTGCGCGCGAATTGCGGGATTTATCATCGCATCTGGCGGCGCAATGGCGGTTACTTTATGACCAAGCTGCAGGCAATATTCATTATAGTCCAGAAAGATTTTCTCAAGACCGCCATCGGATTTATTATAAATAATATTTACAATATGCATATCATAGCAACTTTAAGGGTTCAACTTTGGCAATTCCGAAGAGGCTCGCTTTTTGGCAGAGGGTTGCTTCTTCTTGGCTAGTTTCAAAAGCTCTGCGCATTCCAGGCGCACTGAGGCAAGATCTATCTCCTTCCCAGCATACAGGGAATCTTCCAGCTTTTGAATGATATTTTTATATTGCTCTTCTTTTATATCAGCGCAGCTCTTCTCCATAGAAGCAAAGATCTTCCCAAGAGACGAATTACTCGGAGTTTGAAAGTGATAATGCGCATATTTATTGAGAAATTCGTATAATTCCCTGGCCGAAGAGACGGAGTCTATATCTTTCAGGGCTATAGCCGGCTTTGCAATTATATCGGATACAGCTTGACCTTGAGCCAAAACAGCTTGCCCCCCTGCCATCTCTTTACTATTCACAGGAGTAAGACGAAATTTCTGCAGTAATTTTAATAATGAACTCAAATCCACAAAATGGTAAAGCAAAAACACTCCGCCCGCGCCAAATATCGCAAGGAATAAATATGCCAGAACATTAGCAAACCCACCATCTGCGCCAAAGCCCCAAGCGGAATTCGAGGCTGAATTATCGCCTATTTTTATAGCATTTTCAGAGCTACCAGGCTTGCCAGCCTTATCCTCCTCAGGCGCTGTGATCATGCGGCTTGGGGCGATTTTTATGGTTCTAGCTGGCACAGAAGCGCTCTCTGGCCTGGATTTAAGCACATTCCACCATTTTAAGCGAATAACCGGCAGAGTTATTTCTCCGGCTTTTTGCGGTATAATGCTATAAGTATCTTTTCTGGAGCTACTAATCAGACTGCCCTTAATATTATTAGTAAATTCTGGTGTTTCAGAATAGATCTGGAAGTCTCCATTATCTCTCAATCCTGCCCCGCCCTCTGGAAGCTGCTTCCCGGTTAGGCCTGTTGCTATTGTGGTAATGCTCCTAGTAATCGGCATGCCGACTCTGAACTCATCCGAACTGAGAGACTCTTTCAGGGAAATAGATTGCGCCGGGAGCCAAGGGGTTGCGCCTTTTTGTGGAGGCTGTATGTCTAGCTTGATCTCTTTGCTTTGCAGCAGGAATTCTCTCGATTTCCGCGTAAATAGATCACCTTGTGCCTGATTACCGAAAAAAGAGCCAAAAATACCATCAAACCGGTTCCCTTGCATGGAAATATGCATTCCGCTGATTTTAAGCTTTGGGATGGTGATCGGGCCATGTTTCAGCGGAGTGATGATATAACTCACCTCAATCACATTCATCTCCACGCCCTTATATTCGCTTAGATATATACTATGAGACCCATTTTGTTTAACGCTCACATCCTCTAGCTTCAACGGCTCGAAACGTATATTTTCTGCGGCATCTGCGGTATAGAGCTTTACAGAATAGATAAATGGCTCATATTTATAAGGCTTCTTTCTGCTGACTGAATTTTCAATAAAAACACCGATTTTCTCATCCTTGGCGGGGGTAGGCTTGGCTTTCTTGATTTTCACGGCTAATTGCTTGGTTTTTAAGACCCCATCCCCCGTTTTCACAGAGATTGAAGGGATGGATACGGAACCGATTTTTTTAGGAGCTAGACTCATTTGCCACTCTGTCAGGCTCGATGATTGGCCGTTAACCCACTGCGAGCGCGTTGATCTGGATGTTCCCAGAATGTCGAAAACCTTCCGGATTCCAGAGAAATCTGGCGATGATTTTGGGCTGGCATCCACGAGCCTCAATCTTAAAACCAGCTTCTGGTTCAGAGCAATTGTGCCTCGGTCAATAGTTGCGGTAAACTCAGCAGCAAGGGCAAGAGAGCATAGGCAATGTAGAAGCGTAATAAATAAAAATAGTTTCTTTACCATGGGTCATTCGTGGGTTTTGTTTTACTATTACCAGATTCGATTTGAAACTGATTCTTCAGAAAATTCTTGTGATCATTGGAGATTAGATCTAGCAGCTGGTCAATCTCAGCTTCGTCTTTGCCAGAGGCTTCGTCTCCGCTAGTATCTTCGTCCTTATCGCCCTTTTTTTCATCAGCGCCATCGCTATCTTTTTTATCCTTAGAATCTGAGTCTTTGTCACCATCATCATCGCTACCGCCTTTATCTTTGTCACTATCATCCCCCTCGCCGCTACTGTCATCTTTTTCATCCCCCTTGCCGCTATCGTCGCTCTCATCACCAGACTCGCCTTCGTCATCTTCATCGTCTCCGCCGCCACCGCCACCGCTTGGGAATTTTTCATCATCTTCGTTCTTGGGAGGTTTTTTCTTTTCTTCTTGCTCTTTTTTCTCTTCTTTTACAAAAACCATCGACCTAACAACCCCCATATTATGCCTGGTTTTTTTATGATTTGGGTTTTTCTTTAACAGCTTTTTATATGTCTCAATCGACTCATCAAGCTTATTCTGATGCGCAAGCGCCCCGGCTAGATTATATAAAGCACTATCGCTCACCTCCGGTCTTTTATTCTTGCGAAATTCCTTTTCCGCTTTTTTGAACATTCCCGCCTTATAATAAGCAACACCGCGCTTATATGGGTCGTCAAAAGCAGCAAGGGCAGAGCCTATATCATCCACTTCCTCGAATGATTTTTTGGCCAGCTGCTCTTTATTCAGGAAAATCTTATCCACCAAGCTTGCACCCAATACTTGCGGCGCAGGGGTCAGCAGCACAAGCAGAAGAATCGGGAAGGTGAAACCCTTTCTGAACCAAAGCAGCAAAACCAACATAAGCGGAGCCAGAAAAATGTAGAACCGCTCCTCCCAATGATGAATATTCGCATGCTTATTCCCCGCTCCAAACATACTCCCCTCAACTAGCTTCAATATGTTCTTAGCATTCTCGTTAGAATAATGCGTATTAAAATACTCACCGCTGCCAGCGCGTGCGGTAGCCTCCAGCTTCTCCTTTTCAAGGCGAGATGTCAGTACTTGTCCGCCCCGCATCATAGGCTGACCATCCGCGCCAATAAAATTGACACCTTTTTCCGTGCCCACGCCAAGAGTATGAGTCACCACCCCGAGACCGGCGAGATTTTTAACTATGCTCAAATGATTGTCATCCTGAAATCCACCATCGCTAATCACCAGAATGGATTTATTCACCCCGGGCTCTGCAAGCAGCATCTGCTTGGCTGTTTTGAAGGCAGGAGATATGCTAGTACCCTGCACAAAAACTAAATCCGTTCCAAGCAGCGGCAGCAGCCGGCGTATGTTATTCATATCATCTGTAATCGGAGAGATCATATGCGCACCCGCTGCAAACCCAACCAGACCAACCTTCACTCCTTTGCTTGAATTTATTATATCCTCAATCTCCTGACGAGCCCGCACCAGGCGAGAAGGAGTGATATCACTTGCATCCATCGATTTGGAAAGATCCAGCAAGATGACTAATGATTTGTCATCTTTATAAGTCTCAACCTCCTTAAAATCCCATCTAGGGCCAGCCATAGCGGCCATTAATAATAACCACAGCACCGACCCAAGCACGAGCGACCGAACCACAGAAATCTGACCAGTCTTAGAGCTCCTGAGCAAATGAGGAACTAAATGCGAATCAGCAAAATTCTCCAAATCTTTTGTGTTTGCATTATTTTCATAATAGTGCAAATATAACCACCAGATTATCGGGATGATTAGAATTCCCAAGAAATAATAGCTATGTGCGAAGTGAAATTGGCTAAATTCCATAGATTGACTAAACTCCATATCGAGACCTCTTAAAAAGCGGCATGAGGCACAATGCTAGGAACAAAATACACGCAAAGCCCAGCGGATATCTATATAAAGGCTGGCGTATTTTATAACCCAGCATATTTATCTCAATTTTTTCCATTTTATCAATTTTATCATAAATCACCTCCAAAGCTGTGCTGTCTGTTGCTTTGAAATATTGCCCGCCAGTGATCGCTGCAATCTTGGCAAGCATTTCCTCATCCATTCCGATTTCCACCATAGAAATCTGCCCAAACTGATTCGGATAAGGCACTGGTCCGCTCCGCCCCACACCAATCACATAAACACGAATACCGTAATGTTTTGCGATCTTTGCAGCCTCTATCGGAGGAATATTACTAGACGTATCCGCCCCATCTGTAAGCAATATCAGAATCCGCGATTTTTTCGGTCTGGATCTAATTTCCCGAACCGCAATGCCAATCGCATCACCAATCGCAGTCGAGGCGCCCGCCATGCCAGACACTGCATTATTCAGCATTTTACTAACAGCTAGCGTATCAAAACTCATAGGAACCTGCAAATATGCATGCTCACCAAATAGAATTAAACCCAGCCTGTCTCCCTTGCGCCTACCAGCAAAATTACTCACAACTTCTTTAGTAACATCCAGACGGCTGATGCTTTTGGTTAGGGTAGAAAAATCCAGAGCCTCCATTGAAGCAGAAACATCCACAGCCAGCATAATATCATAGCCTTTTTTATGGTCATATTCCATCTGATCGGCCCATTGAGGGCGCATTAGAGCAATCACCAAAGACGCCCAGAGCAAAGAGAGCATTATGATGAAGTATTTTTTGGAGTCGCTTGGGGCAACTTCCTTTCGCTCAAAAGCCGTCAACAGGCGCTGCACATAAGGGAATAGCAGCTCCGGCGAACTATCGGAATTAGCGTTCTTATCTGGTGGCAAAAAGAACCAAATAATAAGCGGAACGGGCAATAAAAGAACCATCAAAGGCCAGTAAAATGTAAACATCTATTTTTTTACCCAATCCTTTATTGCGTTAATTAAATTCGCAAGCCTGCGCATGGCATCCGGGCTGAAGGAGGGAGCATATATATCCTCAATCAGTACCCGGCCATTATCGCGCCAATCGAAGGTGCTATTATCTGTATTATTAACAGCGCCCATAGTATCACCATGCTTAGCTAGCCATTGGAGCCACTCTTCCCCTTCTAAAGATGCGCATTCTTCCCTCGAGTGATTATGCATAACGATTCGTCTTATAATCTCGGAAAGCAGGGTCGCTGTATTTTGCGCATTTTCTATGGTTAAATTCTCTTGCATCTGCTCCAGCTCGAGGAAAACATCGCTCTTCCAGCTGAGCCTCCATGCTCGTAATTTCAAATAGCGTATCAGCAGAAACGCAAAGCCAGCAAGCATTGCTACGATAATAACCCACCAAATAGGCGCAAGTGGCCACCAGTTTGCAGCATCCAGCCCGTCAATCTCGCGCAATCTTGCAAGCAAAGTCTCGTTGACTTGCTTTGCTAGATGGCCATGAAGCTCTTTATTTTTAGTAATTCCTTCCATATTTTAAAGCTTTAACCCATAAAATAAATCGTAAAACACGTCGCTATTTGTGCGGATATTTATAGAACGAATCCCCAGATCGCTTGCTATCCTCTCTAATTTCGAGCGATTCTCTTGCCATTGTTTTCGGTAAGCTTCAGCGCCAGATTTACTAGCAGTGCTAATATGTATTTTCCGGCTGTCATTTTCTGCAAACAGAATATTCCCAGCATTTGGGATCTCCATGTCAGATGGGTCATTAACTGAAATGAATATCACCTGAGAACGTCTCGTCAGATAGCATAATTGCTGCCTGAATTCGTCATCTATATTCATAAAATCGCTAATGATAAATACCAGCCCGCCAGGCTGCAAAGCCTTATGCAAAAACTCAATCGAACTCGAAATCGGCACATATTCTCCGCCCGCAGCTCCGCTATCATCCGACAAACTCTTCAGCATCTTCCACAAAGATTGGCGCGAAGATTTTGGCCGAAAAAACTCTGCCCCATCCGGCAGGTCTCCAAATAAATACGCCCCGACACTATCATTATTCACATTCGCACACCAGCCAAGAAGCGCTGCGACGCGCGCCGCCTGCACGGACTTAAAAGTCCCTCTTGTGCCAAACCTCATAGTATGGTTCATATCCACACATAAAGTCACATTAAGCTGACGTTCTTCTTTGAAAACTTTGATATGCGGCAGCCCCAGCCTTGCCGTGACCAGCCAGTCAATTTTCCTTATATCGTCACCAATAACATATTGACGCACCTCCTCAAACTCCATCCCATTCCCGCGAAATGGCGAGAGATGATCCCCCACTTGTGAAGATTTCACCCTTTGGTCAGACACCAAGCTAGAACGAGTAACTTTGGATCTTAGCTGTAATAGCTCATTAAAATCTGGATATAGCATGTTAATTCTAACCTTAAGGAACGGCGACCACTTCTAGTAATCTATCAATAATCCTGTTTCTAGATATCCCCTTAGCCTCAGCCTCAAATGTTAAAATCACTCTATGAGCCAGAATAAATGGCGCTACGGTTTGAATATGAGAAGGAGTCACATACTCATCCCCTCTGAGCCATGCAAGCGCCTTTGAGCAGCGGATAAGTGCCAATGTAGCGCGCGGCGATGCCCCGTGCATTATCCAACCAGCCAGCATATCGTCATATTCTTTTGGCGTGCGCGTTGCCATTACTAAAGATACAGCATAGCTTTTGAGGGAGTCGCTAATATGCATATCATTGGCGCATGCTCTTGCTGAGAAGATCTCCTCCTGCGTGGTCACGGCTAGCAGGTCTTTCTTGCGTTTATTGTTCAGCTTATTCTCATCCAGGGCAATGATTTGCAGCTCTTCCTCAAATGTCGGATAATCTACCACAACATACATCAAAAACCGATCCAGCTGCGCTTCCGGTAGGCTATATGTCCCTTCTTGCTCAATCGGGTTTTGGGTCGCTAGAACCATGTATAATTCTGGTAATTTGTAAGTCTTATGCCCAATCGTCACCTGACGCTCGCCCATAGCCTCCAGAAGCGCGGACTGAACCTTGGCCGGGGCACGATTAATCTCATCTGCGAGCACTATGTTGTTAAATAAAGGACCTTCCCTGAAAGAAAATTCACCCGTCTCATGCGTATATACTTCCGTACCGGTTAAATCTGATGGCAACAGATCGGGGGTGAATTGCACTCTATGAAACTCCCCTTCGATACCATCTGCAATAGCTTTAGCCGCCGTGGTTTTAGCAAGCCCCGGCATTCCTTCGATCAGCATATGACCATTTGCTATTAAGCAAACCAAAAGATTCTCGATCAACGATTCCTGACCAATGATTTCTTTTTGTATAGCTTTTTTCAGGAGGTTTAAATTGTTACTTTTTGTGCTTTTTTCGTTTTTTTTGATTTCTTCTTTCATCGCGCAACTAATAATGATTTTGGTTTTTAAAAAGAGGTATATTATTTAGAATATAACATTCCAAATATACATGCCATGCGTTATTTCTTTGCTTTATAGCCTATATTTCCTAGCTTCTTAGAGAATCTTGAAAAAAATTGTACAAAAATAATGTAATTGAAAGATAAAATCTTTACAAGCTTAAAAAAATTTTTCTCAAAGCTGCCTATTGCGTAGCAACTACCACAGAATGTTTAAGAAATACATTTTGAATATGGTTGCCCTGTTTTAATATGAAAGAAATCTGCCGAGAGACTTGCCAATCTACTGTTAGTTTGGTAGTTTGAATAATTAGCGAAATAAATATTATAATATGAGGTAATACGAATAAATTATGTTGAATATATCTTTTGAAAACCAAGATTTGTACGCAAATGAAGCAATAGCAGTTTTGATAGACGATCAGCTGAAAATGGACAGTAGCGCCATGGAAATTGATCAAAAACATCATGGTCTGATCTCTAAATTGATCGAAGACGCTAATAAATTCAAAGGCGAAACAGGCCAAGCCCTGACTCTAACCACCAGCGATAAGGAAGGAAATCTTCGTAATCTTATCATTGTTGGCATTGGGGATGCGTCCAAACTCAAAGCATACGAGCTAGAAGAAATTGGCGGAACGATATATTCTCAAGCAAAAGCGTGTCGCGCCTCTTCTGCCGGTGTTGCTGTGGGTGGTCATATTGGAGAATTTGCTGAAAGCGAGGCTTCTGCCCTTCTTGCTAGCGGGGCCCTGCTTGCCGCATATAAATTCGACAAATACCAAACCAAGCAAAAAGACGAAGATAAATGCGTAACTGATGAGTTTAATGTTGTTACCGGTGACCATGATGCTGCTTATAAAGCTTTCGAGGTAAAGAAGTCAATTGCTATGGGTGTATATTTTGCAAGAGATTTAGTGACCGAAGTACCAAACGTACTATATCCAGAAAGCTATGCTGAACAAATCGCTACAAGGCTGGAGCCTATCGGTGTTGATGTTGAGGTGCTTGGCGAACGTGAGATGCATAATCTGGGCATGGGCGCTATGCTAGGGGTTGGGCAAGGTTCCGCGCGTGAGTCAAAGCTTGTGATTATGCGATATAACGGAGCTGCTGACGATGTAAAACCAGTATGTTTTGTCGGAAAAGGCGTAACCTTCGATACAGGCGGTATTTCCATTAAACCCTCTGCCAATATGGGCGATATGAAATATGATATGGGTGGTTCTGCCTCTGTTGTTGGGGCGATGAAGGCTCTGGCTCTGCGCAGCGCGAAAGCTAATGTTATCGGCATTGTTGGCTTGGTGGAAAACATGCCAGGCGGAAACGCTCAGCGCCCTGGTGATGTGGTGACTACGATGTCTGGCCAGACTGTCGAGATCCTAAACACAGATGCTGAAGGTCGCTTAGTTTTAGCAGATTGTGTTACTTATTTACAAGAAAAATTCGACCCTGAATGTGTGATTGATCTTGCTACGCTAACCGGGGCTATTACAGTCGCCCTGGCCAGCACTTATGCCGGATGTTTTGCAAATGACGAGGAGCTCGCCAAGAACCTCATCGCCTCTTCCGTAGAGAGCAACGAGAAACTATGGAGAATGCCTCTGCATAAGGATTATGACGAAATGATCAAGTCTCCCATTGCAGATATGGCTAATATCGGCGGGGCGCGCGGGCAAGCAGGAAGCTCCACAGCGGCACACTTCATTGGACGTTTCATTAAAGATGGGGTAAAATGGGCTCATCTGGATATTGCGGGCATGGCATGGAACAGCTCGGATAAAAATCCGATATGTCCAAAAGGAGCGGTTGGCTTCGGCGTAAAGCTGCTGAATCAATTTGTACAGGATCATTATGAGTCGGACTAAGAAACATCGTATATTTGTTGTTGGGAATGAAAAAGGCGGGGCTGGCAAAACAACATGCTCAATGCATTTGATTGTCGGCTTGCTTGATCGCGGTTATAAAGTCGCAAGCATTGACACTGACTCAAGGCAGCATTCCCTCACGACATATATAAATAATAGGAAAGAATATAATCAGAAAAACCCTAAAAGCCGCGTGGCTATGCCTCTGCATTTTCATCTAAAGGAAAGCGTCCACAAGCTTTTGGAGGAAAAAAATAAGCATGATCAAATTCAGTTCGACCAGGCTTTTAATTTAGCAAAAAAACACGCAGATTATATCGTGATCGACACCCCAGGGAGCCACACGCATCTCTCCTGCATAGCGCATTCATATGCGGATACTGTGATTACCCCTGTTAATGATAGTTTCGTTGATCTTGATGTTATAGCTAAAATTGATACTGATAGTTTGGAGATTTCTAAACCATCGATTTACAGCCAAATGCTTTGGGAACAAAAAATGGAGCGCGCCGAAAGAGACAAAGGAACCATTGACTGGGTAGTAGTGCGCAATCGTTTGAGCAATCTGGATGCAAAGAATAAGCGGAATGTGTCTGATGCTTTGACCAAACTTGCAAAGCGCATTTCCTTCAGGGTGATACCCGGTTTTAGCGAAAGGGTGGTGTTTAGAGAGTTATTTCCTTATGGCCTCACTGTGCTTGATCTGAAAAAGGCTAATTTCATCAAATCTCTGAGCATATCGCACGTGGCCGCGCGTCAGGAGCTCCGGGCTTTTCTTGATAGTTTAGATATACGTAGTTAAATATTTTATATAGTTAAATGTTTTATATTCCAATAATTTCGTCAGCGATTCTTGCTGTTATTCTGTTATATTTTATTTATAGTAATGTTACTTTACGAGCCAAGATGAAATTCTTGGAACAAGTCACGGCTGAGTCCAGCTTAAAAAACACAGAGCTTGAGTCTGAAAAAATCCGACATATTCAAAAGATAGAGCAACTCTCTGGTTCATTGGAGCATCAAAAGCAATTCATCGCGGATTTTGAAAAGCTCCGCGCAGAGTCGCATAACTCCACAAAAGCTGCCTTATTCGAGATGGGAGGTGAGCTTTCAAAGCAGTTAATTGATATGCATAAGAAAGAAAGCAAAGAACATCGAGAGGTTTCAGACAAGAGCGTTAAGGATGCAAGCGTCAAATTTAATAGCGAGTTTGAGCGTATCGTCAACATGGTAGGCGCCTTGAGCAAAGAAGTTTCCCAGTCGAAAGACACGGTGGATGTGATTAAGAACTCTCTCCTCTCCCCCTCTGGCGCCGGGTGTTTGGCTGAAATAACCTTGGAGAATATCCTGAATGCATCCGGGCTTAGAAAATCCCTTGATTTCATCATGCAATATAGCGTGGTGGGCGAGGAAAAAGAGATATTGCGCCCAGATGCGGTTGTCTTCCTGCCCAGCGATAAGCTGATGATTATCGATGCTAAAGCCTCAAAATTCTTGGTGGATGACCAAGGCGACCTCAAAAACCTTGCCAGAACAATGAATCTTCACTTGCGTTCCTTGAGTAGTAAATCATATTCTGAGGTTGTACAAAAAAGCCTAAAAAAGAACAGAATTGCCGTTGGTAACGTGGTCACTTTAATGTTCCTGCCTTCTGAGCATGCGATAGAAAAGCTGATAGAGGCGGATACTGAATTCATGACAAAAGCCTGGAAATCCAACATTTTCCCCGTCGGCCCTGCTGGTCTTATGAATATGTTATCTTTTGCCAAATTTCAGATCTCCGAAACAATGATGGCACATAATCACCAACAGATTATTGACGAGGTAAAAAAGTTAATCGCCTCGATTGGCTCCATGGCCGAGCATTCCATGCGCCTTGGTGGAAGCATCTCCAGCCTTGTGAGCCACTACGACAAATTTGCCGCCTCGTTTAATCGTAATTTCCTGTCAAAAGCACGCAATATCGGCAAAATGGGAATCGAAGAAGCTCTAAAGAAACAAAATTCCCTACAACGCATGCAGCTAGTCGCCTCCCAACCCGAACTGATCGAAATAGAAGCTGAAAACGAGATAGGAAGCGAGGTAGGAAAAATAGAGGAAAAACTGAGGGAGCAGGCTTAAGCTATGTCCTGTTCAAGTTTTCCTTCAAATTTCAACTGGGTACGAAGCTTTGATATTGCCCCCTGGCTCATGCCAGTCATAGAGGAAATAAACTTTGGATCGAGATTTCCCTTTAGCATACGGATAACAGTTTTTTTGCGCTCCATTTCCGCGCCCATCTTTTTACCAGTTTTCTGCCCTATCTGTTCGCCTATTTTCTGGCCTATCTTTTCGCCTATTTTTTCACCTATCTTTTCACCTATTTTCTGACCTCTTAGTTCGCCAATAAAAATACCTTCTTCTAGCCCTTCTTCTCTGTAACCATCTGCAATAGTTTTCATAGTTTTTACTCCGTTAACACCCATTTTCTTTATTTGTTTCAATATAAATGAAGTTAGCTCTTTCTTCTTCTCGATTGGAACTTTGTCCTCAGTATACGACCAAAGCCGTTTTATGTAAAACAATTTTTGCTTCTTATCAATCTCAATATGTTCAGGTAATTTTTCGAAACACTCCTTCCAAAGTTCAATCACATTCTTGCGCCTGATATTTTTCATGAAATATTTGAACAATCCAAATTCTTTATCAGCAAAGATCTCTTCATCTGGCATTGATTGTAAATCTATTAACCCGCACTCGCTAGACATTATCTTTTCTGCAAGCTCTGGATTCGTAAACAAATCCCAAAAACGCCTATATGAGGTGTATTTTCCCTTTCCATTATAAAGCACTAATGATGCCACTATCGGTAGTTTTTTACCTCTGGCAAGATATGGCTCCCAAGACGAAATAGCGTACCTCCAAAGTCTGAGCATCATTTTTTTGTCGTTTGAAGATTGATGTTCGTATAAAAATAATATGACATCTCCGTCCCTTTTGGGATTCTTAGTTTTAACTTTATAGATTATATCCGACATTTTTGCTTTTAGGTCTTCATCTATAAAAGCATCTTTTTCAATCTCTAAATGATCCAAATCCAGGTGTTTTTTTAGATCCTCAGGCAAATGTTTCTCCAGGATGGCTCTGCCATTTGCTTCATTGTCGAAAACTGACTTAAAGAGCTTATCATGAGGAGTCATCTTTTTGTTATTGTTGGAGCTGGATTTCGGGTAGGATTTGGGTTTTTTAGGTGTCTTAGTTGCTTTTGACCTTTTGGAAGCTTTGCTTACCGCAACATCTTCCAGTGATATTGCGGTTGCTTTTGCGATTTTTGCATCTTCCGTTACTTCGGTTGCCTCGGTCTCCTTAGTCTCCTTGATTCTGTTAGTCATGATTTATTGCAAAACCTTAAATTAATAGTTAACGCGTTAACAATTGATGGATGAAAATGCCTCTGCCAGGCAGCTGATGCACGCATATTAACAACAGTAGCAAATATGTCAATGAGTTTAAGCGAAATAATTAAAGAAACTTTAGGAAAACGACCACGCTGCTTACAAAATTTGTAGAAAACTGGGATTATTTTAATGCGGCCAGACATGCTTGATTCGCATAAAAATAATAAAAACCTTTCATATTAAATTCATAGATATTATACTCGTTATTAGAAGGTGAATATCTTCTGTTTTTTTAACATTAGACAAGAGGTTCTGAGTATGCGTAATGATCTTGGTGTAAAGTTGATTGCAGTGTTAGATATTAACAGTCTGAAGCTATATAAAGCTCAAGGATTGAAGATAATAGATGAGGTTGGATGCTTCCTAATTCACTCAGATGTTAATCACAAAACAGAAAAACATGAAGGATTTAAAGGGCAAAAATCCACACCATCATCATTTTATGATCCGCATTCCTCGGCGAAAGATATAGAATATAGAGAATCTTCGAAAGTAGCGATTAATCACATCAAGAAAATATTTGCAAGTGACCGTGAATATAAAGAATTATTCGTGGTCGCAGAGGCCAAAATGCTCGGACATTTGAGGCAATATCTGACTTCGGGCTTAAAAAAATGCCTGAACAAAGAGATAAAAAAAGATTTGATCCATCACAAAATGAAAGATGTAGAAAAAGCCGTATTCGCATAATTTATTTATATTTAAGTGTTTTGAGTGTGTTGACATGCAGGGAATAAAAAAAGTATGTGTGATCGGTTCTGGAGTGATGGGCAGCGGGATTGCTGCTAGTGTGGCAAACTCTAAAACCGAGGTGATCCTTCTCGATATAGCCGATGAAAACCCAACAGAGGATAAAAACTCAAATGATGCCTCAAGCATCGCGCGCGCGGCTGTGGAGAGGATGTTTTCCGCTAAGCCGCAGCCACTATTGCATCCTGATTTTGCTAAATATATAACCCCGGGAAATCTGCGTGATGATCTGGAGTTGATCAAGGAATGCGACCTGATTATTGAAGTTATCCCAGAGAAATTACCCCTCAAACACAAGCTTTACGACTCTATCTTGCCATATTTAAAAGAAAGCGCCATCCTGGCTTCGAATACTTCGACTTTGCCGGCGCGCGAATTGAAGAAAAACTTGCCAGAAAACGTACAGGATCGCTTTGTTATCACGCATTTCTTCAACCCTCCAAGATATATGGAGCTGCTAGAATTTGTGAGCGATGATAACACCAGCGCGGATGCAATTAAAAGAATATCCGAATTTGTTACAGTCAAGCTAGGCAAGACGATAGTTGCCTGCAACGACACTCCGGGATTCATCGCAAACCGTGTTGGCTGCTTCTTGCTCGAGATGGTGGTGCGCAAAGCTATAGAGCGCAAGCTGGACCCTGTAAAAATAGATCAGATTTTCAACAAATTGCTGGGTTTTCCGAAAACTGGAATCTTTGGTCTATACGATTTAATCGGCCATGATGTTATGGGATTGATATCGGAATCGTTGAAATCATCACTGCCTAAGGGGGATAAATATCATGATATCAGCAAGGGCTCTCCAGTGCTCCGGAAGATGGCAACCAAAGGCTTGCTCGGGCGAAAATCCGGTGCTGGGTTCTATAAATTGACCAAGAATAACGGCAAACGCACTAAGGAAGTGATCGATTTCACTAGGATGAAATATAGTGTGGTGAGCACGAAAACCATTCCAAAGACGATCGCAGAGCTGCTTGAGGGGAATAATAAATATAGCAAATTCTTCACAGAAATCCTGGCCGATTTCTTCAGCTATGCCATTAGCCTGGTCGGAGTTGTTGCCTCTGACTCTGGTGATATCGACAAGGCGATGCGGCTTGGATATAGTCTGAAATACGGGATATTTGAACTGCTTGAAGAACGCATCCCCTCCGGAATGGACTGGCTCCGGAAGGCAAGCAAGAATGACGCTCTGCATTATGAGCCTTCCAGCGCGCTTCGCATAGATGCGTGGTATGATATCGCAAAAAATGTGACATCAAACGACTCTGCTATGCTTTTGGACTATAAAAATCAGCATATTTTCGTGATAACCAGCAAGATGAACTCCCTGAATCATGATGTTTTTAATCTGCTGATAGACTCCGTTGCAAGGTCTGAGGATACGGGGAAGAATCTTTATATTTGTCAGTCTGATGCGCCAAATTTCTCGGCTGGGGCAGATCTCAAATTTTTCTACGACAATATAGAAGAGAGCAATTTCAAAGCCATTGAGGATTTCGTCGAGCTCGGGCAAAAAGCGATGATGGCTCTTAAATATTCCAAAGCAAGCATAATTAGCTGCGCGCATGGTGTTGCTCTTGGTGGTGGGTGCGAGTTGCTGCTTCATTCTGATTTTGTGGTTGCGCATCAGAATCTGAGCGCCGGGCTTGTTGAGCTTGGCGTTGGCCTCGTGCCAGGATGGGGCGGGGTTAAGGAGATGTTCCTGAGATCCGGCGGTGATGAGCAGAAATTACTACAAAATTTATCTAATATTCTGCTGCAAAGCAAGTCTCGCTCTGCTGAATATTTCGCACAAGAATATGGTGTTGACTCTTTGATCAACATGAATAAGTCATTGATTCTTGAAGAGGCGCTGGCGATTAAAGTGCCCAAGAAACCAAAGCTGAATCTAGTGAATTTGCCGCCCATAAGCCTTGCAGCCAGTATAGACAGCACAAATTTTGACGAGCTCCAACTAAGTGTTATGGATTTCTTTCAACAAATAATCGACCTAAAGATCATCGATGAGTTTAGCTTGCTTGAACTGGAAAAAGAAAAATTCCTAAGACTCGCCGCAAAACCACTTTGCCTGAAGAGACTGAATCGTTTTGTTTGATGCTGAAAATAATGCTATTTTCTACCAATCGATTTTAGTTCGGGGGCCCCTTGAGCTAGGTTTAGAGAATAAGATTTGCTGCTATCTTGTATCTCGTTAATTATCTGTTTTGTGTTTCTTATCTTCGCTGATTTCTTTATAGGAATTAATCGTGCGACGGCATGCTTATGTTTTGTGATCACAAATTCCTGCCCCTTCTGCACTTGCGACAACAAATTCGAAAGATGGGTTTTAGCGTCGAAACTACTCACTTCTCTGGCCATAAAAATATACTGGTTATAGTCGATATAAAACTAGTTTATCATAATTTAAGTTACTAAAGTCAAAATCTTTATTCGAGATGTTTTTAAGAAGCTATGTGCGTATGCTATACCTTCTGCAAAAAATCCTTTACTTTTCTTGAAGTTTTCGTTATAATGACCAACCGATAGCTAGGTTTGAGGGTGCTGCAATGCAACCTTGAGCTAGTGGAAATATTGTAAATTATGAATAATTAGTTATTAATTTTAAAAATAAGGAAATATAATGAAAAAGAAAATACTTTTAACGACAGCCCTGTCCTTAGTACCAATGTTTGCAAATGGTGCTGGCCCAGTGAATACAACATACCAAGGGAATAATATATTTGCAACAGATAACCAGGAGTTTACAGGAATAATAGGCGTGGGACAGCATCTGGCGGACGCACCTATCATGATCGCCTCGGATCGGAACAAATATTTTCGTGATATGGTACAAGATAATAGTATACTCGCACTTATGGCGGGTAACATAGAAAGACTAGGACGAGAACTAAAATCAAATATACCGCCTGAGATTTTGCAGAAAGCAACCGCATTTTTGGCTAAAGTTACAAAGGAGAAAGAGAAGGTGCTATCAGCCAGAAAGATGATTAATGAGAATTTTGATGGTGATTTCAGTCTTATTGATGCAATTCAGGGTGTAGATCCAAAAAATTTGACGACTGCAGCGATCAAAGCAATACTACAAAACGCGTACGATGAAAAGCGCAGAGGCGAAGCGTCTGTGGACTGCGTGGTAACACCCACCACCGCCCCGACGGCTATCGCTGCAAGTAGTGCAACTACAAGTAGTGCACCTGCAAGCGCAGAGGATATTAAATCTCAAAAAGAGCTTGCTCATTTACAGCAATCCGAGCAGCGTTACTTGAGACAACAAGGTGGAGAAAAGCGGGAGAAGATGCTTAAAGACGTCCAAACAGACATTGATCATCATCCTAGAATCGAAGAGCGCAGAAAGTCAGAATCTACACAAGAAGATTTCCAAGACTGCCTCGTGGATATTGCTGATGAAACAGATGAGGCAAAAAAAGAAGCTCTCGTAAAACGCTTGAGAGAAGACCTTAGAGACTATATATCACCTAACATTAAACGTAATACAGCTCCGAAGAGACTTGTGGCAGCTCAGCAGCCTGAAACAGCTGCTCTTGAGGCTATGACTAAGTCTGTGCAAACTATAAGTCGTGTTGTAGGAGGCAGAATGGCTTCTTTGAGTCATGTCGGTGTTTCTTCTGGTGAGGCGTTTGAGTCTTATGGCGTTTGGTTGAAAGGTACTTATTCCCAAGGAGAGCAAAAAGCTTATGATGCAAGAAGCGGATATAAATTTGACCAAAAAGCTGTTACGATTGGCGTAGACACTGGTGAAGAGTCGTTAATTGGTGCTGCTTATTCTTTCTCAAGCGGCAAGGCAACAAGCAAAAATAACAAAGATAACAAAGATGATATCACTGCACATATTGCTACTATTTATGGTAAATATGCGATTACTGATAAAACTTTTGTTTCTGCTCAAGGTCAGATTGGAACAGCTACGATTAAGAAACAAAGAGACACAGGAACGAGTACCATCGCAAAAGCAAATCCTAAAGCTTCTATCCTAGGCGGAAAAATAGAACTTGGCTATGTTATGACTCTTGCTGATAATGTTGCTTTTATTCCAACTATTGGGTTCGACCATGCTAGTGTTAAGGTTAAAGGGTATACAATAAAAGGTGGTACTAACAAATCTGTTGGCAAGATGACAGAAACAAGAACTTCTGTGATTGGTGGTGCTACTATGCAATATGTTCATGATACTGGTCATATGAAGTTTTCTCCTGAAATTCATGTTAATGGGAAAGTTGCATTAAGTGCTAAGAATTCGGATACTAAGATCAAATTTGGTCCTTTAGCTCCTGTCACTACGCCATCTGAAGAAGCGGCGAGAGCTAGCTATAATATTGGTGCATCTCTAAAGGTTGCTCGGTGTGATATGCTTGAAGTTTCAGCTGGTTACGATTTTGATGCTAGTGAGAAGTTTACTTCGCATACTGGAACGCTAAAACTAAGAGTTAACATGTAAATTGGGAAACGTTCCTCAAACCGATTTAATATGTTAGACTGGCCGCTCATGATCTTCTTAGATTATGGGCGGTTTTTTATTGTTCGCCACTGTGAGAATTGCTTGCTACTCAGAGCTATTCTCCCATGATTTTTCATAAGCTATCTGATGAAAATGTGACAACCTTTTTAGTTAAACTTAGCAATTGGCATTTTCACGTTGATAAACATGTCATTTTGGTGTAGCTAATTAAGTATATTATATACAAAATGAATGTTGAATAATATGCTACAAAATTTAGATTTCCTGTCGGAATACTTGCCAATCGCAATCTTCTTCTGCGTTGCTACTATTCTCTCTATCGTTTTGGTAGCCTTGCCGAAGATTCTTGCTAAGGAAAAACCCCAAAAGGATAAGTTGCTGAGCTATGAGTGCGGGTTTGATGCTTTTGGTGATGCGCGCGGGAAGTTTGATATTCGTTTTTATCTGGTCGCGATCTTATTTATTATTTTTGATCTCGAAGTAGCCTTTTTGATTCCATGGGCAATTAACCTCAAGGCCATTGGTCATTTTGGTTTTTGGTCGATGATGGTGTTTTTGTTTGTGCTGACAGTCGGGTTTGCGTATGAATGGAAAAAAGGAGCCCTTGAGTGGGAGTAGATGATCTATGAAAAATAATCTGCAGACTGGTTTGAAAAATAATTCCTTTGACGAAGGCCTCTCTAACCGAGGCTATGTGCTTACCAAAATCGATGATTTAACCGGCTGGGCAAGGTCAAACTCGCTCTGGCCGATGAGCTTTGGTCTGGCATGCTGCGCTGTTGAGATGATGCAAACAGCTTCAAGCCGCTATGATATGGACAGGTTCGGTTTTCTATTTCGCCCAAGCCCTCGCCAGGCAGATTTGATGATCGTGGCTGGAACCCTTACCAATAAAATGGCACCGGCCATGCGCCGTGTGTATGACCAGATGGCTCATCCTAAATATGTGCTCTCAATGGGAAGCTGCGCAAATGGCGGCGGGTATTATCATTACTCATATTCGGTGGTCAGAGGCTGCGACAGGATTGTGCCTGTTGATGTATATGTTCCTGGATGCCCCCCAACGGCAGAAGCTCTACTCTATGGGCTGATGATGCTGCAAAGAAAGATCAAGAGAACCAGCAGGTTCAAGGGGTGATTATTATGGAATATACGCATATCATTGACGAGTTTGCGAAAGATAATGACCTTTCCATCACGCCCATTTCGATTGATGGTTTTGCGGCTTATCGCACTTCTGCGGGTGATGTGCTTTCTTTGCTGAAATTCGCGCTCGAGGATGAGGAGCTTAGATTTTCCGTGCTGACTGATTTATTCGCAGCAGACTTCCCCGAAAGGGAGAAGAGGTTTGAGCTTGTGTATAGTCTGCTGAGTCTGAAGCTAAATAAAAGGCTTATATTCAAAATAGATCTGGCAGAGGGGGAGACTGCTCATTCTGTTACCTCGCTATATAGCGCTGCATGTTGGTGCGAGCGTGAGGTATTTGACATGTTTGGTATTGAGTTCAGTGGCTCGCATGATATGAGGCGTATCTTAACTGATTATGGCTTTAAAGGACATCCGCTGCGCAAGGATTTCCCGTTATCTGGTCATTTGCAGGTTAGGTATGACGAGAAGCTAGAGAAGGTTATTTATGAGCCAGTGATGTTAGAGCAGGAATATAGAGAGTTTGACTTTACCTCCGACTGGAAGGGTCCTGAAGGGTATGTGCTACCTGGCGATGAGAAAGCAAAGAAACAATAAGATAGTGGAAAATATGGAAGCAGCTTCCGAGAAAAAAACTACAACTATTAATTTTGGCCCTCAGCATCCGGCGGCTCATGGGGTGCTGCGTCTTATTCTTGAGATGGATGGCGAGGTGGTCAACAAGGCAGACCCGCATATAGGATTGCTGCATAGAGGCACAGAGAAGCTGATTGAGCATAAAACATACATGCAAGCGACTCCTTACTTCGATCGTCTTGATTACGTCTCTCCTATGTGCCAGGAACACGCCTATGCCCTAGCTGTTGAGCAGCTGCTTAAATGCGATGTTCCGATAAGGGCGCAATATATCAGGGTGCTGTTTTCTGAGCTGACTAGGATTTTGAATCATACGATGAATATAGGCACGCAGGCTGTCGATCTTGGCGCAACAACGCCGCTGCTTTGGTTGTTTGAGGAGCGTGAGAAGATCATGGAATTCTACGAACGTGTTTCTGGTTCTCGTATGCATGCGAATTATTTCAGGCCAGGCGGTGTGGTGGCGGACTTGCCAAAAGGGCTACTTGAGGATATCGCAACATTTAGCGGTCAGTTTTTGAGTCGTTTGGCGGATGTTGAGACTTTGCTGAATAATAACAGGGTTTGGAAGCAGCGCTTGGTTGGCGTTGGTGTTGTCACGCAGAAACAAGCGATGGATTGGGGATTCTCAGGTGTGATGCTGAGAGGTTCCGGCATTGAGTGGGACTTGCGCAAGAGCAATCCGTATGAAGTTTATGATAAGATGGATTTCGATGTGCCCATTGGTAAGAATGGTGACTGTTATGATCGCTATCTTGTGCGTATTGAGGAGATGTATCAGTCAATCAGGATTATTGATCAGTGCATAAAGCAAATGCCCGAGGGGGAAGTTAAGTCTTTGGATATGAAGATCTCCCCGCCAAAGCGGAAGGATATGAAAGATTCTATGGAAGCGATGATTCATCATTTCAAATTATACACGGAAGGGTATAACGTGCCAAAGGGCGAATCTTATGGGGTGGTCGAGGCGCCTAAAGGTGAGTTCGGTGTTTATTTATATTCAGATGGAAGCAATAAACCATATAGATGCAAGATTAAGGCACCAAGCTTTGCCCATCTGCAAGGGCTTGATTTCATGACACGCGGTCATTTGATGGCTGATGTGGTTTCGGTTATTTCTAGCCTTGATATAGTGTTTGGAGAGGTTGACAGATGAGTAAAATGGCTAAAATGGACAGCAAAACGGAGGTTTTTTCCTTTAACAAGGAGAATCTGAAAAAGGCTCAGGAGATTATAGCGAAATATCCGGAAGGGCGGCAGAAAAGCGCGATGCTGCCTCTGCTTGATCTTGCTCAAAGACAAAATGATGGTTGGCTTTCTGTTGCTGCTATTGAGTGCGTGGCAAACCATATCTCCGAGCCATATATACGGGCATATGAGGTTGCTAGTTTTTACAGTATGTATAATCTAAAGCCTGTTGGTAAATATCATATTCAAGTTTGCGGAACAACTCCATGCATGCTACGCGGTGCTGAGGATATAATGAAATCATGCGAGAAGCATGCTCTGGCAAAATGCGGAGAAAACTCGAAGGATGGTCTGTTTACAGTCTCAGAAGTAGAGTGCCTGGGAGCTTGCGTTAATGCGCCGATGATACAAATTAATGACGATTATTACGAAGATTTGGATCCTAAGAAGGTTGGTGATATAATCAAAGCTTTAAGGGAAGAGGCTCAACCTTCTTCGGGGAAGAGCCCTGCAAAAGAAAAGGAAAAAGCTTAAAGTGAGCGTGAGAATTAGAGTTAGAGTTAGAATGAGAGAATCTGAAATGAGAATGAAAAAGTTATTTGGCATATTATTAATCTGCATTTTCTCGTCGCTAGTTGCTAGTGCGGACTCCATAAGCGGTAGATTCTTTGTGAAGGGTAAATCCCTGGATTTCGACAGATCCTTCCACCCCATAAAAGCGGGCAGCTATACAAAGGGCAAACCAACTAAATGCCATGGAACAATCGTATATCCTGAATTATCCCACGATGATGCGGGGTTATTCATGACTATCAATAGGAAAATTTATGATTTTGTTGAAATTTACGGTATCTGCAATAAAGACGAGCAGAGTAATTTCTCTGTATCATACGACGTCCCAAGATCTCGCTCCAAGAATTTCTTCTCCGTTCTGTGGATGACCAAGAAAGATGACAAATTATGGCGTATTGATAGTTTAAATTTCAATTTCGAAAGCGGTAATTTGCTGGAGGTGGATGATATATTTAACCTTCTAAGCAATCATATGATGGGCGAGATGGTTAAGCTGTCTGCGGGGCATCTTCCGAAGAATACTAACTGGGAGCAGTTTCTTGCCAAAATAGCAAGCAGAGATGTTCAACTTTACATCAAAAACAGAGAATGGCACATAGTATTTAATGCTACCGCTAATCTGGATATGGTCATTGATGTGAAAATCCCTGAATATTTTTTGATAGGGAGTAGGAATAATGATAGAGGATAGTGATAGAATTTTTACAAATCTACATGGGACAGAGTCTTCGGGCTTGCAAGCCGCCCAAAAGCGGGGAGATTGGAGCAAAACCAAATCCCTAATTCAAAAAGGACGTGATTGGATTGTGCAACAGGTGAAGGATTCAGGCCTGAGAGGTCGCGGCGGTGCTGGGTTCTCAACGGGAATGAAATGGTCATTTATGCCAAAAGACTCCGACAAACCTTCATATTTGGTCGTAAATGCTGATGAGTCCGAGCCCGGAACTTGCAAAGATCGTGACATATTGAGAAATGACCCACATAAGCTCGTGGAAGGCTGCGTCCTTGCAAGCGTTGGGATGGGGGCGAATACGTGCTATATATATATTCGCGGTGAGTTTTATAATGAGGCTATAATCTTGCAAAATGCAATCGATGAGGCTTATGCTGCTAAGCTTATCGGGAAAAATGCCTGTAATTCTGGTTATGATATAGATATTTACCTGCATCGCGGTGCGGGTGCTTATATTTGCGGCGAGGAAACTGCTCTGCTTGAAAGTTTGGAGGGCAAGAAGGGTCAACCACGCTTAAAACCTCCTTTTCCTGCCGGGTTTGGGCTTTATGGCTGCCCTACGACGATTAATAATGTTGAGTCAATCGCTGTGGTGCCAACTATTCTCCGGCGCGGGGCTGAGTGGTTTGCGGGGCTCGGCAAGCCAAATAATACGGGCAGTAAGTTATTTTGCATCTCCGGTCATGTGAATAATCCATGCACTATCGAGGAGGAGATGGGCATTCCGCTTCGGGAATTAATCGAAAAACACGCTGGCGGCATTCGCGGCGGATGGGATAATCTAAAGGCAATCATCCCTGGCGGTTCTTCCGTTCCGATGATTCCAAAGGATGTTTGCGAAACTGTTACTATGGATTTTGACTCGCTAAGGGCAGTGGGCTCGGGTCTTGGCACGGGTGGTTTAATTGTCATGGACAAATCAACAGACATAATCTATGCTATAGCGCGACTTAGCAAATTCTATATGCATGAATCATGCGGCCAATGCACGCCATGTCGTGAGGGCACTGGCTGGATGTGGAGAGTAATGATGCGCCTAGTCAAAGGAGATGCGCGGCCGGAAGAAATTGACGAGCTTTTAGATGTTACCAAACAGGTGGAAGGGCATACTATATGCGCCCTTGGTGATGCAGCAGCTTGGCCGATTCAAGGGCTGATTAGGCATTTCCGCGGTGAGATCCTGGATAGGATGAAACTTAATCAATAGATATGATATGAGAATTAAACTAGCTATTATTGCCGTATTGGCAGTGATATTGGCGTTGCTTTTTTGGCCGAGCACTCAGAAAATACTCTTCCATACTGAAAGCGAGTTTGGGCCTATTTGGGTGTATGAGGAGGATAATCAAAGGCGCCTGTCCTTCAACGGCGTGCCAGCGCATTTAATACAAAGTCAGATTCATTTGGATCGTCCTGAGCATCTAGTGGCGCCATATAACCAAATGTTAATGAGTAGTTTGTTTTTTACTTCTAATCCTAAAAAGATTCTGATGATAGGTTTAGGGGGGGCGACAACAGCTAAAGCGCTCAATCTTTTGCTGCCCAAAACACCGATTGATATTGTTGAAATCAACCCGGCTCTGCCGCCGATCGCCGCGGAATATTTTGATTTCAGGGAAGATGCGCGCAATAAGATCTTTATTGAAGATGGCGTTGGTTTTATGAAGAATGCGGCCAAAAACAGCTATGATTTAATCATATTAGATGCGTTTGATATTGACTATATCCCCCCCGGCTTTTTGACGCTCTCCTAAGAGGGCTGTCTACTTATACGTTGCGCGCGACTACTGATGGCTTTTAGCCATTGATTAGAGCTCGCGTATCCCTTATATTCCGCATACGAACTGAAATGTTTCAACACCTATGGTCGAAGCATGCTAATGGACTTTGCTGTTTTATAAGGAGAGAAAAAAATGAATTTACGTAAGAATGGAATGATGATCTTTGGCTTGGCGTCAGCTGTCTCATGCGGACTATTGTCTAGTCAGACATATGCTGCTTGTGATGCTGGTTTTACCACGGATTCCGCCGATTTTGCTTTGGAAGCAGTTGAGGATTTTGAGAGTAC
>NVVL01000057.1 GCA_002402195.1 Rickettsiales bacterium | reverse complement strand
ATATATCAGGGTCCGGATGATTGATGATTAGACCAGTATTAATAAAAATTTTATTCCCGCCCGCCGTAAAAGCGTTGGGGATAGGGTTGTTGATAATATGGACTTCTAAGTCCTTAAGACCGGATGCCTCCCTTAAAGGCGCTACGATCAAATCAACGGCCTCTTCAATTTCGGAGTCTCTAATAATGCCCGCCTTGGCGATGCAAATATTAACTAAGAGACAAATGCTTAATAGGCAAAATATTCTCATAAGATAGTCATATGTTACTGAAGATATTTCTATAGTATCACTTTTTTCTATCTTAGACATCATTCTTATAAGAAACCACTTCAAAAAGCTTGAATAATTGCTTTAAATAGGTCAAATTACAATTACTAATTAAGATCAATAAGGGGAAGGAGATGTCATGAAGAAGCTAGCAATTGTCACAGGCGGAATTCGCGGAATTGGGGCAGCAACGTCAATTGCCCTGCATGAGGGGGGGTATAATGTTGTTGCAAACTACAATAATAACCACGAAGCTGCCCGCAAATTCACCGCTAAAACTAGTATACGGGCAGCCTCGTGGGATGTTTCTTCTTCAAAGGAATGTAGAGAATCCGTAGCTAAAATTGAGCAAGAATTCGAGCAAACAGTTTCTGTGCTCATTAACAATGCGGGCATTACGCGAGACGGAATGCTCCATAAGCTCAGCGCTGAGAATTGGGCGGAGGTGATCGATATAAATTTGAGTTCATGCTTTAATATGTCCAGCGCGGTGATTGGGAATATGCGGAATCAGGGATTCGGCCGAATCGTTAGTATCAGCTCGGTCAATGCACAATTAGGGCAAATGGGTCAGACGAATTATTCCGCATCAAAGGCGGGGATTATCGGATTCACAAAAGCGCTTGCCAGAGAGTCTGCATCCAAGGGAATCACTGTGAATGCGATTGCGCCAGGATATATTGCAACTGATATGGTGAAACAAATTCCTGATAAAATCCTCGCCAAGATCATCGAACAAATTCCCGTCAAAAGGCTTGGCGCCCCCGCAGAAATCGCGCGCGCAATTATGTTTTTGATAGATGAAGAAGCCAGTTTTATCACCGGCGAGACCTTGTCTATCAACGGTGGACATAATATGGTTTGATGTTTGTCTGCTTCGTTGAAAAAAGAACCTAGTGACAATTTAGGTGAATAATGGTAGAAGCTATGTAAAGACTATATAGAAACCAATATTTCAAAGCATAATTGCAATTCGTGTCAGCTAGGAGTGTAACATATGAGTTTTAGTCCAAAATTTCAGATAACTAATGAAACCACTAGCGCATTAACTGCTATCGAAAGAACTAGAGGCTTCCTAGACGCTGCTACTCTATCTAACGAATGGATAGAGCAAATGCAAGAGCGGGCTTTGATATTGGAGGCTTATCACACTACTCATATTGAAGGCACTCAGCTGACTCTTGAGCAATCGGAACAGCTGCTGGCAGGCAAAAAACTGCTGGATACAAACCCAGACGATGTGAAGGAGCTACTAAACTATCGCAAAGCTTTTGAATTAGTTGCTGATTATTTGAATGTTGGTGAACCCATCACTAACGGCTTAGTTAGAGAGATTCACAAAGAATTGGTTATTGATGTTAGAGGCAACTCAGCAGCACCAGGCGAATATCGTAAAATACAAAATTATGTTGTGAATTCCAAAACCGGCAAACCTGTATATACGCCACCACCTGCATTTGAGGTACCGATAATGATGTCGCAATTAACAGATTGGATTAACACAGAAGAGAGTATTAACCCTATTTTAGTTGCGGGAATTGCGCAGTTCCAATTTGTACATATACATCCATTTTTAGACGGAAATGGCAGAACAGGACGCCTATTATCGACACTTTGTTTATATAGAAAAGGTTATGATTTTAAAAAACTATTTTCCATTAGTGAGTTCTATGACCGTGATCGTGCCAACTATTACAAAGCTATTCAAAGCGTACGTGAGAATGACATGGATATGACCAATTGGCTAGAATATTTCACTCGTGCTTTATCCACTCAAATGCAAGAAATTCGCTCAAATGGGGAGCAAATAATTAAACTTGATATCCTCAAGAATAAATATAAGCTTAACCCAAGGCAGCAAAATGCCGTTAAACATATAATGAAACATGGTTCGTTAACAATAAAAGACTATGAAACCATATTCCCTAAAATTAATAGGCGTACTCTGCAAAGAGAGCTAAAAGCTATGGTGGAGTATAATGTAATCAAAGCTGATGGGTTAACGAATCAGTCAGTTTATAAACTTACAACAAACCCGCTATAAAACTTGCGACAAAACTTGCGACAAAACTTACGACAAACCCGCTGTAAAACTTGCGACAACACTTACGGCAAACCCCTGACAAACCTTACGATAAAGCCGCGACAAAACTTGCGACAAACTTACGACAAAACTTGCGACAAAATCTATGAATACTACCAGTGTTAATAGCTTAACAGGTCATTTATTTAAAACTAAGTTCTCGTGCATGTTTAATGTGAATTATGTATATTTTTTGATTAAATACCCTGTATCTTAAATGGTAACCGCTGGCTCCAAATTCTATGAATATATCGTAAAAATCTTCTAATCCTTCTACGTCTTGACCTATTAATGGAAATTCCTGGAGTTTGTTTGTTGCGTTTTTTATTAATTTAGCCGCAATGCTTGCAGCCTTCGGACTTGCCTTTTCTAGAAATGCTTTCAGACGAGCTAAATCGTCAACAGCTGATTCAAGCCAGAATATTTTAAACATCTGACTTATCGCCAGCACCCCAGCTATCTAAAGATTGGATGACCAAATCATGTCCTACCACCCTACCAGACTCTGCTTCTTCCCATCTTGCAAGGGTTTCCTGCCGGAGAGCTTCTTTTTTTTCTTCTTTTTCAACATAATCATCAATCGCTTTTTTCATCAACCAATGAGTAGACCTAGATTTCACTTTTCCTAAATGCTGTAATTTACTTTTGGTCTCAGCTTCTAGCTTGACTGTCAGTATTTTATTTGCTGCCATAATGATTTCTTACAAAGAATAATAAGTAATACTTATTATTAATATACACTATTATCGATAGACAAACAATCCTAGAAGATACGAAGCAAGCTATAATATTTCATATTTTGGTTATTTTGTAGCTTCTAATGAAAAGATTGTCAACTGGTTGCCCTACTTATTCCTCATAGATTAATCAAGTGGCTTTACGGTTATGTTTTGGCAATGGGCGCACAAAATATAGAAAATATCCTTGACTCAGGGGCGTTTATATTTTATCTTATGAACTCCAATGCTCAGTCAGAGTTTGGGTTAATTATGGCGGGTGTAGCTCAGTTGGTTAGAGCACCAGATTGTGATTCTGGGGGTCGCCGGTTCGAAACCGGTCATTCGCCCCATCTACAAGAAACTATGCGTATGGTTCTTGAAGTTTGGGGATTGGGGTTCATTATTTACGCATCGCCTTGCTTGATTATTTTTTATAAGCATCAACTGATTATTTTCACACGCACTTGTAGCTCAGCTGGATAGAGCGTTGCCCTCCGAAGGCAAAGGCCGTTGGTTCGATTCCAATCAAGTGCACCAGCTTTCGCTCTGCGAGCTGCGCAACTAAAGTTGGTTGCATAGCCAGTTTACCTGTGTTAAAATAATTTTTAAAGAAACAGGATTTAGTATATTTGATGAGCAGATTAGAGAAATTAATAGTTAAATTAAAGAGAGAAAGCAAAGATTTTAGTTGGAATGAACTTATAAAACTGCTTACTGGTTTAGATTTTACAGAACTCTCTAACGGTAAAACTGGTGGTTCAAGACGAAAGTTTTATCATGAGGGTCACAATATAATTATTAATCTACACAAACCTCATCCCAGCCCATATTTAAAAGAATATGCGCTAAAGCAGATCAGAAATAAACTATCAGAGGAGCAAATGATATGAGTAAGCATGATTTAATTGAGTATAAAAACTATTATGGCTCTGTACATTTTGATGCGAAAGAAGAGCTATTCTACGGAAAAATAGAATATATTAGAGATTTGGTGAATTTTGAGGCCAGCGACGCAAAATCTTTAGTCCAATCATTCAAAGATTCTGTTGATGACTATCTTGAAGAATGTAGAGCTTTAAACAAAACTCCAGATGCCTCGTTCAAAGGGTCTTTCAACATCAGAATCACCCCCGAGCTGCACAGGGAAATAGGACTATACGCACTGCAACATGATAGTAGCATCAATGGCGTTGTTAAATCAGCCTTAAAAGAATTCATGCAGCAGCAGGGTCATGCATAGCTTCTAAAAGCTACATAAAATAAATTGAGCAAAGAGATAAATCCTAATCCATCGGGCTTGCCACGTCGTAGCGAAGACGGGGACTTAGTCAAGTGGTAGGGTTACTTTGAACAAAGTGCCGACTTCTTGGCTTTCGGCATTGATTTCTCCTCCATGGGCATTGATGGCGGCTTTGCATAAGGCGAGCCCTATTCCGCGACCTTCGGCTTTGGTCTCCATGTTGGAACCCATCTTGAAAGGAGTGAAAATGTCGTATATTTCACTCTTTGGAATGCCCAAACCTTGATCCTGAATTACTAAACTCACAAGATTCTTTTTCCTGGAAAGAATGGTCGTGATTACTCCTTTCTCGCTGAAATTAATCGCATTGATTAGCAAATTATCAATTGTCTGACGAAGATAATTTTCATCAACCACAGCTATTATGCCAGGCTGAATCTCCAGCTTAAACTCAAGTGGTTTGTCTCCAGCGTAAATATTGCGACAAGCGTGCACTCTTTCTGTCACCATCCTGCTGAAATCTATCTCCTTCTTGTTTAGCTCGATCTTTTTGGCGCTGAGTGTGGCAAGATCAAGCATATTCAAAATCATGCTTGAAAGCCTGCTGGAATTTTGATAAACCTCCTTGGAGATCTCCTTTAGCTGATCTTGGGAAAACTTGCCCAGCCCATCATGCAGCATTTCTGCAAAATTCACCACATTGCCAACAGGAAGGCGGAGCTCGTGATTCAAATTATTGATAATCCTTTGAGCTGTGCCGCCCAGACGCTCTATCTCTTTTTCGTGATTAGAGACGCGCATGCTATAATGACTGACCTCCTCGTTTAAACCAGTTACTTTGCTTGTCAGATCACCAATTGCGTATGAGAGAGTGTCTACCTTTTGTTCGCTTTGTTCCAAGCGCTCTTGCTTTGGTTTGAAAAAGATTATGAGCGTTGTCCCGATAAATACCAAACTATACAGCAAAATAAATTGCGGGGAGCCGATGCTTGTGTCCAGATATTCCACTCCAGCGTAATATTTATAGAATTGCACAGCCATATACGCACCAACGACTATCATTGCCGAGGCAACTTGCCATCCCAAAAGCACAACTGATACTATCATATTAACTGCAAACATAACAAAATGCAGGTTATTGACTTTATTCACCAATACAAAGAACGTGCTCAAGAATATCAACATATAAAATATAGCTATCGGACACCATATCCGGATTGCCATCTCTTTCGTTGCCTGCTTTATGCTAAGTGGCCATATTGGATACATCCCCATCATCGTGCCGCTAATCATCATTATTTGATAAATTGTTGTGATCATCTTGCCGTTTTCTTTCAGCATTTCCATATGGGTTGAGTAGATCGTAGTAAAAGTGAAAATAAGGAAATATACACCAATTGTCACATAGGTAGACTCGCCTGCAAGTGGGATCTTTCTGATAGATTCAACTGGATTAAAATTGCGTACTTTATTAATAAACGTGGCTATTCTTTCTGCGCGAAGAGCTTTTTGCATGTCGATATAAGTCCTGTCCTTAATACCAACCCAGCCACCCTTTTGGCTGAGCAAATAATGACTGCCCATCAGGAAAACTGCATTCATCAACATAGCAAACAATACACCGGCCATTTTTTGCGAGAAGTAACTGAATTCTATTGGTAATACTTTCCATAGAACGGTCGTCACAAACCCCGCGCCCATCCCGATAAGAACAGCTTTTGACGAGCTGCGGAATCCGAATACTGTCAGAAGAAATAGCGGAGTTACTACTGGATAGTAAAAACTATTGGCAAAAACCACAATGCCAATAAGATTTGTTTCAGATAAAGCAAGAATGATCGAACCAATTCCCAAGACAAAAGCAAATGATCTTGAAATCAATAATTCTCTTTTGAGGTCTCCAACAATCACCTTGCAAATATCATTTGTGAATAACACAGAAGCCGCATTAATACGTGAATCTGCGGTCGACATAGCAAGAGCAATAACAGCAACAATTATTAAGCCTTTTAAGCCCGCATAGCTGTAAGTGTCCACTATATAGCCAAGCAAATGAGTCGTTTCAAGGTTGGGATTCATGCTATATACTAAAAACGGAATCCAGGCGATTATCATATATATGACTATCAAGCAAATACCAGAAATCAAGAATGCTTTCTTCACCTGAGCAACATTTCTTCCAATAGCAACCCTCTGAAATGCCGGAGCAGACATGCTGGGAATACAGAAATAACAAAACATTATCACCATTCCTATTAGCTTAGGATTGCTGGGGTCAAATAACACAGATAAATCAAATTTAGGGTCGGATACTGCTTCTGTAAAAGACAAGCCTTCATAATAAAACTGGCTCCATATGATAAACCCAATCATCGGAATGATCATTCCAAAAGCAACAAACTGCAATATATCCGTGAACGTGACCGCCCTTATGCCTCCAAATGCAGAATATAATGTCGCGATGAATCCAGCAGAGATGATAGCAACATAGTTTGGCATGTGAAGAAAATAAGAAAACATATTCCCGAATACTTTAAACTGAACCGAAATCATCCCCGCAGCACCGATTGTTCCCGCTACCGCCGTGATGATTCTCACCTCTTTGCCGTATAAATCTCCCATGGCCTCTGCGATAGATACTTTGCCCAAGAACTCTCCCATTCTCGGTACTATGAAGGCAGCCTCGATCAAAAACGATATCCCCATGCCCATTACGGCGATTATGAAATACAAACCATCTGAGTAAGTGTTTGACATGGTAATGAAGAATCCGCTACCGCTTGCCCATGTGGCTACGATCGTAGCGACCAGAGCTGCTGTCGAGAAGTTTCTGCCGCCCAGCGCATAATCCTCAATCGTTTTGATGTGCCTGCCATGCCCCATCCCAACAATCAGAGTGACCACCAAAAACCCGACAACAATACTTATATCTAAATCTAAATTAATGCCAAACATATATTCTATATTTTGTTTTTTAATAAAATCCCGAGATCATAAATAACCCCCTCGCTTCATGATTGCAAGATGTATTTGTATAAAAAAATCATTAACAACCAGTAATAATATAGCCTTAAGTTAAGTAATCATTATTTCAGAGTCATCTTTATACCCGCCCATTTATCCAAGTCGTAACCGAGCATTACCCTCTTTACTCTTTGGCACAGCTTGTTTTGCAACCAAAATAAGCACGAGGTTTTCCATTCACAAACAGAACTACCCTGGGTTTTAGAAAAAAAACAACAGCTAGGCTTTGATTATTAGGAAAGAAGTCAAAAAAATATTAGATTAATTTTATCTTTAAAAAAGATAGCATCTTTAGCACAATTTTGGCGTGCGAGGGGATAATTGAATATAGGCGTTATTTCCGAAGCGCACATAGCACAAAAAGAGCATAATGAATATGCTCTTAAATTCAGATTTGGATAATGAAAAATATTATTAAGCTTAGATTATTACTAAACTTGGATATTACTAAGCTTGTTTTGCTTTAAATCTTTTATTGACCTTGTTAATAACAAGAACTCTGCCTTTTCTTTTTACGATACGACAGTTTTTATCTCTTGCTTTTAAAGATTTTAATGACTTAACAACTTTCATGATTTCCTCTTTGTAATAACAATTTTATACTCGTAATGAGCTATATGTGGTCAGCATTATATCCTCACTTGCGCCAAACGTCAAGCCCTCATTCAAATACAGAATTAAAATTCCATGGCAAACGCATTAAAAAATGTACTAAGCAAACAAGTATATTTCTGCACTTATCTCCCTTTATGCCCTTTATTCCCACTGCTCAATTATCTCAGCAGCAACTTGCATATCTACCAGCTCCATACCTAGCGGTAATTCATCATGAGCCCTGGTAAAAAGCACTATTGAAGAGTCATCAAAATGTCCCTTAGAATCCTCCCTTGCGAACCCAGCAGCTTTTAAGGAATCAGCGACTGATTCTGCCTTTGCAGGACTAATCTTATACTCTATTCTATCTGAAGACGAAATACCTGAGCAATTGTTCTGAGCATAAAATGCAGCACAATTCATAGCAACCAGGAAGATCGCTAGCTCTTTTGTAGTATAATTAGGATACTCAGAAAGAAGCGGATTATTGACAACTTCAAGCCAAGCATTTAATTCTGAATCAGTGCTAATTAAAGAACGCTCATCTCCCCACTGAGTTTTGCTATAAGCAACATTAAGATTCATGATTTCAACTTTTTTACCAATGATGCACATACTAAAACTGACTGTTAAATACACATTACCTTCCCCGAATTTAAAAACACCCTCATAAGTAACGATACCTGACATATAAACCTCCCTATTTCCTAAATTGGCCAAAATAATAGCAGATACATAATCATAACACTATATTAATTATCCCAAATTGAGATGTATAAGCTCCTTGAGCAGAGCCAAGGATAAAAAGAGAGCAGGGGAGTTAGGTTGTAATATGTGTGCGCAAGCGCAATGAGCGCCAGAGATTCATGGGCAGTGAGGTTACGGACGTAGCTTCTTAAGCTTATCAAACACTGTCTTTAAGCATGGGGAGCATATCCAGAACAATGTATTAAAAAAAATAACTTTACCAAAACCTTGAATTGGTGTACACTAAATATAATATTAATCAGGTAGGAGGAGCTTATATGGCGAATAATTCACAAGAGTGGGGAGCCCTGTTTGAAGAATGGTTGCTACCCGTTTATGGATCTCCGATTGTGTCGTGCGGTAGTGGCACGGTCCTGCCCGCAGATCCTAACGCTGCATCTGAACCAGCTACAGAAATTTTCCCAGGTCTTATTTATACTGAACCACGCTAATGGCTCGCCTGCACCCCATGAGGTAGATCAACTATAATGACATAACAAATAAGATTTTCTTTATGGAAAAATCTTTTTCCTTCTAGGACTTCGATAATTACACTATGCTGCAATATGATATAGCAAATCTAAATATGCAGGACTCCATGAATATAATAAAAAAGATTTTTCTGACCATTGCGATATTAGGGCTGTCTGGCTGTAGTGAAGATGCCGCAATCAGCACCAATGCAGATCAAACCATGAAAGACAGCGCCACAACATCCCAAGCTGAGGGCGCATCACCTAACGAGCAAGGGCAAGAACAAGGGGGTGATCCAAAGACAGAAACCTTCGAGCACGTGTCTCCTCGGTCTAAATATGAGGTCACAGATAATGACACCATGTTTGGGAATAAGGATGCGCAAGTTACGATAATCGAATATTTCTCTCCGACCTGCCCGCACTGCGTGATTTATCACAAGAAAGTATTCCCCGAGGTGAAGAAAAACTATATTGATACTGGTAAAGTGCTTTATGTTATGAGGGAATTTATCGCAACTAAACAAGATCTAGATGCTACCATCCTTGCGAAATGCTTAGGAGACAAGGAAAGTTATGCGAAATTTATGGATGTTATCTTGGAACAACAAATCAACTGGGCATATAGCAAGAACTATCGCGAGATACTAACTAACATAGGCTCCCTCGGAGGGGTATCGCCTGAAAAATACGCAGCTTGCTTGAATGATGAGAGCAAGATCGAGCTTTTGATTCAAAATACTTCTCTTATATATCAAGATCCTGAATTTGGTGGCACTCCTATTTTCTTTATTAATAGGAAAGCAGTAATAGGGTTATACCCGGTTAAAAAGTTCTTAAAGGAAATAGATGAGGCTTTGGAAGCTAAAAAATAAAATGCATAATAAAAAACATCAAGAGATTCAAAATAGAATAGATAAGTTCAAAACAGTGAAAAAGCAAGCCAGCACGCAAGCAAATACGCCACTCTCATCCGCAAGCCGGGCATTGAATATTGGTGTGGAATTGGTTGCTGGAACAATTGTTGGAGTAGTAATGGGGTTATTTTTTGATAATTTGTTTGATTCTAAACCATTATTCCTTATAATTTGTTTGATATTTGCAATAATTGCAGCGTTTAAGTCAATTTGGAATAGATATATAAAAAATAATGTCACATAGCCCATTAGACCAATTTAAGATAAAAGAACTAATTAACATCGAGCTGTTTGGCCATGATGTTAGCATCACTAACTCTGCTGCATTCATGATACTTGCTTCTTTGAGCGTGTTTGTGTATTTCATGATCGCATTGAAGGATAAAAAGCTCGTGCCCTCGCGCTTGCAGCTTAGCGCAGAAGGAACGTACGGCTTGATCAGGGATATGCTTGAGCAAAATGTTGGCTCAGGAGGGCGCAAGTTTGTGCCGTTGATATTCACGTTATTTATGTTCATTCTGGCATGTAACCTGCTTGGGATGATTCCTTATGGGTTCACGGCCACGAGTCATATTTCCGTCACTTTCGCGATCGCAATGATGATCTTCTTGCTGGTGACTGTGCTTGGGTTGTTTTTACATGGTTTTCGTTTTTTCTCACTATTTTTGCCGGCAGGAACGCCTTGGTGGCTTGCACCTTTGATGGTTGTGATTGAGCTATTTGCATATCTTGCGCGTCCGGTTAGCCTGTCGCTTCGTTTGGCTGCGAATATGGTTGCAGGGCACGTGCTACTTAAGGTGATGGCTGGGTTTGTGATTTCTATGGCTATATACTTGAAATTCTTGCCTATACCCTTTATAGTGATTTTAGTAGGTTTTGAGATTTTCGTTGCGATATTGCAGGCATATATATTCGCTATATTGTCTTGTGTGTATCTGAGCGATGCGATAAATTTACACTAAACAATTTTGGTGTAAGTTTGGCTGGTAGGTCGTTTTATTTATCAGCCAGTCAGTTTGCGAGCGATATTCTGCCGGGGAATTTGAATGGTGGACGATTGCTTGTTTGTTAATTTAATTTTTGGAGAAAGACTATGGAAGAACTTATGGCTCTTAAATTTATCGGCGCTGGTTTGATGGCATTTGGTATGCTTGGTGCGGCGATTGGAGTAGGTAACATTTTTGGCTCACTACTAGGCGCAATTGCAAGGAATCCTTCTGCTAGCGATCAATTGCAAAGAATGGCATTTATCGGTGCTGGTCTTGCTGAAGCGATGGGACTATTCTCATTCGTGATAGCTATGCTATTGATCTTCACTTAATCGTTTATAAGATTATAAAAGTAAAATTATGCCTCAATTTGATGTATCCTCGTTCACATCGCAGCTTTTTTGGTTAGCGTTGTCGTTTGGTTGTTTATATTTTCTGGTTAGTCGGTTCATTGCTCCAAAGGCTGAATCCATCCTGACTGCAAGGAATAGTTGCTTGGAAGGAAATATTCATGATGCAAATGAGTATAATAACAAAACCAAGCTTCTGGAGATCACTCGCAAAGAGCGGTCGAAGGAGGTGCATGCTAGTGTGGAAGAAAAGCACCAACAGGTACTCCGTGCACTTGAGGCTAATTTTAACGAGCAGATGGAAGAGCTTGCTGGAGTCTTGCAGAAGAAGACAGAGAAGGCTCTTTCTGAAGTGAATAGCTACATTGATAAATTCCATGCAGATGAGCCAAATTCTTGCGCTCACCTTGCGGCTTTTATCATTCAAAAAGTTACTAATAAACAGGCGGATTTAAAGTTGCTTGAAAAAATTCATGGTAGGTCTAAATGACGCATTATTTTGATGAGAGTTTTGTAGTAGCAATATGTTTTGTTGCTTTTATATATCTTGCCTATCAGCCAGTGCGGAAGGCGATCCTTGCTTCTCTTGATGCGCGTATTCAGGAGATCAAAGACAAGCTGGAGGAGACTGAGACAATCAGGAACGATGCAAAAAAACTTCTGGATGATCTAGAACATAAGATGAGTGATTTCGAAGCAAGAAAGCAAGTTATTTTAGACAGCGCCGAGGTAACGACCAAGAGGCTTGTTGAAACAAAGACTCAAGAGATGGAGCTGCTGCTTGCGCGCAAAAAAGAGTCTGCGGTGAAATTTATAGAGAACCAGAAAACAAAGGCTACCGCTGCGATGCGAGATGAATTTACAGAATCTGTTTTAAACATGGTTCGTACTTATTTGGTTGAGACTAAGAATAACTCAGTTTCTGACGAAGAAATTATTAATCATTTTATCAAAAAATAAATATCGACTGGTAATTATGGCGAATCTTAAATCTATCGAAAAAATGAGCTTTGAAGAGTCTCTTGCAGAGCTTGAAGGGATTGTAAGAAAAATCGATGCTGGCCAGGAGAATCTAGCTGATGCGGTTGGGAGTTTCGAACGCGGGGTGACGTTAAAAAACCACTGCGAATCTATGCTTAAAGAGGCTAAGCTAAAGATTGAAAAGATCACTAGCACAGATAATGGCGAGATCAAAACAACTGAAGTTGAGCTTTAGTTTTGTTAAAAAAAGTTTTTAAAATCAAATTATTGCTTATAATTGTTGCTGCTGTGTTTTTGCTCAGCATCGTTAATATCCTGGGCAGTTTTTTATTTTTACCAGGCAATTTGCAGAAAGAAAAAACCATCATTATTAAGCCAAACCTTTCTATTTCTCAGATCAGCGCTCTTCTTGAAGATGCGGAGATAATCAAGAATAAGCGATTATTTGAAATTACCTGCCAGATCTATTCGTATCATAAAAAGTTAAAAGTTGGTGAGTATAGATTCACGCAAAACATCACCCCATATCAGATCATCAACAAGCTCACGGCTGGTAAATCGATCGTGCATCGTTTATTTATCCCAGAAGGAACCCTGGTGCATGAGATTATCGAACAAATCAATGCCAATGAGCTGCTATTTGGCAAGAAAATAAGCCACACAATCCCGGAAGGATACTTAATGCCCTCCACTTATTTCTATTCATATGGCGATCAGCGTGAGCATATAGTCAACAAAATGCGCACTGAGATGTCCGAGGCTTTGGATGCGGTAATGCTGAAACTATCCAAAAACTCTCCGATAAAAACCCGGAAAGATGTCCTGATTCTTGCCTCGATTGTGGAAAAAGAGGCTGGTAATGACCGTGAGCGCCCGAAAGTTGCGGCGGTGTTCATAAATCGTTTAAACAAAAAAATGAAGCTACAAGCCGACCCAACCACGATTTATGCTATAACTAATGGCAAATATAAGCTTGAACGCTCGCTAACTCGCAAAGATTTGAGGATAAAATCGCCATATAACACATATCATACATATGGCCTGCCAGTTGCTCCAATCAGCTGCCCTGGGCGTGCATCTTTAGAGGCCGTCGTCGCGCCAGCCAAAACAACGGCTTTATATTTTGTGGTTAATGGAAGAGGGGGGCATAGTTTTTCCAATAGTCTCAAAGAACATAACAAGCATGTACGCAAGTTCAAAGCTAGGGTAAAGCGGCAGAAAGCCCGGCGCAAGCGTGGGTAATTAGTTGATTGCAGGCATAGCTGATTGGCTGCTGCATATGCGGGTAATTGGCTGTTATTTTAAGCAGCCAGACCGAGTTTTTTCTACATACCGAGAAACCCGTGCACATAGCTTCTGTACAGCTGCGAACAGATTCTAAAAATTTGCTTGAAAATATATCAAATATACTGTATGATCATGCTCGCTCTTGGTCTTAGTTTTTTAAGCTATGAGTAAATTCACACGTATAGGCTTTGTTAGTCTGTTTGATGAAAACAGTTCAGATAGCTTGTGCGGAGGTATAACTAACAATTAATTGGAGATAATAAAATGTCTAACTTACCTAAAGTTAGCGTCGGCAGTTTGCTCGATGCTGGTATTCATTTCGGTCACAAAACTTCACGCTGGAATCCAAAAATGGCGCCATATATCTATGGTACGAGAGATGGTATTCACATCATTGATTTGCAGCAAACAGTGCCTTTATTGCAAAATGCGCTACAGAAAATTTATGAAACAGTAAAAAATAACGGAAAGGTTCTTTTTGTTGGTAGTAAAGTCCAAGCAACGGAGCTGATAGCTGAATATGCTGAGAAATGTGGTCAGTTTTATGTGAATAACAGATGGCTAGGCGGAACGCTTACTAACTGGAATACTATATCCAAATCTATTAAGAAAATAGATGATATAGAAAAAATTATTGAAGATGAGAAGAAAGCTTCTTCTTATACTAAAAAGGAAATTTTAGACCTCACTCGCAAAAGAGAAAAGCTACTTAAATCCCTTGCTGGTATCAGAAAAATCGGCGGAATCCCTGATCTAGTAGTGGTGATTGATACAAATAAAGAGCATCTTGCTGTGAATGAGGCAACGAAACTTGGTGTGCCGATTGTTGCTGTTGTTGACAGTAACTCTAATCCAGATAATATCTCATATCCTATTCCTGGCAATGACGATGCGATTAGGTCAATCAGACTATATTGTGAGCTATTTTCTGAAGCTGCACTTGCTGGAATCAAAGATGCGCTTGCAAGCTCTGGGGTTGATGTTGGCCTTTCCAAAAAAGCGGAAGGTGACAAATCTCTAGACGGTGTGAAGAAGCTCGAGAAAACTGCAAAAGTTTCAAAAGCAAAGCCGGCACCTAAGACAGAAGCAAAATCTGCTGCAAAGCCAGAGCCTAAAGCGAAAGCTGCGCCTGAGAAAGAAGCTGCAAAAGAATCTGCATCTCCTGCCAAATAGGCTTAAAAGGTTAGTATTGCTACGGGATAAATAATTAAATTTATGGAGTTTGAAAGATGGCTATAACAGCATCATTAGTAAAAGAATTGAGAGAAAAAACTGGCGCTGGCATGATGGATTGCAAAAAGGCATTGGTAGAAACAAATGGCGAGTCCGAAGCTGCAATTGACTGGCTTAGAACAAAGGGTCTTGCTGCTGCTGCTAAAAAAGCTGGCCGCACTGCATCTGAGGGGCTAACTGGAGTTTGCGTCGATGGAACAAAAGGCGCTGCTATTGAAATCAACTCAGAAACTGACTTTGTTTCCAAGAATGAAGTTTTCCAAAACATCGTCAAAGAGGTTTCTGCAATTGCTATTGGGCATGATAGTCTTGAGGGCTTGAAAGCTGCATCTACAAAGTCTGGCAAGTCTGTGGAAGATGAGATTATTGCAAATGTCGCGACAATTGGTGAGAACTTAAATCTTCGTCGCATGGAGTCTGTGAGCGTGACTGATGGTGTGATTGCATCATATATTCACAATGCCACGACAGAAAATATGGGCAGAATTGCTGTGCTTGTAGCGCTTGAGTCCACTGGCGACAAAGCTAAATTGATGGAACTAGCCAAGCAAATTGCTATGCATGTTGCTGCTGCAAGACCACAATGTTTGAATGCAGAGTCTGTTGATTCTGCGCTTGTGCAACGTGAAAAAGATATCTTCACCAAGCAATCAAAAGCATCAGGAAAGCCTGACAATATCATTGAGAAAATGATTGAAGGAAGAATTCGCAAGTTCCTAGAGGAAATTGTTCTGCTAAATCAGACTTTTGTTATTGATGGCAAAACAAAAATCTCAGAACTAGTTGCATCTTTTGCAAAAGAACTTGGCACTCCTGTTGAGCTTAAATCATATGTAAGATTTGAACTTGGCGAAGGCGTTGAAAAAGAAGAAACAAGCTTCGCAGACGAAGTTGCAGCTGCTGCAAAATAGTCGCATATAGAGCTATGCACTCCTGCAGCAGGGGTAGGGCGTAGCTCCAAATAGAACAGAAGCCATCTCTCGTGATTATTAACCAAACGAGAGGTGGCTTTTATCTATCTAAAATTCTATATATACCCTATGGCCTACATGGTTTAGAGCTTTGTATATTCAAGTAATATTCCTATACTATATCAGATTAATTAGCACCCAGAAGCAAAGCTCCACCTAAGAAACTTTGCTGCCAGGCCTAAAACACCACGTATTTTTAGCATAATCACCCTTGCGAATTTACAATAAGCCGATTTACGCCTTGCGCCTCTCAGTTTAAGATGATAAGGTTATTTACAATCAATCGAGTCAAGCTTTAGTTATAAAAGAACCAATTTACATACTCTATTAGTAAATAATCTATATAGGTTATTAATTATGTCAAGCAGTAAATCTGAGCAACTCACAGCAATTGAAGCGCTCCAAAAATATCGCCTACTATATAAGAGTTTTACAGAAGAAATTGTAGAATTTTATACGGCTCAAGGTGCAATGGATTGGAATGTTTTGCGGTACATTCTGACCGGAAAAGCAATGCTCGATAAAGAGCTAGGAGATAATGACAGCCTATTTTTGATGCTTTATAAGATAGGAGTGTGCTATCATGAACTAAGTAAACAGACACCTGAGCTTCATCACAAGGCTCTGAGTTATATTCAAGACGCGCAGCAGATTTTAAATAACTATTCTATAAATCTGAGTACCGAGTTTAGAGATGGTTTTTTTGCTTTCTGCAACAAAGTTCAACAAGCACAACCAAGCGGGGAGGTGCAGCAAACACCACCAAGTAGCAAAATTCATTCTGCTCAATCATCCCTTGCGCCGACCCAACAAAAATATGAAGCTTTTGCCCAAGAAACTGTTGAATTTATTGAAAAGTACCCTACCGTTCAGGGTTCATCTGTATTATTGTATGTACTAAAGGGGCGAGAGTTTTTTTCCATAGCAACTAACGATATGGCAGGACTGCATCATACACTATTAAGTACTGCAGCTTGGTACCTTAATCTAGCGAATAGAGCTTCTACAAAAGAGCATACCGATGACTCAATCAAGATTGCTAAAAACTGTGTTGCAGAAGCAATTAAAGCATTTCCAAGAGAGTCCATGACTCCTGCTCAACAAGAATCTTTTAGATCCTGTATGAACAAGCTTGTAGCACTTAAAGAAAGTGCCATGAATAATAGCGCGGTACCCAACCTGCCACCACAAGCTCCATCTGAAGCACTGGGTGCTATGCCGATATCACCAGAGTTTGAAAATAAACTCCCTATACTAACGCCTAGCTTATCATCCAGCTCGTCTAGCTCTCAGATAGCACCTCCTAATGTTGGGATAGCAAATAGCTTGGCTCATAGCCAGTTCCAATTATCACCACAATTATTGGCTCATTTGACAATTTGTGCTGAGAAAAACCGCAATGGTTATGATCAATATGTAGAAGCAACAACTCCAGTTTTTAATCAGCTTAAACAAGATGTACAAAATCTATCTTGTTGCAATCTTTTGTTGCATCTTTTCATAGACGCTGAAAGGCTTGCCAAGATTTGGGATAATTCTGAATCTTTATTTTTTATAACAACTAATATAGCAATTTGCTATATTATGTTAAGCCAAGTGAGTGCGAATTATAAGGCAAAAGCTACAGAATATATAGCTAAAGCAAGGGGGATGCCATATATTAATAACATACCACAAAACGAGATTAATGATTTCAATGCATTCACTGGGGAATTTGAGGCAAGAATATCGGTTAATGAGCCATGTAATATTGCAGCATTGCAACAACAGGCACGCATATCATTTCCCGCTGCTCAGATAAACCAGAGCGCTTACAAACAATATGGACAAATAACAAATCTGGCTATTGAACTTACTAAAAAACATCCAAATGACCCATCTCATCATTCTGTATTATTCGAGATTTTACACGGACAAAGAAATCTTGATTGTGCCCATAGTAATTGGAATAATATGTTTTCTTCACTCTCTAATATAGTAGTTTGCTGTGCTAAATTAAGCCAAGTGGATGCGTCTTATAGGCAAGAAGCTATGAAGTATATAGATGAGGCGAAAAATCTTCTATCACAGCTTTCACAAGATCCAACACTAGCAAAGACAGTTTATTCTTTCAATAAATTCGTCCAAAGGTTTGAAGAAACCAGAACAGATCAAGATATGGCTCCACATATATCTGATGACGTTCCTCCCTTACCTTTACCCCCAACTGGTATGCAATCGTCATCTTCCTCTTCCAGCTCTGCACCAAAGAGGTCTCTTCCACCAACTGACACTCCTCCAGCTAAACGTACTAAAGTAACACATGATGAGACAAACGACTCACCAACCTCTCTTGTGTCGCCTCTTCCAGCAACAATGATCACCATCCCGAAAGCTCCACCAACTCCACCCTCAGACGCGTTTGAAACTGATCCATTTTGCCCAAGCAATTTAGAAACGTCCTCGTCGCCGTGGGGCACTCCTATGTCAGATATAGCTGGAATTGATAGTGATACTAACATGTTTTCTATGTTTGGCGAGGATGGTGAGGATGCTGGTATGTCCTGGATGCTCACTTAAGAAGCTATATCCGCAGGCCTAGAATATCTCACATTTTTAGGCCTGCCCGCGAAGCTTCTTAAATATAACTAAAAAACACCCCAGCCTTATCTAGCATTTGCTTGGTAGATTCCGGGGAGATCACGATTACACCATTTTGTTCTATCGCCACGCCGTTAAACCCGCATTCTGCCAAAAGACGTATTGTTTCCACCCCAATTGCGGGCACGTCAAGCCGCATATCCTGGGCGGATTTAGACATTTTTACCAATACTCCACCGGTAGGTTTTTCCCTAAGCTCTGCGCATCGCTGGATCAAATTATCAGTACCTTCTGCTGCTTCAACGCCAAGGACATAGCCATCTGCAACGATTACGGACTGGCCTACATCCAAAGCGCCAAGGGATTTTGCTATGTTTTTACCAATTTCGATATCTGCCATATCCTGCTCTGATGGAACCTTTTTGCTGGTAATTTGCCCAGCCCTAGTCTCAAACCCCGCTCCTGCTCCAGTACCTATCTCTGCATTTGTTCCTGCACCTAAACTTAGTATCTCAGCTGGGGAGATGATTTTGAAACCTTTAGACTCGATATAATCAGACACGATTCTGAGCAGATTATCATCACCCAGTATTTTCTGCTTCAGGATTTTTGCAATCAGCGCCCCTCCAGTCAAATCAACCCTCAATGTGAAGAAATCAGGACGATTAATCCCGCCAATAAGAAGAATATTTTCCACCTTATTCTCTTTGAAATACTGGATCATCCCGCCGACTGCGCCGAGCGCAAAGGGTTTACACGGAAAACCATCTAGCGTTTTGGCGCCGCTAATAGAGGCAATAAAACACTGCCCACCAGAGAGCTTATATAATTTCGCAAGCTCCAAGGGAAGCTCTCCTTCTCCAGCTACTATTCCAAGATTTGGTATCATTTAAATATTGCTCTTATTTAAATTTACAATATGTGCGAGTTTCATCTTTTTGGATGAATTCTATAATCTCCTGCAGAACTTTGTTTTCTGGATATGATTCCTTCGCTATCTCCACCCGTTTATTAAAAACACCACCCGAAGAACCATTGAAAATATCTTTGACAATCTTGCTAGCCTCCAGGGATTGCTTCTTGTCAAACCCTCTGCGATTCATGCCAATCAAATTAAGCCCCTGAAAATGCGCTCTTTCGCTACTTGCAAGGCCATAAGGCACAAGATCGCGCGTGACTGCAGACACACCACCAATCATAGCATGCGCTCCTATGCGGCAAAATTGTTGCACAGCAGACAGACCGCCGATAATTACGTGATCTCCTATCTCCACATGACCTGCAAGGCTTGCATAATTAGCGAAAATGACATTATTTCCTACTATACAATTATGGGCAATATGCACCCCAACCATAAAAAGGCAATTATCCCCCACTTTTGTGGCCATCCCACCTTCTGTTGTGCCATGCTGGATGGTGACATATTCTCTGATAGTATTATTCTTGCCGATAATAACCTCAGAATCTTCTCCTTCATATTTGAGAGTTTGCGGGTAAGAGAGCGATGCAAAAGGATAGATCACCGTTCCCTCGCCAATCGTCACTCTTCCCTCGGTTATGACGTGAGATTTGAGTTCGACATTATCTCCCAAAACAGCGCCATCACCAATTACGCTATATGCGCCAATTTTAACATTCTTTCCAATTTTAACATTCTCGCCAATGATGGCCGTCTTGTGGATCATAATAATTATTTATTTTGTTTTGTCTTTAACCATTGCTGTAAAACAGCTTTCCGCTGCAATCTGTCCGCCTATTTCCGCTCTTGCTTTGAACTTCCAAACAGCGCCTCTATTTTGGACTATATTTGCATGCATGATCAAACTATCACCAGGCTGAACGACTTTACGAAACTTACACTCATCAATCGACATAAAATATACTTCTTTATCTTTGACGCTTTCCATGGATTTAGCAACTAAAATCGCCGAAAGCTGAGCCATTGCCTCAACAATGAGCACTCCCGGCATCACAGGACGCCCTGGAAAATGCCCGGTAAACTGAGGCTCGTTAGCCGTAACATTCTTTATACCAATAATCGATTCATTCAATTCTATCTCCAGCACCCTGTCCACCAATAGAAATGGGTATCTATGCGGAATAATCGACATTATTTCTTCTATATTAATCACTCCTTGAGTCATTTTATTTTTCCTTTAATTAACTTTTTCATCATTATTGTTTGTTTATGCCAGTCTCTAATCGGCACAGCGGGCGTACCACCCATAATACCAGCTTCTTTTATATCCTGAATCACACCGCCCTGGGCAGAGATTTGCACCCCATCTGCGATAGTAATATGCCCCGCAATGCCGACCTGGCCGCCAAGAGCGCAATAAGAACCAATCGTACTGCTGCCAGCCACTCCCACCTGCGAGACCAGGATGGCTCCCTTCTTTATATGCGCATTATGCCCTATTTGCACCAGATTATCAATCCTGCATAAATCCTCGATGATGGTATCATTCATTGACCCCCGATCTATGCATGAATTCGCCCCGATTTCTACATCATCACCAATCACCACCCGGCCAATATGATATATTTTCTTATGAATCCCATTATTTGTTGAGAATCCAAAGCCATCTGTACCCAATCTAGCGCCGGATAGAGCAACAAAATTATCTCCTATAATTGAGTAGCTGATTGATACATTTGAATCAATACGTGCATTATTTCCAATTTTAACTTTATAGTCAATCACAGAGCCCGACTCGATTATGCAATTATCACCAATCTCCGCCTCGTCTTCTATAACAACATTATGACCAATATAGCAATTCTTCCCTATTTTGGCGCTATCTGAAACATAAGCTGTAGGCATTATCCTACTCCCTAGCTTTTTCCCGGAGCTATAAAACATATCTATAATATGAGTATATGCGCTATATGGATTCTTCACCTTCAGCATTATGAGTTCGGAATCGGAATTAGAATCTTCTCCGAAACCCAAAGGAACAATACACGCAGATGCTTTTGTTGCCTTAAACTCTGCAATATATTTTTTATTACTAAGAAAAGTAATATCCCCCTTGCCAGCCTCGGACAAAGATTTCACCGTGCTAATATCAATATCACCCGCCAGAATACCGCCCGGCAAGCTGGGAAGCTCCGCGCCAATTGCCTGCGCAATTTCGGATAATTTATGACTGGTTGGATTATTATAAAAGATTCTATCTGACATTATTTCTTCCACATATTATTTTTTTATCAAGAAGAATAATATATGGAAAATTACCGAATAACCACAAATATCTTGCCTCACGTCTCAGAAGCAAAGCGGGTAGGTCTAGAGACACCACTTAAAAAACTGACTGAAAAAGATCAAAAATATAAGATATTTTAGGCCTGCCCGCGAAGCTTCTTAGGTTCCTCTATAATTCCTAACAATCCCATATATCGATATAAGCAGCCATAGAACCTCGATAATCACGGAGGCTAGATTCCAGTGATACCATAGGGAAAAGAGCAAGAATATAGCCCCTATGAGGTTTGAGTATAGGTAGAATGGTGAGTTTGAGGTGACTTTCTCGGATTGTAGGAGAAAATAACTCAAAATCACCAGGGCAACTCCGAACATACCAACAATATCGGATATCAGATGCATATTAACTTGCATTTGGCTTCTCTATCTTATCACATCCACCCATATATCCGCGCAGAACCTCAGGGATAGTTATGGAACCATCTTCATTCTGATAATTCTCTAAAATAGCAACGATAGTCCGACCAACTGCAAGGGCTGAACCATTCAATGTGTGAACAAAATTAGTATTATTCTCGCCAGTTTCTTTATATCTGGCTTTCATTCTTCTTGCTTGGAAAGATTCACAATTTGAAATACTAGCGATTTCACGGTATTTTTTCTGCCCAGGGAGCCAAACTTCCAAATCATAAGTCTTGCGCGCAGAAAAGCCCATATCTCCAGTGCATAGAAGCATCACGCGATATGGCAGCCCTAACCTCTTTAATATCTCCTCAGAAGCATTCAGCATGTGTTCATGCTCGTTCTTTGACTCATCCGGCGTGGTGATTGTGACCAGCTCCACCTTACCGAATTGATGGTTTCTAATCATTCCTCTCGTATCCCGCCCTGCGCTTCCAGCTTCTGACCTGAAACATTCAGTATATGCAACATAGCGCAAAGGGAGCTCGTCGCGTTTTAAGATCTTGCCTGCAACCATGTTGGTCAGCGGCACCTCACCTGTTGGGATAAGGCGAAAATCTCCGCCCTCTGTGAGGTATGAGTCATCTGCAAATTTTGGCAATTGCCCAACATTATACATAGCCTCAGACCTAACCAGTGATGGCGGGGAGACTTCTTCAAAGGCGAAATCTTCATTGTGAGTATCGATCATGAAACTAATCAGAGCGCGCTCTAGCTTGGCTAGCTTGCCGGTTAGAGTCACGAATCTGCTGCCTGAAATTTTTGCGGTTTGCTCAAAATCCATCATCCCAAGATCACGGCCGAGATCAAAATGCTCTTTGGCATACGGAAATTCTAGCGGCTCTTTGAAGTCTCTGACAAACCTGTTCATGCTTTCATCTATCCCATATGGCACGTCGTTTGCCGGGAGGTTCGGGATGTTGTCCATGATGCTTTGAAACTCGTCAAATTCATTTAGCTGAGATGAGATTTCGATAAGCTTTTCATTAATATGTGATACATCTTTTTTCAGCTGATCAAATTCCACGCTCACCCTTCCCTTCAAAGCGCCAAGGCGTTTGGATTTCTGGTTCTTAGCTTGCTGAAATTGCTGCAGCATAGTAGTAAGCTTTCTTTTTTCTTCGTCCAGATAAATCAACTTTTCAGAATCAATTTTTAGACCTCTTGTTTGCATGAGCTCTTGAAATTCTGTTTCGTTTTCTCTGATCCATTTTATGTCTAACATATTATTTGCTACCTTCTGTTCTGTTTTCTACTAATTTACACATTATAATTGAAGTTTCATACAACATCATCAAGGGTATTGCAAGCGCTATCTGACTTATTACATCTGGCGGAGTGAAAATAGCTGCTACTATGAAAATAATAACAATGGATATTCTCCTTTTGCTCCGGAGCCCGCAGGAATCTACCAAGCCAATCACGCAAAGTATCACCATGATGATGGGAAGCTGAAAAGCCATGCCAAAAACCAAAGTGAGCTGCATAACTAGCCCCAAATATTCACTGATTCTTGCCTCCATAATAAGAGGAATCTTCATGCTGCTGCTCTCATAGCTGAGGAAAAAATCCCACGCCCTTGGCATCACGAAATAAAACACAAAAAACGCCCCAAAATAAAATAATATCGGGGAAAAAGCAAGAACGCTTGAGACTATTTTCTTCTCACTCTCCTTCAGCCCAGATGAGATAAAACCGTAAATCTGATAGCAAATCACTGGCAAAATGATAAATAAAGCAGAAAATAAAGCCAGTTTGATATAAGAGAAAAACGCCTCAGCGAGCCCTGTATATATTATCTTTCTGCCGCCTTGGCTACTTAAATCTGACAATGGTTTTAGAAAAATCTCATATATATCATCCTTCAGCCAATAGCTCACCCCAAATGCAATGATAAAAGCGCACACTACCTTAAGAAGACGATTCTTCAGCTCAACCAGATGCTCTTTGAATGTATATTTCTGCATCTAGCGCACCTATAGCCTAATCAAAATCATTTTCCGAACCCACCTCTATTGGCACAGCTATTGAAGAAGTGGTGCTTTTAGAGATAGCGCTGCTAAACGATTTCTTTTTCTTCCTTTTTATAACATCAATAAGATCTTCTTCCTTTTCCTCAGCAAGATCCATCATATCGTCCATATCTTCTATATCTTCTATATTACCTCTGTCTCTGTTTCTGTCTAGGATCATTGAGGTTATGTCCTTTAACATTTTCTCTAAATGAGGAGTAGTTGTGGCATCAGCAAGCCAATCCGGATATTTACTAGAAGATAGTTTCAGCACCATATCTTCCGTATGTTTTACGTTTGAATAAGTTCCAGTAGTCGCAATAGCCGCTATTCCAAACACAATAAGCGAGAAGAAAACGCCCCTGGCAAAACCAGCAACCAGCCCTAGGATGCGATCTATTATCCCACCTCCGCTATCGCTGAATAATAATATAGTTTTTGCGGTTATGAATGTGAATATGACCAAAGAAAACACATAAGACGCCACCCCGCTTGTGATGGAGGCTACGAGTTCGCTTTCTATATATCCAGATAACATGATTAATGCATACGGATATATGACCATAGCAAATACTATTGATGCTATGAATCCTAAAAAATTGATGATTATGTGTATCATCCCTTTATACACACCAAATAATGATGATATTACGGTGATCACAATGATTAAGCTGTCGAATAATGTAACTGTCATAAGGCTATTATTGTTTTTTCAGTGATAATATAATTAAGTTTTACGTCGTGTGGCTCGTTTGGGAGATGCTCGTATAAATTCTCATCAAAACACACGCCGATTTTTATTACGTCTTTTTCTTTGGTTATGTCTTTTTCCTTCCCTAGCTTATCAAAATACCGGTCATAATGTCCAGCACCAAAACCTAAACGGTCTCCTTTTATGCTAAAAGCTAGGCCTGGTATTATAATAACCACAGGTGAGAGAGTGATATTATTTTGTGGTTGCCGCACTCCACGCCCCATACTAAGCTCAAGCTGCTCGCCTATTTTATATGTCATGAAATCCATTTTGACTCCCCTGACTTTTGGCAAAGCAATGCGCCAATTAGAGTTTATGATAAGCTTTACAAGGTCAGGTTCGCCCTTCATTGGCCAGTATAAACCAGCTACACGCTTTTTGCTTGGTGTCTCATTTTTCAAGCAAGCAAGCAGATTCTCCACATTTTCAATGATGATGTTATTTGCTAGAAAATAATCATCTTCATTAAGCTTTTTTCTTCTAGATAAGATATCTTTCCTTAAAGATTTCTTTAATTCTATATTGCTTTTGCTTGATTTTGCGCTAATATTATTCTTATTTTGCATCTTTAAATTGTACCTTTAAAGCTTTTCCAAAAACTTGTTATGTAGGTTTTTTTCCTCTTCTGTCGGCTGAATCACTATTTTATTACCAATAGCCCTTGCACCAAATTTATCACCAGAATCTCGTGCTAATTTCACATCTTTTTTATCCATAGAGAAAGTAACCTGCCTTCCACCTGTGAGCTCTACATAAACTTCTGAAAGCAATGCGGCATCTTTAAGAGCGCCGTGGAACTCCCTGGATGAATTATCTACTTTAAATCGCTTACATAAAGCATCCAGATTCACTCTTGTACCCGGGAATCTTCTCCTGGCCATAGCGAGAGTGTCTATCGCATCTTCGAGATTAAGCGGAGCTGCTTTTACTAAGGATAATTCGTGATTCAAAAATCTTATATCAAATTGCGCATTATGAATAACCAGCTTTCCGCCCTCGATGAAATCCATGAATTCTTTATAAATATCAGAAAATAAAGGCTTATCCTGCAAGAATTCATACGAAATTCCATGAACTTTATAAGCACCCTCTGGCATATCCCGCTCAGGGTTAATATATTGATGAAATTTCTTGCCAGTCAGCACTTTATTCACCATTTCTAGCGCGCCAATTTCAACTATTCTGTGCCCATCCTTTGGGCTAAGACCCGTTGTTTCTGTATCTAATATGATCTCTCTTTCTGTCATTTTACTTTGCCTGTTATTTTACTTAATGCCTGTGATTCTTGATTTGACTAGTTATCCCTATTAGCAAAGATTTCATTCTACCAAAAGATTGCTCACTATCGATGGTAAAATCTGCCATTTTTCTTTTCTCATCAGAAGTAAGCTGAATCTTATTTATTCTCTCAATAATTTTATCATCATCATATCCCCTTGATTTTGCTCGCAGATACCTTGTCGCATCTGAACAATAAACGCAGATATTATGAGCAAAATATTTATCAAAACCAGACTCAAACAATAAAGGAACCTCCGTGAAAATCATCTCTTTATCCGCATTTTTCTGCTCAAACTCCCTGATTCCAGCGCGAACCATCGGATGGACGATATTCTCTAACTTTTTTCTGGCATTATCATCATCATATATAATCTTTGCCAGATCCTGCTTATTAAATTTGGCAAGCCCGTCAATTTCGCTTTCTATAATTTTTTGTATTTTTTCATCCTTATATAACATGCCAACATAATCATCGCACGAGAAAATATCATAGCCCAAAGATTTCGCAACCTTCAACAGAAAACTCTTTCCCGAGGCAAATCCGCCAGTTATAGCAATATTTTTCATCATCCCGATATTATCTCGACATTTTCTTTTTATCATAATAATGTTTCATAATTATCGCAGCGCTTTCCTCTATCGACCTCATGGAAACATCGATTATTTTCCAATTATTCTCAGAACATAATTTTTTTACCTGCCTGCATTCTTCTCTAACAGAGTCAATATCCGTATAAGCAGATTTTTCCGTCACTTGCAGTAAATTCATTCTGCTCTCCCTTATGCCAATCAGCCTATTTGGATTAATTACCAAACCAAAAATCATGGGGTTAGTCATCTCATGCAGAAAATCTGGGAAAGGACATTCTCGAACAAAGGGAATATTCGCCGTTTTAAATCCATTATAGGCAAGATACACAGATGTTGGGGTTTTGGATGTTCTCGATGCGCCAATTAAGATTATGTCAGCCTCTTCCAGATCCTCTAAAATCTGCCCGTCATCATGCCTTAGGGAATATTCAATCGCCTCAACCTTATCAAAATAACTATCATCAAACTTATTGGCATAACCTATGGCAGGGTCAGCGCTGGTTCCTATATATTCGGAGATCTCCTTGACTATTTTGCTTATAACCGAAACACATGGGAGCTTTAAATCATAGCAAAATTTCTTAAGAGCCCCACGAAGCTCCTCGTTTGATATAGTATAGAGGATCATTCCTGGTTTTCTTCTCACCTTTTCAAAAACCTCTTCAAGCATTTTGAGATTCCTGACCATTGGCCAGTGATATTTTTTTACTTCAATGTCTCTGAATTTAGACAAAGAAGAGTTCGCAGCATGCTTTACAGTCTGACCAGATGACTCTGAAACCAAGTGAATAACTATCTTTTTCATTTTATGCACACATCATTGTGGATAACTTACATTAATATAGATATGGTTTTAGTTCATTTTCACAAGCAAATCCATCAATATAGCGATATTTTTACTCTTTTTCGTGCTTGTTGATAAAAATGTGGATAGATTGAGTATAATTAGCAAGCCCCTTACTTATCCACATTTTGCAAGGGTATTATGCACAAAATTATTCACTGTATAAGTTTTAATGTGGATAATATGCATAACTCACCTCTTCTAATATATATTCGGCTTTAAAGCTGTATAAAATTGTTGATAAAATTGTGAATAACTTCTAATCTGTCTTATCCACACTACCAACAACA
>NVVL01000056.1 GCA_002402195.1 Rickettsiales bacterium | reverse complement strand
TCCTCTGAGCCGTCGCCCCGAGCCGTTCAATCTCTTGAGCTTGATTAGTGGTGCGCTCAGTATAATGATCTACTCTTTCCTCAAGCCCGCTCACCTTGGTGTCCAGAGTGCTGATCTGACTATCACGACTGCTAACTACTGTGACGAGAGTTCCGACTTCATCTGAGAGCTCACCGACTCTGTGTTCGGTTTGTTCTAGACGTTCTTGCTTGGGTTTGAGGAAAATCATTAGTATGACTCCAACAAATACCAAGCTATAAACCAAAATAAATTGCGGTGAGCCGAGGCTGATATCAAGATACTCTATTCCCATATAATATTTGTAAAATTGTACAGCCATATACGTGCCAACAATAATCATGACTGCGCCCACTTGCCAACCTATAAGGATAATTAGCGTTATTATATTGGCCGTAAATATCATATAATGTAGAGTATTACTGTCACTTAAAAGTACAAAAAACGCGCTAAAGAACACCATCATATAAAACATGGTTACGGGATACCAAATGCGAATTATCATATCCCTAGTTTTTTGTTTGATGTTCATCGGCCATATTGGATACATCGCCATCACCGTACCGGTTACCATCATTATCTGATAAATTATTGACACCAGATTGCCATTATCTTTCAACGTGTCGATATCCGTTGAGTAGGCAATTGTAACAGTAAAAAGAATGAAATATATGCCCATCATTACGCATGTAGACTCGCTGGGAACTGGTGCTTCTTTGATAGTTTTGATGAGCTTGAAGCTTTGGAACTTCTTCATAAAAGCAGCCCATTTTTTCTTCCGGATAATTCTTTGCTCATCAATATAAGTAGTATCTTTCACCCCAACCCAGCCGCCTTTTTGACGCAGCAGATAGTGGCTAGCCATTAGGAAAACAGCATTTACGAACATGGCGAATAAAACACCAACTATTTTTTGTGACATACTAGTAAATAAAACAGGTAGCAACTTCCATATAACAACTGTACTAAACCCAGCTGCCATACCGATGAGGACAGATTTTTTAGAACTCCTAAATCCAAAAACTGTCAAGAGGAATGGCGGTGTTACTACCGGGTAGTAAAAACTATTTGCGAGAACCAGAATTCCTAGAATATCCGTTTCAAATAAGGCTAACATGATGCTTCCGCCACCCAGTATAAATGCAAATAATCTGGAAACAAATATTTCATTTGTCAAATTCGGTAGTGCTAATTTATAAATATCATTTGTAAACAGAACAGAGGCAGAGTTAATACGCGAATCAGCCGTAGACATTGCAAACGCAAGAATAGCAACCATTATAAAACCTTTCAGTCCGGGATAGGTATAAGTATCAATTATATATCCCAGTAACTGGTCGGATGCCAGCGATGGATCTAATGCATGTATTAAAAATGGAATCCAAGCAGTGATGACTTGTATAACTATCAAAAAGGTTCCAGCGATTAAAAATGCTTTCTTGACCTGAGCAATATTATTACCAATTGATATGCGTTGAAAGGCAGCAGCTGAAATAGTTGGCATGGCAAAATAACAAAACAACACAGTCATCTCTAATGAATTGATATTATTTGCGCTAAATATTTCTGTTATGTTAAAACGCGGGTCAGACATAGCGTATGTTAGATCAGCACTTCCCTGATAAAAATCATTCCATATAATAAACCCAATAACTGGAATTATGATTCCAAACGCAAAAAATTGCAGCATATCAGTAAATGTAACAGCTCTGATACCTCCAAATGCCGAATATACCGTAACTATCACACCAGCGACAATAATTGTAACGTAGTGTGACAAATCTAAAAAGTAAGAAAATATGCTTCCAAACACTTTGAGCTGTACAGCAACACTCCCTACTGCACCAATTGTTCCCGCTATAGCTGTAATGACTCGTACATGCCGACCATACAAATCGCCCATGGCTTCCGCTATGGAGATTTTACCTAAAAACTCTCCCATCCTTGGCACTAATAAAAAAGACACGATAAGGAAGTATATCCCTATACCAAATCTTGCAAACATATAAGGTAAGCCGTCAGAATATGTTTTCGACATGGTAACAAAAAACCCACTACCACTAGCCCAAGTAGCAACAATAGTCGCTGTCAGAGCCGCTGTTGAGAAATTCCTGCCCCCTAGTGCATAGTCTTTAATTGTTTTGACACTCTTCCCATGCCCCATTCCAACAACTAGTGTAAGCACCAAAAACCCAATCACAATGACCATATCCAGGCCAATCTCAACACCAAATAACATAATCTACATTTAATAGTTAATAAAATTCCGAACACCAGTAGTACCCCCATCGCGCGAGGATTGCAAGATTTATTTTGCATAAATGTGAAGATACATCAACTAATAATGACCCTGGATATAGCAGGAAATCTAGCTTGAATGGAGGTTTTCTTCGCCTGAAACTCTGGATTATTCCAACTCAAAAAACCCATTCTCTGATCGCGTGCTCAGTTTATTTTTACAATTAATTGCGGCCAGACATGGGGTGAGGCAAGGTGCCTACCACAGGTTTCAAGGAAAGCTCTCCGCAGAGGTTTCCCCTTGAAAGGGTGATGGTATTCCGAGTTGACCGCTGCCGGATGGCAGGGTTATACTATGACGCAGCAGCAGTCGCCTCAGTCTCCAGTATGGTTGACGTGATTCCCAGATACATACCCCGGACGTAGCTTCTTATAAACTACTACACAGCAAACGAGTTACCACACCCACATTTCGCAGAGGCATTAGGATTCGTTATTTGAAAATGACTGCTGCCGAGCTCTTGTATGAACTCTATCGAACACCCATCTAGGAATTCTTGTGAGACCGCATCGATGATAACTTTCACATTCTTATCGTCGCTTATTAAAACGAAATCATCCTCGTTTATGGACTCTGCAAGCTGATATTGATATTGAAAACCAGAGCACCCTCCCCCGTCCACTGAAACCCGGAGAGCTACCATCTTTTTATCATTCTTAGCAATAAGTTCTGCCACTCTTTTTGAGGCATCTGCACTAATTAGTAAATTCATAGTAGAAACTATTTGAAATGATTGTCACATAGTTATATATTAGTTGATTATAAAAATAATTCAAGAGATTTCATATGTTAAAGCAATATGCCTGTTTGCCTGAAAATTCCAGAGGCAGAATACATCCAGAGGATCCAACGCCTTATAGAAACGAGTTTGAACGCGATCGGGATCGTATAATTCACGCGAATGCTTTTAAGCGTTTGCAATATAAAACCCAAGTATTCGTGAATCATGAAGGTGATCATTATCGTAATCGCATGACGCATTCCATGGAAGTATCCTCCATAGCGCGCTCTTTATCCAAAACTTTGGGATTATCAGAGGATCTAGCAGAAAGCGTGGCGCTGGCGCATGATCTTGGTCATTCACCCTTCGGTCATGCGGGCGAGCATGCTCTTAATGAATGTATGAAGGATTTTGGCGGATTCTCGCATAATGCTCATTCATTCAAGATTCTGACTAATTTAGAGCATAAATATGCAGCTTTCGATGGTCTGAACCTCACATGGGAGGTTCTGGAGGGAATTGTGAAGCATAATGGCCCGGTGATAAATGAGAAATCTTATGAATATGTTTATGAATATAATGATAAACATGGTTTGGATTTGGAAAAATACTCATCTGCCGAGGCGCAAGTAGCCTCTCTTGCGGACGATATCGCTTATATTTGCCACGATCTGGAAGATAGTATAAGAGCAAAAATCGTCTCTTATCGTGACCTTGAGGAGCTTGAATTTATAGATAAATATATTCATGAGGTAAGAGCGGTGTACCCAAACATAGCGGATAATCGATTGATATATGAAATTGGCCGCAAATTAACTCATCATTTGATTGATAGTTTGCTGCTTCAGACCAATCGAAATCTCAAAAGCTTCAAAATAGAAACAGAGAGCGATATTAGAAACCATAAGAGACAAATTGTCGAATTTACTCCATCAATTTTTGAAGAAGTGAAACAAATTAAAGACTTTTTGATGAGAAAAGTGTATAAGCACCATGAGGTAGCTTATGTTACTTTGCAAAGTCAGAACGTAGTGAGGAAATTATTCAAGCTATATGTGGACAATATAGAATTGATGCCATTTAGCTGGAGAAATATGATAGCTGAGAATAATCTAGATTCTAAAATGTCGATAATTGCTGACTATATTGCTGGTATGACAGATCGTTATGCGATAAAACAATACCAATCTTTTTTCAATTTAAGTTTTGCTAATAAGGGTTTATGAATATTTTTAAAGAACTAAAGAATGATCTGAAGAATATAGGACTCAAACTATGCGCGGATCAGGATATCTGGTCTCAGGCTAGTTTAGAGACTCCTAAAGACCCGTTAAATGGTGATATTTCTACTAATGTTGCTATGATTATCGCCTCAAAAGAAGGTGGAAACCCTAGGGAGATTGCTTTTAAATTCAAGGAACATTTATCCGAGATTCCCTATGTCGCGCATATAGAGATCGCAGGGCCGGGCTTTATAAATTTCACAGTTAAAGCCGAGAAATGGCATGCTTCCTTGCGCAGTATTCTGAGCGATGACGTAGATTTTTGGGAAATGAATGTTGGGAATGGCAAAAAGGTGAATGTGGAATATGTTTCCGCAAACCCGACAGGCCCTATGCATATCGGCCATGCGCGCGGGGCTGTGTTTGGCGATGCTCTTGCGAATATACTAACCAAATGCGGATACATGGTTACTAAAGAATATTATATTAACGATGCTGGTTCGCAAATTGATACATTAGTAGATAGTGTGATTCTGCGCTATAAAGAAGCGCTCACTGGCCAGGAGACTCAAATTCCAGAAGGGCTCTATCCTGGTGACTATCTAAAACCCCTCGGCAAGAAGCTGGCAGATGAGCATGGGGATGCGCTCCTTAGTATGGATGCAGGTGAGATGCGGGGGAAGATCAAGCGAATTGCTATTGACGAGATGCTTATTTTAATCAAAAAAGATCTTGCTGACCTTGGGGTGAACCATGATATTTTCTTCTCTGAGCAATCTTTGCATGATGGCGGCAAGATTGACGAGGCGATTGATGTGCTTCGGAAAAAAGACCTGATATATACCGGCACTTTACCTCCGCCAAAAGGTAAGATTATGGAAGATTGGGAAGAAAAAGAGCAAATGCTCTTCAAATCAACGAATTATGGTGACGATCAAGATAGACCCGTGCAAAAGGGTGATGGTTCTTGGTCTTACCTTGCGGCTGATTTTGCTTATGCAAAGGATAAAATAGACAGAGGGTTCGATAATCTGATTTATGTTCTGGGAGCAGACCATAACGGCTATGTCAAAAGAATCAAGGCCGTCATCGAGGCTCTGGGCGATGGCAAAGTCACCAGCGATATACGCACTACTCAGCTTGTGAATTTCGTCAAGAATGGCGAGCCGATCAAAATGTCGAAGCGCAGCGGAAACTTCATGACTGTCAGCGATGTCACCAGACAGGTAAGCAAAGATATTATAAGATTTATCATGCTAACTCGCAGAAATGACATGATTCTTGACTTTGACTTCGACAAAACAAAAGAGCAATCAAAGGATAATCCGGTATTTTATGTGCAATATGCTCATGTGCGGGCAAAATCTATCCTGGCAAAGGCCCAGGAGACTATAGGTTCTGCGTATAAGAATTTCATTGCTGAGGAATTTGATGTGTCGCTTTTATCTTCAGAGGAAGAAATCCAGCTGATAAAATTACTAGCATCATGGCCTAAGACTTTAAGCGCGGCAGCCCAGCACCGTGAGCCGCAAAGAATTGCTTATTATCTTATTGATGTGGCATCAAAATTTCACTCAATTTGGAATTTAGGCAAGGAAAATAACAATTATCGCTTTAATATTGAGGATAATATAGAGCTCACCACGGCAAGGCTTGCTCTTGCAGAAGCCGTGCGCAAGATAATCGCTGGAGGCTTTAAAGTGATCGGCGTAACGCCTATGGACAAGATGTAGAGATCTGAAAGGAGCGCGCCCGAACAATACAGGGCGCTGCTCCATTTACGCGAACATAGATGATAGATTCTTTTTATGCGTAGTAGAATTTTAATAGTAACATGTTTATCGCTCCTGATATTTGCAGGCGGGGTTGCTTTATATTTATACCCCTCCAAAAGCACTGAGATCATCACTCTTACAGCAGACACCTCCCCCACGAAAAAGAAGCCCACCGACCCAGGCGGAATGGTCCTGCCGAACTCCGACAGCTTGGTGTATGAGAAACTAAAGACCAAAGTTACTAATCGCAAGATTCGCATACTCCCAGAACCCGAGGCTCCTATTGAGATTAGGCGCACATTAAAAACAGAAGCCAAGTTCCTGGATTCAATCGAAGAGATCTTGGATAATATAGAATATTACGAAGCCAAGCTGGCAAACAACAAGCCAGATGCTCTGGGGGGCTCTCAAGATAGTCGGTATGGAGATAGTTCCTATGAAGATAGTTCCTATCGAGATAGTTCCTATGGAGATAGTCGCTATCTTGACAGTAACTATGTTATGCCAAATATACTAATTGCAAAAAGTGAAATCCCGGACGATATGATGCAGGACAACCCGCCGCAAAACGACTCATCGCGCGGCCCGCACTCGATACTCATTGCGGGAACCAAGTTAAACATCACAAGGGCTGCAGAGCCGGAACATAAAATGGCTCAATTTAATCTGATCTCTAAAGATAGCGATGGATATAAGATACAGCTTTCTTCTGCATATTCTCTGGCCAGCGCCGAGACGCAATGGAAGGCCCTGCAAAAACGGCATGCAAAAATCCTCAAAGGCGCTGCCCTAATCACAAAAAGGGTTGAGGGCAAAAATGAGCGTATATTTTATCTCGTAATGGCAGGCACATATTCCTCATTGAGTCACGCTAAATCATTATGCAGAAAGCTTGGAGCCAGGAAGCAAAATTGTATTATTACTAGGTAAGTGGGTTAGTAAATTTCTTATTGATTCTGCGCTTAAAGCGTTATACTATTATAAAAACTCTTACTCCTGCAAGTAGGATAGAGTAATTTAACTGTGATTTGGTAATATTATGAAAGTGTCGACTAAAGGGCAAGTGACTATACCATTCGATATAAGGAATAAACTTGGTTTATTGCCTCACACAGAAATATTGATGAAGACCAAGGGCACTCAGGTGATAATAGAAAAAAAAGCTGGCACCGTCTCCAGAGGGCAATATGTGCTGAATCGTATGGTTGGTAAGGCTAGCGTCAAAATGTCTACAGATGAAATCATGAAAATTACTAGATCATGATAGTAATTGATAGCAATATTATATTGGATATCGTGACTCAAGATTCACGTTGGTTTGATTGGTCATCGTCTCAACTTAAAACTTTAGCTGAAGATTATAAGCTATTGATCAATGATGTGATTTATTCAGAAATATCAATTAGTTTTGAATATATCGAAGAGCTGGAGAATATTTTGGTAGATAATTTTATTATTCAACCAATCCCTAAAGAGGCTTTGTTTTTAGCTGGAAAGGCGTTTCTTAAATACAAAAAGCTTGGAGGCACAAAAACCTCTACATTGCCAGATTTCTTTATTGGGGCTCATGCGTCAATATTAAATGTTCCCTTGCTTACTAGAGATAAGAAAAGATACAAAAACTACTTCCCAAACCTTGAAATTATAGCGCCTTAAAAGAGTATGTGACACGGTTATTAGTCATCTTTTTTCCTTGCATTAAGATTAAACTAAAGAATCGGGAGTCAAAAACACGTAAAACCAATGTGTGAGCTTATTTCCTGCAAAGCAGGTATTGTATTCACTGCGCTCCCGATATAAGGGAAAAACTCTCATACATTACTTCAACAAGAAATCCTTTGCTGATACATTCAAAGCATTAGCAATGATTGCTATGAGTTCTATATTTATCTTATTTTTTCCAAGCTCAAATTTATCTAGCAGATTAATGCTAACATTTGTGCGTTCGGATAGTTTCTTTAAAGTGATACGCTTTTCCAAACGGATTTTATTAATGCTCAGCCCTATATTTTTGCGAATAGTAGAAGCATATTTTACACGGTTATTAGTCATCCTTTTCCCTTATATTAAAATTAAACTAAAGTATCGGGAGTCAAAAACACGGCTGAACACACGTGCGAGCTTATTTCCTGCAAAACAGGTATTCTATTCACTGCACTCCCGACATAAGGGAAAACTCTCATGTACGAAACGTACATGAGAGAGAAATGCCCACTAATAGACGGAAGTGGGAAGCCCAGCTGACGTTTTTGGCGCCTTGCCCTCAAGGTACATGAATAGGATTGAACATGCAAGAATTATTTTTAACTTTTTTCAGCGACGAGTTTCTTACTGATTCCGCGCGCAAAGCTCTATATTTTTAATGAAGAATCTTACTCCTGCAAGTAAGATTCTTCATTAAAACTAAAGTATCGGGAGATAACAGCACGACTGAACAATGCGTGTGAGCTTATTTCCTGCAAAGCAAGTATTCTATTCACTACACTCCCGACATAAGGGAAAACTCTCATCTGGGAAACATACATGAGCGTGATTGAATATACAAGAATTATTTTTAACTTTAATTCGTCTAAAATGAAAGATGCCAGAAAGAATTTTTCGATAATTCTTGATGCAAATTAATGATTTGAGTACAAATCTTACTTTATATTAATAGCTTGACGGAGATTTGTTATGCCTAGACAATCATTGGATGGTGTAAGTGCTGATCTGATACAGGAAAGCTTACATGAAACAACTAATACTGAACAGCCTGAAACAGGAGAAATGCCCAGAGCTTCATCCATACTCCCTGATCTGCCTCCGGAAATGCACATGATTCTTCCTGTATTTATGGATAATCTAGATGGTGAACACCTTAAGGCAATATACCGAACCCTTGCAAGTTTTGACAATCTACCCCCTGAATTATCTGCTAAAATATTCCGCGTTATTTTAGTGCTCACTATTCAAGGTAGTATCCGACTCAAAGAAACATGCATTTATCTTGCAGGACTCAATAATCCAAATGCTGATTCTCTTGAGAACTTATACAACATTCTTTTAGAATGCAATAATCTAAGTGATGAGCTTTTTAAGGAAATATACGATACTCTTGTAGGATTTAGTAATCTAAGTGATAAGTTTTTTGAGGAAATATATGACACTCTTGCAGAACTTAAAAATTCAAGTGCTGAGGAGTCTCTTGCGGAAACATGCTATACCTTTGCAGAAACATGCTATACTTTTGAGGACTCCCTAAGTGAAGCACCCTCACTTGATAGTGCAGAAGCTGAAGAGTTTGTTCTTTTTGACATACCTGATGATGAAAACACCTCACCAGCAGGAGCACTTGGACCAAATGATGTCTAAAACTACCACCCTTCAGAAGCTATGCAGTCGTAGTAATATTGACCGGGCAAGGCTTGGCAATATTACTTAAGCCCCCTGGGTAGGTAGAGGCCTTGCGTGTTATGGTCTCTGCCAAGCGCCTTGCCTTGCATAAGCCAAGCGGGATAATTGCCCAGAAGCTAGGCACGCAGCTTCTAAAAGCTATCCGTATAATCAATAACACATGGATTATACGGATAGATTCTTATGGGCTCCATACCACCGAAGGGCTTAAAAAAAATAATAAAAATTCATCTTTCTGTGTAAAAAAGCATCACATTTTGCTTATATCAGGATTATTTATTACTGTTTCGAATTATTTTTATGATGATTGTTGATATAAATTATAGGTTTAAGTATAAAACTTGTTTTATGTTAACTATTTTTATGGAGATTTTATTATGGCTAAATCAGGAATAGACGAGTGGGTTATGGTAAAGAAGGGCCAAAGAGAACTAACAATGGATGAGCAATATGCTATACTTGATGCGTGCAGAACATTCAATTATCTTATAGGAGATAATTTAGACGATTTATTAAAATCAGGTTTAGAACTAGATTATATAGAACCGTCAGAACCACCTCTAGTCGGAAACTCCTCTGACTCCGAAGCCTAGTACCACCCCTCTCAAGCCACCCCAATGGTTACTAGCTTCACGCATGCAGCACCTGCTTTTTTCAGCAGGTTGCTGCATGTGTTACTCGTTGTACCAGTGGTCCTGACATCATCAATCAGGAGAATCACTCGGTCTTTAATATCGTATTTCTCATTAATCCTGATCGAACCGGTGAGGTTCTTCATCCTTTCGGACCTACTCAAGGTTGTTTGGGCTTTGGTCCATTTTGTTTTGATCAAACCATCCGGTAGCATCCGTTTTTTCAGCAATTTTGCAAGCTCCGTGCTCAGAACTTGTGCTGGGTTGTAATTCCGCACTAATCTCTTTATCCGGTGCATAGGAACAGGGATGATAAACTCAACATCTTGCAGATCATTTGCATAGCGCGCGATGATCAGCTTGGCGAACATCTTTGCATGGGAGGTTTTGTCGTTATATTTAAACGCATGGATCAGATTCTTGCTATGCTGGTCAAATTTCAGCAGGCTCCTTCCAAGATCATATTTCGGCGGGGTGATAATACATTTTCCGCATAAAGCTTGCCCTTCCATAGCGAATTCAAACGGCACGCCGCATAGCTGGCAATAAGGGCTGGTGATGAAATTTAATTTAGCAAAACACTCAGCGCACATGCCGCCGCTATCTTCAATCAGCTCAGAGCACGAGGCACAGCGATAGGGCATGATGTAGTTTGCTAATGAGGTCAGGAGGGTTTTGATCATGCAGCCCTATCGCCTGCCCATCGCATATTTAATCAAAAGATTTTTAAGAGGAGGCAAGCTCTCGATCATCGCAAAGCCCAGCTGCCGCGCGGAGTGGAAAAGCTTCGAATCATTCGAAAATACGGAATTTATTACGTCAGTAATTTCCAATATATTGCTATTATCCGCCTTGCGCATTGTCTGATATTTCTCCAAGACCCGCTCTGCTATGCCGTGCTCTAGTAGCAACTCCGCCAGAGCCTGAACGTCCTTAATTCCCTGATTCAAGCCCTGCCCTGCCAAGGGATGCACGATATGCGCAGTGTCTGCAACAAGTGCAATCCTCTTATTATAATATTGCTTGGTGACGTATGCCTTCAGGGGGAATGAGGCGATTTCCGATTTAATCTGAACCTCCCCCAGGAACTCACCAAAATTCCGCTGCACCAGATGGGTGAGCTCGTCTTTGGGCAGATTCATTAGCATATCATTCTTATCAGAGGGAACGCTCCAAACGATCGATGAGCGATGCTGGTCTTTCAGCGGCAGAATCGCAAATGGCCCCGATGGCAAAAAATGCTCGACCGCACTACCCTCATGAGGCTTTTCGTGCTGGGCAATAAAGGTGATGGCGTTTTGGTTATATGATTTTTCCAGATCGGCGCTGAAATATCGCCTGCGAGCAGCTGAGCCGCGCCCATCACACACAAGCAGCAAGTCGCATTTATGAGTAATCTTCCCGTTTAAAAGCAAGCTGCAGCCATCTGGGGTGTTTTCAGTGATCTCATATGAGGTATCATCCATGATGTTAATCAGCGAGGAGGCAGAAACCTCTTCAAACAAAGCTTTCTTAAATGGCGTATTTTCTATCAGATACCCCATTTTCTCGCCCTTTTTAAGCTCGGATGATGCGAAATGCAGGAGATTCGGGGCTCTGTTATCTGCAACATAGATATCATTAATCGGGCAGGAGAGCTCGGCTAGCTTTTCCCACACGCCAATTTGCTGGAAAAATTGCTTTGAACTATCGGTCAGCGCGGTTGTGCGCACATCATGGAAGAAACCGTCACCGCCTGCCGCCCGGCCTTCAATGATATGCGTGCTTATATTATGCTTTGCAAGGCTAAGCGCGGTGATCATGCCCCCAAGACCAAGCCCCAGGATAGTGATCTTAGGTGAGTTTGGTGTTTCAGCAGTAATTTTGGACGAGTTTTTCATTTCAGGACGGGGCATTTTTGTTTCCCTTATGTTTTTGCAGGAAATATTTCATATAGGCACTTGTTGCGACTATACTTAAAAGGAAATAAATCAACGCAATATCTATATATGAACTATTCACCTCAAACGAGCCCAGAAAGCAGATAAACAAGGCGGCAAGGCTGGTGCCACTATTTAAAAATAATAGCTTGGTGAAAACATCCTTCTGCCAGAGCGCCCCGCAGATTACTATAGATGAGAAAGTTAATATAATTACTAAACAAATATTTAACATATGATTTTCTTAATTCTCCTATCCATTTCTCCCTCTTGTAGATCGTCCATAAATCTTATATCAATAGCATGAACCAAAAGCGCATGAGAGTCAATCGACAAAGTCACCGTGCCGGGAGTGAGCGTTACGGAATTTGCATATGTAACAATCCCAACATCCGTTCTTTGCACCGACTTCACAGGCTCGACCATAGGCTGAATCTTGAGATTCTTACGCCAAGCGATCTTGCTAACTGCGATGCTGGACATTATGACCTCCTTCAAAAGCCACATGAAATAAGGAATAGCTCCAATTCTAAACGCAATTTTTTTAGGAAGAACCTTCATCTTAAGAGCAATCAGCATAACAAACAGAGGCGCTGCGATCATAAAGATCGGAACATCCGCCCCTGCAAGACCTATCCATATTAATATGAATATTGGCAATGAAAGAAGTTTAATGAACATTTGAATTGGCACCTTTTTTTGTTAAAACAAGAAATGGGAGCAGCAGCAGCCCAGAACAAAACAACAAGCCAATAATAGCGAACGCGTCATTAATTGCAATTATAAAAGCTTCCCGAGTGACTAAACTATCCAGAAATATGAGCCCGGCAAGCTCCGGATCATTGATTCTGCCTGCCATTGACTCGGAAATAGCACCGACTGTTTCTTGAAGCTGTGGTGATGTCATGGGCATATTATCCTTGATGGCTTGCGCATAAATTTTAGTCCTGGAGATCACCAAATTATTAATAGAGGCCAAACCAATCGCTCCGCCGAGATTTCGGGTGAGGTTATAAAGACCACTTGCATTTTGCACTCTGCTTTTCGGCATCGTGTCAAATGCTAGACCATTGATAGAAATAAAACAAAACATTACAGAAAAACCTCTAAGCGCTTGCGGAATAAACAGCTCCCAATATCTAGATTCTGCTGTTAAAAAAGTGTTTGTATAACAACCCATTGCGAACATCACAAACCCAATAGCCAGAACTATCCTCTCATCTGTTCCCACGCTAAGCATTCTTGCTGCAATGGGCGCTGAGAGAAATTGAAAAGCTCCAGCTACCATCATGGCAATCCCTATCTGCAAAGAGCTGTATCCAGCCACAGTAAATAGAAATAATGGTAACAGATAAATCACTACATATATGCCTAGCCCTAATATGAATGAGAAAACACAGCTCAAACTAAAATTCCTATCTTGAAAGGCAGAAAAATCTACAATAGGGTTCTTATGTGTTAATTCTTGAATCAACGTCCAAACAAAGCTTATAGCAACTACAATAGACAAGAATAACAGATGATTATCTTCCATCCATCCTTTTTTATTACCCTCCTCAAGAACATATTGCAAACCACCAAGAGTAATTGCTATTAACACAATACCAAGAAAATCAAAATTTTTCAGTAATGTATAATTTGGTTTGTCAAAATCAACATATAAGAACACAGCTATAGAAACTAATATTCCTGGTATGATATTAATCAAAAATATAAAATGCCACGAAGAGATTTCTGTAATATAACCGCCGAGTGTTGGGCCTATGGTTGGAGCGATAGTTACCACCAAGCCAATAATCATACTAACTGTTACTTGAATATTCTTTGGAAAAATCACAAAGGCTAGGCCAAATGTAATAGGAATCATCGCACCACCAAACATTCCTTGCATCACCCTAAAAAAAATCATTGACTCAATATTCCAAGCAAGGGAGCAAAGTACACTCATTATCGTAAAACCAATAGTAGCTCCAAGATAAATGATTCTAGTGGAAAATGCCTTGGTGATAAATCCAGTGATTGGTATAACAATTACTTCTGCAATCAAATATGATGTCTGAATCCAAGACAGCTCATCCCTAGAGGCCGACAAGCCAGCAGCAATCACAGAGAGCGAACTTGCCACAATTTGCACGTCAAGAATCGCCATAAACATACCAACAACCATCGCGAAATATGCAATGATCACTTTAGTTGACACGTGATCTTTATCACGTTTTTTAGTTGTGTTTTGTGCCATGCTCTACATTCTAACACTTATTCATTAATCACAAATAAAGCTGCAACAAATATGCATGCAGCATAGAATATAACAGACATATGAGAGCCCGTGGAATAATATAATACCAGACAAATAGAGGGGGTTAGTTTGCCGATTATACCAGAAGCTAGCGTCGTTCCCATGCCGACTATTATATATTTCTCATCTCCTGCTATTTGGTCTCTATACCATAAATTCAGCGGGCATAAAAACGCGACTCCTAAGATTATAATCCATAACCTGACAAAAGTAACATAAGCAATAGATGCTCCTTCTATGAAATACCAAAGTGGAATAATAGTCAATGCAAGCATCAATCCCGCACGCATCATGATATATTTTGGCGCAAATGAAGCGACAATTCTGCCTATAAAAATTATCGCAAAAATATTAAATATCAACATAAAGCTATTCACATACATCATCGAGCTCAAGGAGATGTTGGTAAATAGGGGGATCAAGTAATTCATACTGACAAAGGGAATCACATATGTTATTTGCGAAAAACTCTCAACAATAGCGATGCGCACCACAACTCTTCTGTGATGCCATAATTCCCGTAGCCCACTTGCATCATAAAACTTAAATAATTGCAAGCCACTAGCAGGGGCAGGCAGGGATGTTTTTCTGATATAGAACCCTATAATTGACGCAATTCCGCCGAAAATAAAACATAATCTCCATGCATTTGCAGTATCAATAGAATGAATCAGCGCAGCTGTCATAGAGGCAAGGAATATCCCAAGAACGGTTGATAATTGATATAGATAGGAGCAAGAATGCGCCTCTTTATCTGCCTTATCCTGAATCAAATATAATTTCGCTATAGCGCTCTCCCCCGCTGCAAAAATTCCTCCAAAGATTCGAAATATTATCAGCAAGATTGGCGCGTATTTACCGATCAAATCATAATCAGGAAGCAACCCCACAAGCAAAGTCGTCACGCCAACCCCAATCAGCGAATAAGATAAAGCAACCGGCGGGCTGCTAGCTCGCGCCAGCGCGCCAAACAGATACGTCCCAAGCGGCCTTGTGACAATGGATGTCGCAAGTATGCCATAGGCCATGATCAACCCCATTTCCGGGTCTGAATGAGGGAAGAATATAGGAACAAGCATGGGCGCCAGGAAGATGTATATTGACGTATCAAAATGATCAATAATATTCCCAAGCAGGATGGAGTAGTCTTTTTTAGATAAATATCTCATGTAAATTCAGGGTTGATATTACTTACAAACTTATAATGCAGCCAATCTTTTCATCAGCATACGCCCAAAGCTGTTTTATGTAAATCCATTTTTACTCCCGGCCATGCTCAATATTATGCTTATCATAAATAAAACTAGATAAATTTATTATTTTTGCTATATTCATTATACGAATTATTTACCCGTTTAAATTATTAAAATATTCCAGCTATGTTTTTATCAAAAAGATTCAGTGTTTTTGCTCTAATTTTCACTATATTGCTAGGCGCTCTCAACCCCGCACAGGCTGCAAAATCAGGGAGCAGCTCGCTTAGGACTTTTGGTGATTATGCCCAGATAGTCAACCCATTATTTGTAGCGGGGCTTGCCTCACAAGAGATTGGGTTTGGTCATTTCGCTATTATCTATGGTCAAAGCTGGGTTTCGATGCATGGGATAAAGCTGATTTCCAAATCAGCAAAATGGAGCGCAAGCAAGCGCCCTAACACTGGAAACAAAAAAGATCGCTATGAGGGAATGCCTTCTGGGCACACAAATTCTGCCTGGGTTGCAGCCTCTTATGTGCGTATGTTTTCAGAGCATAAATATCTCTCCATCCCCCTTTATGCAACAGCTATAGTCACCGGTTGCAGCCGCGTGAAAGCCAAAGAACACACAACTTTGCAAGTCATTGCAGGCGCTGCCCTTGCAGAGCTCGTGACCTATATCAATAGCCGGCTAGATTGGAGCGATGAATATCAGTCCACGAATTTTTATTTTGGTGGCGACGAAGTCTCTGCCCGTTTCGAGTTTCGGTTTTAAGAAGCTATGAAGTAACGCTGGTTGTGCCCCCCCTTGTGGACATGGTTTCTAACTTGCCAGCACGACTTCTGACGAGGCGGATGTGAGCATTAAATGATAACGCAACCCTCTTCGCCCATGCAACTACAGCCGGTGCCTTCCTCGTCTGAGGCAGCAACTATCGCCAACTCTACTGATGTTGCTACTATTGAAGCTTCATATACAGATGGGTTCTGAATATATTCATCCAACTGAATTAGTACATTTGGTATATTGGAGAGATTAATATATTCACCCTGAATTTCTATATTCCTGTTTGAACCATTCATTGTATCATTTTCTGAATCAATGAATTGTTTCAACGCGGTTAATAGTACTTTTATTGTAGTAAGCCCATCCTTTGTAAGATGAGCACTTGGCTCTGCAAGCGACTGAAGAAATTTATCCCATAAATCTACTCGCTGCAAATAGACGAGTGTATTAAATAAATTTTGTTCACTATCTATCAGTGCTTTTTTTGTAAATGAAAGCAGATTGAGCTTTTCTAGAGGGTTTTCTTTTGCATGCAAGCGAGCTACTCCTAGTGTTGCACTATCTATGTTGTTGACCATTAAACGTAGCATTTGCCCTATTTTTACTGAAGTTATAGAGTCTACAGATGCTTCTTGCAATTCACCTACCCATGGTGAAAAATTTCCATTGTTCTTACCCGAAGCGACAACCATATCCCAAGCAACATTTGGGTCTATTAGTAACAAACTATCACTAAACACCAACGTATTCTGTGATCCATTATTTATACTCTCTCTATTAGCAGCCTTTATCATTGACGGCATGCGAGTCACCATGCCTGATACTCTTGCAGCAAATAGTTCTTCTTCCGCATTCTCGTTGCCACCTTCAGGCTCAAATGCAGATAAACGAGATGATTGCCGACTCAGCCCATCTATCTCACCTACTCCTGCAGAAAAACTTACCACAGACCCACGATGACTGCCAGGTGCTGAAGCCGCAAGACCTACCTCCGTGAGTATAGAGTTCGATCTGTAAAATCCGTTTATATCCACCTTAGACTCTGTGTCCTCACGAATAATAGGCACAGAGGCACTGCGACCACTTGTTACAAGACCTGCAGCAGCATAGATATCAATCTGAGATGTACGACGACCGCTATAATCACGTGTTTCAGACTCTCTTTTAGACATTTTTCCTCTCCCTATTAATTAAAGCATCAGCAAATAACGCAGCAGGAAGCATTGCTCCCTAACTCGCTAATATCCTCCTCTGTAATATCTAGCAGGGCTTTCCATTCCTCTGAAGCATTGCCATCTAACGCGCTAATACGCTCCTCTGTAATATCCAGAAAATTTTGATCCCCCTCTGGGTAACCCAGGAAACCTAATACTATCATCCGGGCAATATCTATTGGAATATCAACTAAAGAAGCTATCTTCACTACAGTTGGAAGTGTTTTGGCATAAACCTGTTCCAGCCCCAGCTTATATGCGCCTTTATATAATGCATGCTGATATACCCGATCTCCAACCGTATATAATGAATTCAACGCTACCAAAGCAGGGGTTATAACTTCAAAATAAACTGCAACCTCTACTATGTATGTTACCCTTGCGACATCCTTTTTAGCTATTGCAAATTCAAATGCAGATTGCAGAAACTCCTCTTCGCAAGATTGTCCGCACGCATTATATAAAAATTGTGAGAATAAATCTGTATTTCGGGTTTTTGAAGAGGTAGCTAGGCGTAGTAGATCAGGATTTTGTAGTATCTCCAGTTTGATGTCTATATCTTGCGCATTAACTATCCCAAGTAATTCACGTAATATACCAACATGGTTTCGCTCAACAGTATAAATCCAAGTTCTGTCACAATCATCTCCCTCCAGATAGCTTGCAAAAGCATGATGTAGCAACGAAAATTTATGAATAGACATAACACACCTTCCCCCTGCGTTCACTATACCTACTATGTAGTATAGGGAAAACTAAGATTCTGTGTCAATCACTTTATTCAAGCGTTGGTTTTTGAAAGGTGCATATTTTGCACCCGTAAGATGATTTTGTAGATTAAGAATTACTTGCCAAATAATCTCACGCCGCAGGAGTTTAGCATGTTCATAGTGTCGAACAAAGGAAGGCCAATAACATTTGAAAATGAACCGGATATATAAGCAACAAATGACTCCGCATAGCCAGTGAGAGTATATCCACCAGCCTTGCCTATGCCCTCATTCGTGCTGCAATAATAGTCGATCTCCGCATCTGAGATTTGCTTAAACCGTAGGGTCGTTTGCACCACGCGAGAAAGTTCGCGCACTCCGCCTGAATCTTTTTTGATAATACAAATGCCAGTATAAACGCGGTGACGTCTTTGAGAGAGACTTTTCAAGCTGCTGCGCACATCATCCGCATTTGCGGCTTTTCTCATTGGGGTTCTGCCCATTGCAGGAACGGTGTCCGCTCCGATAATAATGCCCTGATCTATCGTGCTAGCAACTGTTTGCGCCTTCAAAATAGCCAGGCGATGCGCCAGTTTCTTGGGGAGTTCTCCGCGCTCTTCGGTCTCGTCAACATCAGCGGGAATGATGCGGTCAGGCTCGATACCAACTTGACGCAGAAGCGTTAACCTAGCAGGAGACGCAGAAGCTAAAATAATAGGAGTAGTCATAGGATTATCAATAACATGATTAGTGGCGTGGTTAGCGGCATGATTAGTAACGAAGAATAACGCGGCCTTTAGTCAGGTCATAAGGAGTCATCTCAACTCGAACCTTATCCCCAGCCAGGATACGTATGCGATTCTTACGCATTTTACCAGAAGTATGAGCGATGATCTTATAACCATTCTCAAGAGTAACTCTGAAAGTTGCATTAGGAAGAAGCTCGTCCACTTCGCCATCAAACTCAATTAATTCTTCTTTTGCCATTTTTAGCCAATCTATTAAAATTATTGGGCAATGATAACAATTCGCAGCGCGCAAAGCAACATAAATCTATTTATGATATGGATGGCCATTTAAAATAGTTTGTGCCCTATAAATTTGCTCAAGAAGAATCAGCTTTGCGATTTGGTGAGGAAAAGTCATCTTTGAAAGGCAAAGTCTGGCACTTGCCTCGGAGATTATCGACTCATCCAGCCCGAACGCTCCGCCGATGATAAAGTCAATATCACCCCCCCTCATCATTTGTGAGGAGAATAGCTTGCTGAATTCGTGACTTGTCAGATGTTTTCCGGAAAGATCAAGAGCGACTATATGAGCGTTTTTCGTGAGCTTTTCCTTAATAAGCTTCGCCTCATATTGCTTGATCTGCTCATCTTTGAGCTTTTTGCTATGTACAAGCTCAACGCTCCGAACTTCCCAGCCGATCATTTTTTGATAATGCTTTGCAAGGGTAGCAAGCTCTGCAGACATCTTGCCAACTGAGATAATTTGTATTTTCATAAAGCTAATCATCAAGAGCGCTGATCTCTCGCAAATAAAGCAAAAACCAGCGCTGCTCGGTCAAAAAATTATAGCTACTTAGTCAAAATTACGACCGCTTGGTCAAAGATTACGCCTGTCTAGACAATCTCTTTCTTTCATTAGGATCCAAATATACTTTTCTAAGCCTTATTGATTTCGGGGTCACCTCAACCAGCTCATCATCTTGGATATATGCAATTGCTTGCTCAAGAGACATTAATCTCGGCGGAGAAAGCTTAATAGCCTCATCCTTACCACTTGCTCTAACGTTAGAGAGCTGTTTAGCCTTAATCGGGTTGATTTCCAGATCATTAGACCTGTTATGCTCACCAATAATCATGCCTTTATATAAAGACACACCAGAACCAATAAACATATCACCGCGATCTTCCAAATTCCACAAAGCATACGCAACTGAATTACCATCTTCCATGGAGATCAGCACGCCATTTCTGCGCCCTTCAATCTTGCCGCAATATTCGCCATATGAGTGGAATATTCTGCTCATAACCCCTGTTCCGCGTGTTTCAGTCAGGAATGGGCCGTGATATCCGATCAGACCTCTTGATGGTGCGATAAAGATCAGACGAGTCTTCCCAGCGCCAGTCTCACGCATATCCTTCATCTGGCCTTTTCTAAGGTTCATTGACTCAACAATGGACCCAACATATTCGGAATCAACATCAATTTGGACTTCCTCCATTGGCTCTGTTCTAGCGCCAGTTTCTGGATCTTCCTTAAATAGCACAGAAGGTCTACTGATAGAAAGCTCAAAGCCTTCTCTTCTCATTGTTTCGATCAACACACCAAGCTGAAGCTCCCCGCGACCAGCGACATTAAAGGCATCTGTTTTATCAGTCTCAGTGATTTTTAATGCAACATTCCCCTCAACTTCTCTCATCAACCTAGCCCGCAGGACTCTTGATGTCAATTTATCCCCCTCACGACCAGCAAGAGGCGAGTTATTAATTGAGAATGTCATAGATAATGTAGGTGGATCAATCGGTTGTGCCTCAAGCGGTTTTTTAACTTCAGGGTCTGCAATAGTATCTGAAACGTTCGCTTTCTCAAGCCCCGCAATTGCAATAATATCACCAGCTATAGCCTCTTCCACTGGGAGCCTTTCAAGCCCTTTGAAAGTAAGCATTTTAGTAATACGACCAGTTTCAACAACATTACCTTCCCTATCCATCACCTTAATAGGCATATTGATTTTAGCAATCCCAGTTTCAATACGACCAGTCAAAATACGCCCTAAATATGGGTCGTACTCTCTGGTGGTTACGATAATTGAGAATGGCGCATCCACATCTGACGCTGGCTTTTCTACGTGAGAAACAACCATATTGAACAAAGCATCAAGATTTTCTCTAGGATCCTTCTCAAGATCATTAACCGCCCAGCCGCTTCTGCCAGATGCATATATAACCGGAAAATCAAGCTGCTCATTATTTGCATCAAGAGACATAAATAGCTCAAAGATCTCGTCCAGAACCTCTTCTTCCCTTGCATCTGAGCGATCGATTTTGTTAATCACTACGATTGGTTTCAAACCAAGCTTAAGCGCCTTACCAAGCACAAATTTCGTCTGAGGCATAGGCCCTTCTGCTGCATCAACCAGCAGCACCACACCATCTACCATACTCAAGATACGCTCCACCTCACCGCCGAAATCAGCGTGACCGGGAGTATCGATGATATTAATTTTAGTATCCTTCCACACCACAGAGGTACATTTAGCAAGGATAGTAATCCCACGTTCTTTTTCCAGATCGTTGGAGTCCATAGCGCGCTCTTCAACTTTTTGATTGTCGCGAAACGTTCCACTTTGCTTAAGCAAATTATCGATTATCGTAGTTTTCCCATGATCAACGTGGGCAATGATTGCAATATTGCGTATAGATGATGTCATTAACGGCCTTTAAGTTTTATATAAAATAAGAAAGATAACATCATACACTATTTTGAGTGATATATCAATTACCTTATATTTATTTGCTTTGGATGTTAGATACGGCTATTAGATCAAGCAAAATTGATAGTTAAATTCAGAGCCTCGGAAGCAATTGAAATAAAAACTAAAATCGAGTATAATTGGGCCATGAAGTGTTGTAGAATTAAATAGTTATTTAAAATGCCAGAGATAAGCCGTTTTTAGGTATAATAATTTGTATGTACTATGATGAGCATAATCCCCCTCATTTTCATGCGAAATATGGTGAATACGAAGTTGCGGTAGAAATTAAAACAGGCATAGTGACAGGCAAATTCCCAAGACGTGCATTAAATGCAGTAATTGACTGGTATGTCATACACAAAGAAGAACTGATGGAAGATTGGGAATTAGCTCAAAAAGATCAGAAGCTAAACAAAATAGAACCTTTGGAGTAGTTATGTTTAAACATGTTGAAGAAGCAAAATACATCAAGAATTATAGAGTTTGGCTTGCCTTTAATGACGGAAAAGAAGGCGAAATTGACTTATATGACAAAATAAATTCTAGAACCGGTGTGTTTGAACCCCTGAAAGATATTAGTAATTTTAAAAATTTTAAAGTTATTAATGATACCTTATCATGGGAGAATGGTGCTGACCTTGCACCAGAGTCGCTTTATTCTATGCTTTCTACCCATTCAAAAGCTATGAAGTATTAATACGGACAGGCTTAAGACGCAGCGATGCCAGCCCCCAAATACCCCGTATTTAATACCACGTATTTTCAACAATCTCTTGATTTGGAAGGACCACTTTAGCCGTTGGAAAAGTTCACCAAAAGAACCTTTAGTTAAAGGTGGGTTCAGTATAGTTACACCACGATGCAAGCAAGTGACCGATCCCGAAAAATGATTATAGTCCAGAGGAATTTCACATACCCTGACGAACTAAGCAGCCCCATATCTGTTTCATCGCTATGCACTAGATCTCAAGAATTTTAGTGCTAACGATAATTGGATGATATCATTTTTTAACCTTTTTGGCAACAATGTTTAGCTCAGAGCGCAGCGAGGATAGCAATTGCTGAAAATTCTGATTGGCATTTTCCAAAATTTCACCGCCTGTTTTCTCGTTCCCAGACTGCTTCTCATCCATCAAATTAAGCGCCGTCATGACAAGCAGCAACTCAAAAGATGCGGAAGGATTCACCGTTTTCATGCTCTCTATTTCAAGGTCCAGATGCTGAGCAAGCAAGACAAGATGCTCCTTGCTATCTTCTGGGCAGGAGAGTTTAAAAGTTTTATTATTCAGAGTTATTGTTACTATCGACATAATGATTTCTAATTTGTTCTAGCTCTTGAATATATTCTTTAATCTGCTCAAGAGTATCTTGATTATTTTGCTTTAAATCCTTATTTTGAGATTTAAGATCCTCAATTTGCTTTTCGTTTTTAGCGGATTTTGCTACCAGCTCGTCAATTTTATGGCTGATATCATGAATAATCTCAATTAAATCTTGCTTTGTTATTTCGCTCATTTGGGCATCGCTATGTTGTGAACTGATATTGCATTCTCGTCAACAACCTCCTCCTCGTCAAGCGGAGACTTGTTTAACATGCTATATGCTAGCACAACCAAACCCAGCATACAAGCCGCAAAAAATACTATATATCCCTTGTTAATGCTATTTGTCTCATATATCGCCACTGGAGGGAGAACAGAAATAGGCTTTTTCTTGGGAAGATCTATGCCCAGGAATTTATAATATATTTGCTTATATCCTTGAATATAAACATCGCCCGGCAGGGAGTCAAAATCGTCTTTCTCCAGACATAAGATATATTGTTTACGAATTTTAAGCTTTTTTGCTACATCTGCTATGGAATATCCAGCTTTTTTTCTTGCTTCTTCTAATGATAATGTCATCAACTGGCTCCTAATTTTCTTAAAAAGATCTCTAATTTTTTATTAGCTAATATAATCATATTGAGGTCAACAGTTTCTTGCATTTTGATGTCTTCTACGAAGTTAATAAAAATACTCGCATATGTAGAGTGCTCTTCTAGCCATGACTCAAGGCTCGCGCTCGGTTTTGCTTGAGATGCAATTTCTATGACCAAGCGCCTTTGCTTATCATAAAAATCATCTTTCAATGACTGAATAGACAATCTATTCCAATAAGACTCATTAACCTGAGCCTCACAAGATTGACGCAGCCAATCTATGCTAAGAACATCCCCACTTTCGAAATATAAATTCGCAATATCCTTATTCTTGTTTTCAGTTGTTGTCGCAATATGTATTATATCAAATGCTGAAACCAGAACCTCAAGCGTGGCAACGGATCGTGCAAATTCCTCATCAACGCAAGAATGTTTGTAATGTTCTATTCGGCTGAAAAATCTTGTCTTTGTCGTTCCGACCAGCAGCTTGCTGATGATCTCAGTCAGGTCAGCTGTTTGCTTGCTGAACTCTTTGATAGTATTATTAACATTAATTGGAGCCTTGATATTCCTGACAAACCAGCTAATTCCGCGTCTCATGATCTTCCCAAGGTCAGAGAACATCTCAACCTTAATACCCACATCAACAGATGTTCCAAGCTTGGCGATCTTCTCCCATAAATTATCCAGATCAAAGATCTCCACCACAACCGAGTGCGCTCTTGCTATATCGCAAAGACTAGCGCCGGTTTCTCGTTTGATGGAGCTAATTTCAGTTCCCCCAAGCTGATTCACCATCTTGTTAGTGATGACAGTTCTGATGATCTCCTGGCGTAGCGGATGGGCTTCTATCTCCTTAGAGAATTTTTCTCGCATTACTTGCGGAAAATATTCAAATAGATATTTTTGGAAATAAGCATCATCTGCAAGCGATGATGTGGCAAGGCTGGTATCAACTGACATCTTGCTATACGATAGCAACACAGCAAGCTCTGCCCTTGTCATCCCCTCACCTGCAATGCTGCGCCGGGATAGCTCCGATTTATTCGGCAAGAACTCATTTTCTGCATCCAGGAGCTTGGCTTTTTCCATTTCCTTTATCAACTGACTGAAAGACTCGATATTCATCAAAGGTGAGTGCTCAGCAATAGTGAGCGCTAAATTCTGACTGTGATTATCAGCAAGCACAAGCTCTTCCACCCCATCAGTCATTTGCTCGAGGATTTTATTACGCTGACCCGTCGTAATCTTACCAGAGGCCACGGCTTCGTTCAGGGTGATCTTGATATTCACCTCATGATCAGAACAATCCACGCCTGCTGAATTATCTATAAAGTCCGTATTAATACGCCCGCCGCTGAGAGCATATTCGATCCTACCTAGCTGCGATAGCCCCAGATTCCCCCCTTCGGAAATTACCTTCGCCCGGACTTCATTCCCGTTGACTCTGAGATTATCATTAGCCTTATCGCCAATATCAATATTATTTTCCGAGGAAGATTTGATATATGTGCCAATTCCCCCGTTCCATATCAAGTCTGTTTCCGCCTTTAATATTGATCGAATCAACTCATCGGGTGTTAGAGAACTACATTTTATTCCCAATAATTCCTTAATTTCAGCTGAAATATTGATAGTTTTCTCTGACCTGCTAAAAATCCCGCCGCCTTTTGAGATTAATTTCAAATTATAATCCGTCCAGCTGCTTCTAACCATAGCAAAAAGCCTTTGTCTTTCTTTATAGCTCGTTTTATGATCTGGCGTTGGGTCGATAAAAATATGCTGATGATTGAACGCAGCAACCAGATTAGTATATTTAGACAATAACATCCCATTCCCGAACACATCGCCAGACATATCACCAATAGCAACCACGCTGAACTGCTCTTTTTGTATATCCACACCCATTTCCATGAAATGGAGCTGCGCAGAAATCCACGCACCTTTTGCCGTGATACCCATTCTTTTATGATCATAGCCAAGCGACCCGCCAGATGCAAACGCATCCCCCAGCCAGAAATTATACTCAGCAGATACCGCATTTGCATAATCCGAGAAGCTTGCGGTGCCCTTGTCTGCAGCTACCACAAGATATGGGTTTTCAGCATCATATATGATGGTATCTTTAGGCTGCATGATCTTGCCATTGACCAGATTATCCGTAATATCCAACAATCCTCTGAGGAAATTTTGATAGCACGCAACAACTTTTTTCATATAAACTTCGCGGCTCATATTCCCTTGAGCAAAGCTGAGGTAAAAAGTTCCCTTCGAACCAACCGGTACAATCACTGTGTTCTTAGTCATTTGAGACTTCATCAGGCCGAGTACTTCTGTTCTGTAATCCTCTCCTCTGTCTGACCAACGAAGACCACCCCTTGCAACCTTCCCACCACGAAGATGGATTCCTTCAAAATCGTTTGAGTAAACAAAGATCTCTGCATAAGGAATAGGAAGTGGTAGATCCGGAACTTTGCTAGAGTCAAATTTAAAGGATAAATAGCTTTTCGCCATCTTCTCGTTATCCTGACAAACGCTATTCTGATAAAAGTTAGTTCTGGTGATTGCCTCTATGATCAGCATCATATTTTTCAAGACTTTATCCTCTGTACTGCTGCTCACCTCGTCCAGATATTTACCCATCTTCGCAGATAATGACTTAACATTTTTCTCAGAATGTGCTTTGGGACAAAATCTTGCCTCAAAAAGATCAGCGAGCATCTCGGTGAATATATGGTGACTCACCAGAGTCTTTTGCACATAACCCTTGCCATAAATAAAGCCTGTTTGATGCAAATACCTAGTCAGAGACTTGATCAATTTCACCTTGCTCCAATTAAAGCCGGACACTACTAATAATTTGCTTAAAACATCACTTGCCAGCTCACCAGAGCTCATTTTGCATAGGGCTTCTTCTATATTCTCCTTCAATTTATCAAACGGAGTACCGATTTTAATCGGGCTGGATAGTTTAAATTCATAAATCCAGCTCTTTTTAAAACTAGACGATTTCGCAATTGCAAAGCTCTGCTCATCCACCGCGATGAATCCGAGATTCTCGATCGCAGGCAGCGTGTCGGAAAGGGTGAGTTTTATCTCTGGACTATAAAATTTTATAACATATTCATTATCCTCCCCCTGTATGAGATTAAATGTTAACTCATTTTGCCGGGAGGCTTTTTCCAAATGATGAATATCATCAATCGTCATACCAGCGTCAAATTTGTGCCTATATTCCGCTGGGAAGGATTGCGCAACATCCTTATGCCGACTTGCCCCATCATATTCACCAAGCTCGCAGCAGAGCCTGTCCAGCAGGCTTTCCGACCAATTAGTTGTGATTTGAATTAAGTCCTTCTCCATTTCCTCATGAGAAAAGTCCAGTTTTAATATATCTTTAATAGCCAATGTCGCAAATAGATGCGAGAAATCTTGCGCTACGACCGTGATGTTGTCTGCAATAATCTCACTGCCAAATTTCTCCTTCAAATAGCAGCTAATTTCATTATATACCTCCGGGGTAAGCTTTTCCCTCGGTAAGAAAATAATGACATTAATAAACGAATTCGACCAATCTTGCTGCACAAATACTTTGAGCCTATGGCTACGCATACTAGAGAGCATATGTATGCACATGCAATAGAGATCTTCCTCATCGATTTGAATCAAAATATCCCTTGGGAGGGATTCTATAATATTCTTAATTTTCTTAGAATTAAAGCCATTGACCGGAAATTCTGACTTATCAAGCACATAATTCATCTTCCCACGCAAAATAGGGATGCTTTTTATCGATTGGAAGTAAATTGCTGTTCCATATAGCCCAAATATTATAGTTCCAGAGCGATATACACCATCTTTATCCACACGTTTGACCAGGATATAGTCTACTAACGCATTCCTATGAACAGGAGAGAGCTTGTTGATCTTGCCCAGCATAACGAGCTTTTTCTCGTAATATTCGCTTTTGGAAAATTCGATGATCGTAGAGATTTCCTCCAGATTATCTTTCCAGATATCTCTAACCCCATCTTCATTGGTAAGAGCCTTTGATTCCACATCAAAATCCACCGTTCCGAGAAAAGTAATATTATTTTTCTGCAGCCAATTTAAAAAATCTAAAGTCTCCTCCACAGGCAGATCTTCTGACTCGTATATATCTGTGCTATGCACCACATCCGTCGTAATGCTGATGATCTTATTGAGCAAAGGTTGCCAAGAATTATACGTATAATTCACCAGCCCGATAATAACATTAATTTCCTCTGTGATTTTATCAATAGCAGCCTTGTCAAACGTTCCAAGCGCCTTGATGTAAACCAAAGATTCTGCCGTTCCATGCTCTCTTTTTCCTAATATATCCGTCAGCTTCCCCTTATCATCACGGACGGTGTAGATCACCGGATGGAAGGTAAAGACTGCCTGTAGAGCCAGTTTAGACATCAAGCTATTTAGCGAATCAATAATAAAAGGCCTGTTTTCTGCTGCAATTAAGATCGTGATAGCCGGATCATTGCGATATTTATTGGGAAAAATCTTAACCTTATGCTCACCGGCCGGCTTATTTTTAAAAAACTCAAAAGCCTCATGAGTAAAATCTCCAAATAAATCAATTTTATCCTTCGATCTGTAGTCAATCGGAATGTATTTCAGGAAATTACGAACAAATTTTGTATATATTCCGCCCTTTTTATCCCCCTTCACAAGATCCAGAATCTCAGAGCTAATATCAGCAATCGTACAATTTAACTGGCTGAGATAGAGCGACTTCTTTACGTTTGAATTTTTTTTCATAATCCAGGCTTCCCTAATGGCTTTATTAATCTGCAAACTAATGGTATGATAATGGAAATAATGCGACCTATCAAGACTTTAGAGACATAAGAGATGGATACTATTTTTGCACAGTGCTCTGCCAGAGGCAAGGCAGGCGTGGCTGTTTTTAGGATTTCTGGCGAAAAAAGCATAGAAAGCTTGGAAAAACTCATAGGCGCCAAAACCTCGAAACTAAAAGCGCGACAGCTATATTTTCGCAAGATCTATCACCCGGTGACCAAGCAACTAATTGATGAAGCTATGGTTGTATTTTTCTCTGGCAATTCTAGTTTTACGGGCGAGGATTCCGTGGAGATTCACACACATGGTAGCCTAGCTGTGATCAAAATGCTGAATGAGGTGCTAGAGTCCATGCCTGATCTGCGCCTTGCGGAAGGTGGAGAGTTCTCTAGGCGATCATTCTTAAATGGCAAGATGGACCTCACCGCAGCAGAGGGTCTTGCAGATTTAATCGATGCGGAAACTGAGCTGCAACATAAGCAGGCAATCAACCAGCTGGGTGGGGGGCTTGAGGCGCTCTACGAACAATGGCGCGCGGAATTGCTGGCTCTGATCAGCCTGCTTGAGGCTTATATCGACTTCCCAGACGAGGATATTCCAGAAGAAACTTTGCAGCAAGTTAAAAAATCTGTAGAAAATTTGATCAATAAGATCAAAGCTCACCTAGACGATAATAACCGAGGTGAGCGCCTCCGGAGTGGTTTAAAGCTCGCGATTTTGGGCAAGCCTAATGTTGGCAAATCCAGCCTGCTTAACTATCTGATGAGGCGCGACGTGGCGATTATATCGAATATTGCCGGCACCACACGCGACGTTATAGAGGGACATTTGGATATTGGTGGGTACCCTATTATCTTGCAAGATACGGCTGGGATTCATGATGGGAGTTCGGACCTGATAGAGATTGAGGGCATTGAACGGGCAAAGAAAATATCACAAAATTCTGATATTAAAATCATCATGTATGATATAGCAGAGACTGCAGGGCTCCGCGCGCTTGAGGAAAAAGATAATGTCGATTATTTCTCCCAGCTAGTTGACGAGAATACTATTATTTTACTAAATAAAACTGATATATCAGAGATAAACGAAACAACCACTCCCTCCCAAATCCACGGGAAAACCCCGATCAAAGTTTCCGTTAAAAAGAATATGGGGATGGAAAATTTAATGAATAGCATAATTTCCATAGCCGAAAAAATCGCCAAACCCTCAGATTCCCCACAAATCACCCGCGCAAGACATAGGGTTCAGCTAGAACAAGCGCTCGAGTCCCTGACGCGCTTTTCGCTGAACGATGATCTAGTCCTAGCGACGGAGGATATAAGAATTTCCATCAGAGCCCTCTGCGGCATCACCGGCAAAATCACCGTTGACGAAATACTAGGCGAAATCTTTAGCAATTTCTGCATTGGTAAATGAAGTGAAATAAGCTAAACCTAAAATATCTCATATTTTTATGAGATATTTTAGCACACTAAAGAGAGATGTGGGCTCCCGAACAAAGCCACTCTCATTTAGATTCCAAAATTTTCTTATTAGCTTGAATTAGTTGATTATTTGGATCGATTTTAAGACCTTTTTCGTACGCTTCCATAGCCGCTTTATTCTGTCCCATATCACTTAAAACAAATCCAAGGTTATTATACGCTGATACATTCTTAGGATCTAAACGCAAAACTTTATTATACATTTGTACACTTTCTCTAAGTCTACCTAATTTGTGTAACATAAGCCCTTTGCACAGGTATAGAGCAGTGGGATTTTTAGGTTTTGTTTCTATTGCAATATTATATGTGTTTAATGCTTCTTCATATCTAGCAAGAGTTGCTAGTGCATCGGCCTTAAAAGCCAAAACTCCAGTATTGTCTGGCTGCAGTTTGAGAAATTTATTTGAAACAGGTATTACTTCAACATATCTTTTAAGGTGAAATAAAGCTTGTATTTTAAACCATAATGGCCTTAAATCACTTTGATCTAAATTTATTGCTTTCTCAATAGTTAGTAAATACTCATCTGGCTTACCTATTTCAGCATAGGCATTTGCAAGATTTAAATAATTTACAACACTAGCATGATAAGAAATATATTTTTCAGCTGCAGAAATCATCTCCCTTTTTTTGCCCAGACCAGCTAATGATTTTATTAGAACAATATATGCTAGCTTATCCTCAGAATTTTTCTCTAAAATCTTGTAGCCTAGTTTTACTAGCTCTTTTTTATTGATTGGCTTTATTGAGTCCAGCACAAATATTTTTTGATAAAGGGCAAAAATATTATTTGGATCGAGTTTTATAGATTTTTCAACCATTTTTAATGCTTCACTCTTTTTACCCAATTCAAGATATGATCTACTTATCTCCATGTAACAAAATGCATCCTTAGAATCAATTTTCAAGGCCTTCTGACACACTTTTATAGATTCCTTAAATTGATGACTATCATTTAATTCAGTTGCAGCATGATTATACGCAGCAATATCATTGGGGTTATTATGGATAGCTCTGTCCAGTTTATCTAAGATATCCTTGGATATATCAAATCCATAAGCTATATTTAAATTAACTAAAACAGTGAATAAAAATGATATTAACTTCATATT
>NVVL01000055.1 GCA_002402195.1 Rickettsiales bacterium | reverse complement strand
TCAGCCAAGCCGCCCGCCACTGGGACCGTCAAGACCAAGAAGAAGCCTTCCCCAAAACCCGCGGGAAAAAAGAAGGCCCCGGGTAAGGGTAGTAGCGCGCAAGGGTCTTCCGAAGGCGGTACCTCCGGTGACTCTTGATGGTCACTCACCCTACGCCTGATGAGCTGCTAGAGGCTCAGCATGAGCACTTAGCGGCGCTGTCTGACAAGGCTGCTCGCGCGGCACGTCGCGCGGTGGCCCGTGCCATGGCAGACCTTAGACGGGGGATCGATAGTATCCCCGGGGCTGACTATGGTGGATGGACCACCGCCACTCGCCAGGCCATGGAGATACAACTACGCGCCGCCATGGCTCAGCTCACAGCAGGTACGGCCCAGGGGATGGCCACGGTACACGTCCACGCGGTCAAACGCTCATACGTGGACGCCAAGAGGTGGCTAGGCTCCCTCGACCGTAAGTTCATCGGTGTTGCGAAACCGTTACGCTTCGACTTGGCTGCCCACGTCGCGGACGAGAACCGGTTCCTGATCGACCGATACAAGCGCTCTCTCTCGTATTGGGGGCAACAGACGACCAACGTAATGCGCGAGTTGCTGGCCGACCAGGCACTCGTGGGCCAAAACTGGGCTGACGCAGCGAAGCACCTCAAGAGGAAGATCCCAGCCCTAGCTGGCAAGAAACTCTGGATGGTCGAGCGTGTGGCAGCGACTGAGATGGCGAACGCCTACAACGGTACGGCTTGGCGAGTCTTGATGGAGCAAGATAAGCCTCACGATAGGATGTCGAAGAAACTCGTGGCCACCTTCGACAAGCGAACCGCGCGCGATTCAAAAGCACTCAACGGTCAGACGGTGCTAGTGGACCTGCCGTTCATCAACGTGGACGGTCGTGGCTACATGCACCCGCCCAACCGTCCCCACGACCGAGAAGTGGTCGTGGGTTGGCGTAAGAGCTGGGGTAACCACGACGATCTTCTGGGTGAGATCGCGAGTCTTGACGTAACCTGAAGAGGAGCTCGCCCGGCCAAGAGGTGGTGCCAGAGGTGAGAGATGGCCTCCTGACCAAGCGAGCTCTCCCCAATCGTTGGGGAGAGCTCTGCACGTTGTCAAGCCGCCGGACAGAAGCTACGAGACAACCTCGTAAGCTGCGTCGTACACAGCACGTGCTTTTTTGACGCTCCAGTTCTCCTCTAACACCAAAGTCCGAAACAGGTCCCCCGCGTCGGTGGGTTCCAGTTCCTTGTGCGAGGCTCGATTCTCGGGCAAGTACTCAACGAATGCGAGGAGGAGATCCGTGGCGTACCCCGGCGCCAAGCTCTCGCGCGCTTCCAGCAGGATTTCGTCCGGGGTTTTTTTATCCATAAGGGGGTTTATAGCGCGTCTATAATTCATATGCAAGGGATAATTTTTATTATTTGCTAACCTTGCATTTTGTGCCAACCGTGCAACATTGGTTGCAGATGGTCACGCACACCCAAGCGCCACCCCATAGCGATGCAGGTCGTTTCGACACCACCATCGGCTCTGAGACCGAAGCCGAACGTATCGGGAAGCTGGTAGGCGCCCGAATGCTAGACGGTGACGAAGCCACCAAGAGTATCCTCCTCGAAGCCGCCCGCAGTCAGGGACTCTCGATCCCGTCGGTGATGCACACTGCCCGCTACACGGTGCGTGTTGCACGTATCCAAGCCGCACGGGCCCGGGCACGAGTTCGCCTTGGAGGCGCATAATGGCGCGCCGAAGCCGCTCACGCCAGGACACCTCCGGCCCGGGATTCAAGATGTCCGTTGCCCGCGCGATCGTCGCGGAGAAGGCCCCCTACTTCGGGACCGTTCTCTACTCGATGTACCCGGTAAAAGTGGACAAGATCCGCCGCAAGGTCCGAAAAGGCGGCCAACTGTGTGTTGAGGAGAGCGATACCTTCGGGGTCACCGAGAAGGGTCTACTGATCTACACCGAGAAAGCCCTCAACGACTGGTCGGAGGACAACCTGGTCTTCGTGCTGGCCCACGAGACCATGCACATCATGCTAGAGCATCCGTCACGGGCGGCGACCATGGGCTATGACGCGGCGCTGTACAACATCGCCGCCGATATCTTCATCAACGATCAGCTGCGCCAGGGGAACTGGACTGATTGGCCAGCCACCATCTGCTGGCCGGAAACCTGGGGATTCGACTCGGGCCTCCTGGCCGATGAGTACTACCACTTGCTTCTGCAGAAGCGTGCGGAGCAGCAAGAAAAGAAAGACCAGCGCAGTGCGGAGGGCCCAGACAGCAAGCCGGGCGAAGTCGATGGTGAGCCAGACCTCACCGAAATGGGTGAGGCCCTTAACGGTGACGCATTCGGGCACTGCGGTAGCGGCGCCGGTAACCCCCTAGAAAACGAAGGGGACCTGACGGAGGAAGCCCGAGCTGCCGAACGTAGCCCCGCTGAGATGGAAGCCATTCGCCAACAAGCCGCCGAGGAGTTGGCGGACCACATCCGTAGGCATCCCGGTACAATCCCCGGAGGTCTTGAGCGCTGGGCTGCAGCCAAACTGGGTCCCGCCAAGGTCAGTTGGCGTGAGCATCTCAGGCGTGCATCCCGGCGTGCGGTGCAGTGGGTGGCCGGTGCGCAAGACTACCGTTACGGCAGCGTACACCGCCGGCAGGCTGGATTTGGGTGGGGCCCACGCTCCATCGTGATGCCTACGATGGTAGCCCCCGTCCCTACGGTGCTGCTCGCGGTAGACACCTCCGGGTCAATGGGTGCCGACGAACTCGGCATCGCTCTGCGAGAAGCCGATGGACTCTTCAAGTCCATGAAGTGCCAAATCACCGTGGTCAGTTGCGACGCTGAAATCAACGAGCTCGTTGAATGCCGTAACTGGAAGGAAGCGGCAAAATCTCTCAAGGGAGGCGGGGGTACAAGTTTTCACCCCATCTTCGAGATGGTGGATCGCATGAACCCCAAGCCTGACATCGTAGTGGTGGCCACCGATGGTGGCGGACCCGCACCGGCATCAGCGCCACGAGGGTACAAGGTCATTTGGTTACTCACTGGTGAGTACTCCCAGTCGCCATGTGACTGGGGTTTCCACATCAAGGTCGGCGACTGATGGGCTGTGATGTTTGCGGAGGTGACCTTCCGCTCAACATATTGAATACCTTCGAATCGGTCCGGTTATCTATACAACTCCGGCATTTTTGCTGTGTCCCCTGTCAGAGCGTGTACAGGACGCAACTTCGCCTCGGAGGGTTCACACCAAAAACGTCCGACTACTGGGTGAAGTACCCATGAACTACGCCAAAGAACTAGCAGTACTCAACGAGGCTTCCCAGTAATTGTCGCCAGACCAGTCGCCAGATCAAAGGCGCATTGTTCAGACGCGAGTGATGAGGGCTCTTCTTCAGTGCCGCAAGGCCCTGGCTGCAACGTACCCGACAGTACGCAAGCCCCGGAGCCGTACCCGATCGCCCACAGTGAGGGAGGTAGAGCTTATTGGCCGGGGGTACATAGACCTCACTCGATGTCGGGACCCGAAGTATGTCGTGGATCGCGCGTACTGTCTTCTAATACGTATTCGCAAGATCCAGTTCGGTATTGTTTCGAGACATTACGTGCCCGAATGGCTCAACGAGGCGTACATTTCGGACCTCACGTACGCTGAAACGCGCGAACTATCCCTCTCCCCCAAGGCTCAGTCGGTGTTCATGACGCAGTGCCGGATGGAGCGAAGCGCACAAGAAAACCAGTTTCTCCTTGTAACCCGACGTTTATAGGCTAAGTATAAATCACCCGGTGGGGCCCACCCCACCGCAAAGCAAAAAAACCATGGCAAACCAAAGTAGTATCGTAAAAGCGTCTCTCTTTACTCCAGGCCTCAACGGGCGCTGGGGACTACCTCTCATCGCCTGGGGTGAGCCAGGAGTGGCCAAGTCCGGAATGATCCGGGACATCGCACACGAGTGCGGTCTGGGATTCAACTCCACCATCGCGTCCATTTGCGAGCCTGCGGACCTCGCGGGGTACCCAATCCCAAACGAGGAACGCACGATGGTGAACGCGCTGCCTCCACCGTGGATCCACAAGGTCAACGCCATGAGCGGCGCGGTGCAGCTCTTCGACGAGGCCACCAGTTGCAGCAACGCAGCGCACGCCGCCTTGATGCGCATCACGTTGGAGGGAAAGGCCGGCGACGTCGACGTGAACCCTCGTGTGCGGTTCATGATGGCTGCTAACCCTGTGGACTGCGCGGCCAACGCGCAAGAGCTGGCCATCCCACTAGCCAACCGGTTTGGTCACCTGCAGTGGGACCCGGGCGACGCTCGTGCGTGGGTTGAGTGGCTGTTGAGCGGCTCAGAGGACAACAGCCCTCCCGTCATGTCGGCTCTCGCAAGAGAAAAGCTCGTGATGGAAGCCTGGCCCGAAGCGTTCGCCGACGCGAAGGGTTTGGTGGGGGCATTCATCTCGGAGCGTGGGTCGGTACTGCACAAGATGCCTTTGGTAGACGCAGGGGAAAGCTCCCTAGCGTGGCCATCACGGCGTACGTGGGAGATGGCCACAAGGGCCTACGCTGGAGGTCTAGTCAATGGATTGACGCCTGCCGAACGCCACCTGTTCGTCACGGCCTTCATAGGCCAGGGACCCGCGGGCGAGTTCATCGAGTTCGTCAAGAACGTGGACCTCCCCAAGGCATTGGACGTGCTCGCGGGGAAAGTGAAGTTTACACATGCCCCGGTACGTTTGGACCGGACGATGGCTGTGCTCTCCAGTTGCGCAGCGTACATCTTGTCCACTCACACTGAGGAGGGGTCCCCAGAGCACGACCAGTGGCTCTCACACGTGGACGCTTACTGGGCGCTCTGTCTTCACGTGACGGAGGCTAAGGCAGCCGAGCTTATCATCCCGTCCGCCAAGATGATGGTGCTCAAGCGATGGGACACACGCCTGTTTGCGGGCAACAAATCGAACGCGTTCGCCGTGATGTCCCGCATCGAGCCCTTGATCACCAAAGTTATCAAGGTCGCTTAGCCCCCCCCCATAACGCCAAAGAGGAGAGTGCCAGCCCATGACCGACATCCACCCATCCACCACCGTACGCAACGACGTATCCGCAGTATCCGACGGCCAGTCTACCGGGTGCATCGTCTACTGGTCACTCAGTGGCCGGGTACCAGCGACCGAACTTCTAACTGCGTTGGAAGACATGGCAGACATTCCCCCAGAGTCCGGACCCAAACTCGCCGGGGAGCGAGAGATGTTGGCGAGAGCGGTGAAGATCGTGGCCGGGCGCAGACGAGAGGTGCTGTTAGACAGCTGCAGAGGAGACTTTCAGCTGGTGTACCGGGAGGAGCCCGACGGGGGTGCTTCGACACCAGTGTACTCAGGCAAACTGCGCGTGCACCTGGGGGATGACGGAGAGGTGGTGTACAGCGACTCTGCGCACCCGCTGTGCGCTGAAATCTCCAACGAATACTCAGCCCGCCGGGGGTGCTTCGACACACGGGAGATCTCCGTGTGGCTCACCGAGTTACTCGACAAGAGTCACGCTGTGCGCATGCGTCCAAGGGGAGGCTTCTACTACCTCCCCGGTGCACGGGTGCTGCAGTTTCGTGCTGCAGTGATGGCGTTACGTGCTTGCTCCGAGCATGTGGTCTACGAGATTCCTGCGATGAGCTCCAGGGAGACTGCCGAGGCCATCATCAGCGCACTGCGCCACGAGGTCGAGGCTGCCACACAGCGTGCTCAGGAACTCATGGAGGGTTCGCCGGGAAAGCGTGCCCGGCGTACGCATCTCGCTGAGCTGGTCAAAGTCAAAATCAAGCTTGGTGCGTACGCCGAGTTTATGGACGGTACGCTGGACGGGGTCATCACCGCTCTGGACAACGCCTCGGCTGTGGTGTCCCAGACACTGCTGGAGGGTGAGTAAGTGGCCCGTGTAATGACCGCTATCCACATCGCGGCGGTAGGATCCGTGGTTCGTGATATCGCGGAGAAGTTCGCTATCCGTAGCCACCGAGGTGCTCAGGGAGTCGAGGATCTGGTGCAAGAGGGTTGGCTACACGCCCTCCCTGCGTACCAGTCTTATTGGGTGAAGTGCCCTGAGCAGTCGGTCAAGGGTCTGCGGGGGTGGGTTTATCGTGTGGTCTACGTACGCGTGTCGATGTACATGTGGAAGACTGGTATCCCGGTTTCGATTCCGAAGAAGGCCATCCCACCACAGGTCAGATACGGGAGAGTGCGGGGTACGAGACTACTGTCGGAGGACCACCCAGACTGGCAGTCTGGGGGAGTTGACACCGACCGGTGCGGTATAGAAGAGGAGTACGCCCGGACGCAGCGGCGCGATGCGGTTGACGTCGCAATGGGTAGAGTACTGATGGACTACCCTCTAGCACGACTGCCTCTGAAACAAGCTCTCTCAGTGAGAGTGGCTGCTAAGCTGCTAGGCAAGCCCGAACTACTCCCCGAACTACGCCGGCAGACCGCGGAGGCTAGAAAAGCCCTCCGTAGAGAGCTTGAGCCATACAGGGAGCCGTACAGGAAGACGTTCAATGACTGTTGACCACATCACTGCAAGCTCCCTGCCACGCCTCGTTACGCCCCTGAACACGATTAGGGATGCCCCGCGCAACTCTAACGTCATGCCCGTACACAAGTACGCGGCGCTGAAAAAGTTCATTGCTAGGAATGGTCTTGCGCAGGAGATAGTGGTGTACCGAGAGGACCCAACTTCAAGTGAGTGGGTCATCACAGATGGCCACCATCGGGTACGGGCGCTGCGCGAATTGTGGGACCCCTCCTCACCAGTACCGTGTCTGGACGCATCAGGACTCACCACCGTTGAGCGCATCGAGCTCACGCTGTCGCTGAACAACAACCGGGGGCAGCTGGATCTGAGCTTGGTCTCAACGGAGATAGACTTTCTGCTGGAAGCAGGGAGGGAGCTTGTGGACCTCGATGTCACGGGCTTTACAATTGACGAACTCGAAGCGCTATCTGGGGCCACGTTGGAGCTGGATGAAGCGTCGCTGCTAGACGATGCCATGGCCACTGAAGTGGCGAGAGACAAGCCAGACAAGGTGTTTGTGCTGGAGGTCACCCTAGCTACAGCGAGGGAGCTCAAGCTCGCGAAAGGGCGCCTGCGCCGTGCAGGAGGCAAGGGGAACCGGGACCTCGCAAAGGGATTCCGTGCAATCGCAGGTTTGGACGGAGACGATCAGTGAGTATCGCGGCTCAGATGGCGGCTCAGGGGTACCTCACCATCTCGGGAGCGGCTGACCGTGCTGGCGTCCCGTACCACACAATGAGGAATTGGATGTTCAAAGGCCTCGTGGCCTCCAAAAAGAAGGCCGGAAAATCCTACATCTCGCTCACCTCAATTGAGGTGTTCCTGGCTGAAGAGTGATCGAACTCACCGATGAGCAGCGGGTGCACGACACACAACTACGGCTTGAGGGGCACCGGCCGTGCCCCACATGTGCCGGTTCGAGGCCTAGGCGTTGTTGCAACTGTGGGGGGAGCCTGACGACTGAAGGAGAGCTGAGCGCTGACCCCTACGAGTTGGCGTGCAACAACGATCCAATGCCCCACCTACAGTGTGACGTCTGCTACCTAGAGTCACAGATGAATATCAGGGGACACATAGGGAGATCCGGCAGATGTGGTTACGCGTAAACAATTTGTACACAACCATCGCTAAGGCAGAGGTCCAGGAGATCCAGTGGCTATGGAACTTCCTCAGCTACGAGGACAGTGCTCGGGAGCGGGCCATGGGCGTGGGCACTGTGAGGCTACTGAGCAAACGCCACCGGCGTTTCCCCACCGGGCTGGTACCGCTGGTAGAGAAGCACGCCAAGGCCGCTGGGTTCGACGTCAAGCGCATCGACACCCGGCAGCGGCCGCACCCACGCAACTGGGATGAACACCTGGCTGACGCAGAGCTCGGGTGGCTAAAAACACGACTGTTGGACGGGAGGCCCTACCAATTCGACGCCATCGTTGCCGCCATCAAGAGCGGGAGAGGCATCATCCGTGCGCCCACCGGCTGCCACGCGAGAGGTCAGAAAATCCTGATGTACGACGGTTCACCCCGCGCGGTGGAAGATGTGCGCCCGGGAGAGTATTTGATGGGTCCCGACGGCGAGCCTAGGCGGGTCGCACACCTGTGTAGAGGCAGGCAAAAGATGGTGCGCGTCGTACCCAAAAAAGGTGACCCGTGGGTGGTCAACCTAGACCACGTACTCACGCTTGTGCGCACCAACGACGACACCTCGCTGGCGGGCAAACTCGTGGACGTCAGGGTACGTGACTGGCTGGACTGGAGCCGAACGAAAAAACACGTGCATAAACTCGTGCGCTGCGCAGGACTCCCCCGAAAGAGTTCGGTCCCAGGGGTTTTCACAGAAGACCTGAACCAGTTCGGGTTCACTGTGGAACACCTGCCCGAAGACGACTATTTCGGGTTCACCCTTGACGGTGACGGCCGGTACCTACTGGACGATTTCACCATCACCCACAACTCGGGCAAAGGGGAAATGGTTGTGGGGATCTGCAAGGCTATCCCGTGTAAATGGCTGTTCCTCGTGCACCGCAGCCACTTGGCTGAGGACATCCAGCAGCGCTGGGAAGCTCGTGGTGATGGTAGCGGCCACACGTGGCTAGGCCGGGGCAACTGGGAGCTAGGTGACCGAGTTTCATTCTGCACGTTCCAGACGTTGTACCGGGCGCTCTCTAACCCAGAGTGCCGCAACGCCCTGCAGCATGTTCAGGGCGTGGTGATTGATGAAACTCATGTATTACCTGCAGGTAGCTTTATGGAGGTAAGTGAGGCTATGCCGAACGCCTACTACCGAATAGGTCTGTCGGGTACGCCCCTCGACCGTGGTGACGGTAAGAGCCTGATGGCCGTGGCTCAGACGGGATCAGTGGTCTACAACGTCACCCCCCGCTCGCTTATGGACGCGGGTTTTGTTGCCCGCGCGACGGTGAGGGTGACCGAGGTCAAGCAGAAGAAGGGGCTAGCCAGCCGCACCTGGGTAGCGGTCCGCAAGGCCTATATCGCGGAGTCTGCCGTGCGTAACGCTGCAGTGCTGCGCGATGTGCTGGCCTGCCAGAAGCCCGCGATGGTGTTCGTTGATTTACTCTCCCACGGGCGTATCTTGCGCGATGCCATTGAGCAGGCTGGCCTCACAGTGGAGTTTGCTTGGGGGGCAGCCAGTAAAGCGAACCGCGCGGAGCTCGTCCAACGTGTTCGCGATGGCGATTTGGACGTGTTGGTAGCCAACGGTGTGTTCCGTGAAGGCGTAGACATACCCTCGCTGGCGTCGGTGGTCTACGCCTGTGGCGGTAAGAGCACCATCCAGGTCATCCAGGGTGCCGGTCGCGGATCGCGGGTCACCGCGAATAAAACCGAATTCACCATCTACGACTACCTCGACCGGGGTCACAGGTGGCTTGAAGGCCATTCAGACGCTCGCGTGCGAATATACACGCGGTATGGCTATTCTGTACTCAGTAGTACCTGACATGGGTCTAGCTTGCGTTATAGCGTTTTTTGGGTAAAACCGCGGCCGGTGCGCGAGGGCATGGGCTTAACAAAAACTTTCACCTTACAAAAACCAATTCAAAACAATGTCTAAAAACTACTTGCCTAGCGACGCCTTCGGCGTCGGGCCCAGCGGCGTCAACCCGCGCGCTTCGCTTGCTACGTTGATCACCACCGGGCTACTTGGCTCTTACTACCCCGCCGAGAGCTGCAGTGAGCGGTAGCGAACGCCAAGCTAGACCCAGGAGTACTTCAGCTGACTGGGATCAGCTGAAAGCAGCCCTCAAGTCCCCTAGTGAGCCGATCCGTCCAGTTTCTGCTGAGCTATTCTACCGGGAGGTACCCAAGTTGCGTGCCGAGGACCTACGGCTGGCCCAAGTTCCTCGACCTCCCAAGATCTCCCTCGGTACCGTCAGCAACACCCACGCCGTTGAGTGCGCGCTCTGGCTCAAGGCCTGGATCTACCAGCACTACGGCACTGCAATCCGTTGGACTCGTAGAACTCGGTTCGACAAGCGCCGCAACTGGAAGGCTATGGCCGACGGCATAGTGTTGCTGCAGAAACACCACATTTCTGCCCCCAGGTGGATATCGTTCGTCTCCCAGATGCCCGTGGTGACCGAGTCCGTTACCGCTCCCAGCTGCGCGCAGATCTTCTCCCGGGGTATCGTCACCAGTCAGCTGGACTACTGCCGCCGTGCTAGCACCGAGCTGGGTGGGCGTACCGTCATGACTCCGGCAGCTCGCAAGCTGGCTCACGACCACTCCATGATGGTGCAAGACCTACGTCTGACACGCGCGTCAGAACCCCCCGCGATACGTGCCATCGTCGCCCGCTACTTCCCTGGCGGGAGCTTCGCTCGGCGCGTGGCCACGGTTGCCGCTGAAGCAGACCACGAGCGCGAGGGCATGAGTAAAGCGCTGACAGAGGTCACTTGGATTTGGTAGTCAGTAGAGCCGGTATGCAGGACGCGAACGCTAGTCATTTGTCTGTGGTGCCCATCGGCCACACCGTGCGTCCATACGGTCTGCCCAAGCCCCTGGAGCGCAGTACGGTGCACTGGTGCACCCGTAGCGAAGACTTTTGGTACTCGGTCGGGCACCTGGTAGAGCCCGCGGGCTTGGGTGAGGCGTGTGCCCGGACGGTGCTAGAGCACTGCATCGCACTGCATCGAGCGGACACCGTACCCACAGACGCCGGGGTACTTAGCTCGATGGTGATGCTGCGCGACCGTGGACGCCTAACGCAGGAGGTCATGGAAGACACCGTGGACTACCTGGATTTGATCGAGGGTAGTGCGATGGCGGAGGAGGCCACGCTGCAGGCCATCGCACCCGTGCTTCGGCGTCGCAAAGAATCCGAGGTGGTGGACGCGCTCATCAAAGCGCACGCGGCACACCAACCGCTTGACGACCTTGTGGACGCGTTGCAGACGGTGCAGCTGATCGGTACCACCGACGCGCACCCTGGAATGTTTTTGGACCAGGACGTGTTCGCGCGCATTGACCGGTTACGCCACGTCGAGAGGATGAGCCTAGGCATGAAAGAGCTAGACATCGCTGTTGAGGGAGGCCTTGGACGGTCTCAGTTGGTGGTGTTCATGGGCAAAGCCGGGGACGGCAAATCGATGGCTCTCATCAATTTGGCGGCCAAGGCCATCTGCTCGGGCATGAATGTAGCGATGGCAAGCCTAGAACTTGAGGAGGAGGTCTGGACCGCACGGTTGTTGGCTAACCTCACGGGAGTGCCAACCAACGACATCCTCAAGGGGAGCTGGCGGGATGCTAGCCAACGCCTCCGAGAGTTGCAGGAGGGCGTAGGGCTTGGGCGATTCGCGGTCAAGTGGTTCCCACCACGGTCCACGAAGTGGTCAGAGGTCAAGGCTTGGTACGCACGAGTACGCGAAGAGATGGGGGGGCTTGACCTGTTTGGTAGCGACTACGCCGATAAGATCCTTTCCGACGGGCGCCACGATGGCACCTACGGCGCCATGGGGGAGGTCTACGAGGAGCACCGGCTCGCGGCGGTGGAGTGGGGCTGCTGGGCAGCCACGGCCAGCCAGAAGAAGTCTGGCGTGAAAGGCAAAGCTGACGTAGACGACGCCAGCGACTCAGCCAACAAGGGACGCGTAACGGACATGATGATCGACTTGGAGGCGCTGGAGGACGGCAACGAGATGATCGCAAGGGTCATCAAAAACCGTCACGGCCCCAGCCGCATGGAGATAGGTCCGTTTGTCACTGACTGGGCCCGCGCGCGTATTTCAGCGTCGGATGTGCACGCAGGTAGTCACGCCATACAGGCAGCGCAGCCCGATTTTGGTGCCGGGTGGTGACTCAAGGTTTCCGCGACGGCGTCAAAGGCAACTATCGTGAGCAGCTCGCCGCGGTACAAGCAGCTTTTGAAGAGCAGTACGACGGCGGTACCGGAGGAGAAGACGCACGTGTCAGATGCCCACTGTGCATTGATAGGACGGGCAAGGAAGACCTGCGCGGCTGCTTGAGCGTGAATCTTGATAACGGATTCTATAACTGCTTCAAGTGCGAAGCTAAGGGTCGATTAGAGGGGTACTCAGAGTGGGATTACCGGGACCGTGAGCCCGTTGTAGACCGACCTGTGATGAAGCTTCCGTATGATTTCGTCCCACTGATCAAGGACTACGAGCACTCGATACTCTACCGCGCCTCTGCCCTATACGCGTTTAGCCGCGTTCGCGACTGGCAGACGATCCAAGATATTGGTGTAGGGCTCGCTGGGGGACGCTTGATGGTTCCAGTGAGGAACAACGGTCAGCACTTAGGCCATGTTGCCCGGTCGATTCCAGGGCAGGTTCCAGCGTATCTTCCAGATACCAAGTACGTATACCCCAAGGGATTCAAGCGTGAGCATCTGCTCTTCAATGAGGATGCTCTTGACGTGCCCCGTAGTGAGTACTTGATGGGTGAGCACAAGGGACTACCCGTGGTGGTGGTCGAGGGCGTGTTCGACGCTTTGCCTCACTGGCCTCTGGCCGTGGCTTGCCTAGGCAAGCCTACTCACGCGCAGGAGCGTATCCTCGAACGTTGCCAGCGTCCTGTGGTGGTGATGCTGGACGGTGACGCGTGGGAGCTGGGTAAGTCGCTTGCCCAAAGACTGTTCAAATTGGGTATTGAAGCATCCTGGGTAAAACTTCCTCCCGGCCAGGACCCGGGCAATTACGACATAAAGGTGATGCGCCGCGTGCTAACAACTGCTGCGGGCAAACCTGGCCAGGGATTTCTGATCCGCACTGACGACACATAGGAAAACAAACAATGAAATTCAACTACGACAGTGACACGGGTGAACTGTGCTTGGAGGCCCTGCTGGCTCCAAGTCAGGCAGCCACAATCTTCGAGATGCTCAGCACGATGGGGGCTGCTAAAGACCCCATGAGCGACGCACTACGTCCGGCGGGTACACCGCCGACACAGCGTCAGCGCCAAATGGAGGACGCGGCAGACTTGGCGGGAGGTCAGCTGACCGTCACCCACGCGTGTGGGGGGGAGCCGGTATTGGTGTCTAAGGCCGACGAGCCTTTGGGTGTGCCCGCTACAGCCGCTCCCGTACCAAAGGTACCCAGGCGCACCAAGAAGAAGCCTCCAACGAACAAACCCCAGGCCAAGCCTAAGAGCAAGGCCGTTGAGGAGACGCCTCCAGAAACGCCTCAAGCAGCTCCCGAGAAAACCCCTGCCAAGCTCGCTGCTGAGGACGAAGACCGCCGTGCCGAGCACGCACAGCGATGGCGGGGTAAAAACCTCTTCAAGGACGAGCTGGTGGTGGGGTTCGCTGTGATTGGTGCCGACTACACCGTTGTGTTGGAGTTGGAATCCGGTGAGAAGGTGTGGCTCGACGACAGCGACAACGAGATCAAGCGTGTCGCTCCTACGTCGGGGCTACCGGAGCACGAGTCCGCAGCGGGTGATTTTCGCACCGGTGACACCGCAGACGCTCCACCACAGGCGGAGCCCACCACTCAGCCAACAGCACCACCGGCCGACATGCCACAAGGAGTGGCCCGTGCGGAGAAGGTGCGAGCGATCGTACAACCGTTCGTCGACCAGGCGGGAGGCGGCAGAGGCAAAGAATTTGCCCTCGGTGTCGTGAACGCCGTAGTCAAATGCTCACCGCACATCGCGAAGTTTGAGGGCATGGAGGCCTCAGAGGTACGCAAGCGGGTGGTCCAGGTGTTGGCGGTGTTGGCGGTGATCAACCACGAGGAGCTCGGCGAGATGAAGGCCGAGATGGGGGTGTAGGCGGTGCCCACTATCCACGATTGGCAGGTGGAGGCCTACCTGCACGAGTCCGTGTCTTTGGACCGCACGGACCTCAACCGCGAGTTTGCTCGCGTCTCTAGTGACCTGGCGTACTGGGGTGAGAAGTACGCTCAAGCTGAACGCTGCCACGCCGAGGCTAAGGCCGAACACGAGCAGGTGCAGGCCCGCTTGTACAGACAAGTACGGGCCGTACTGGAGGCGGACGCCGCCGCTAAGGCCTCTGCGGCACCAACCAAGAAAGCCCCCGCACGCGTGACGGATAGTCACGTTGAGTCCGAGGTGGTTTTGACCGCTGACTACGCGGTGGCCTATCAGGAGGTGATAGACTGCGAATCGGCCAAGACTCGTGTTCGCATGATCATCGAAGCCGTCAAAACAAAACGAGACATGCTGGTCTCACTAGGTGCGCAGCTACGCGCAGAGCTACGTGGGGAGCCCCACATCAAAGATCCCGACTGGGATGATTGGAAGAAAACAACACCATGAACGCATTGAAGAACTACGCCGACGGTTGGTCCGAAGCCGACGTCAACAAAGAGGTCGAAGACACCAAACAGGAGAAGTCTGACGAGTCAGACTTCCTGGCTATCGCGCCAGACACGGAGCTGTCCCTACGGGCAATGCCCAACGCGAAGGGTGGTAGCCCCTTCGTCAAATTCGCCAAGCACTTCTACCAAGACCCCACGACGGGGAAGTACGTGGGGTTCGCCTGCCCTGCGAAGTCCCGGCTGGCTGGATTCCAGCAGTACGCGTGCCCTACATGCGAGGCTAGCGCCCGTATGCGTAAGTCACGCATCAAGGCTGACCGTGACTTTGGGTACAAGATGAAAGCCAAGTGGCGCGCGTTGATCAACGTCTACGTGCGCCCCAACGACGCTGTAGTACAGGCAGCCATGGACGACGGCGTCGACCCACCAAAAGGCCAGATGAAGCTATGGGAGATCTCGTCTTGGGTCGGGGAGAAGAACGGCAAGAACATGCACGAGCGTTTGCTCGCGCTGCGTAACAACCCTCGCGTAGGGGGCAACTATGTCGACCCTTCGGCTGCTGGTTTCGACCTCCTGATCCAGCGCCAGGGTGAAAACATCAACACTCGGTATGAGGTGCACGCTCTACTAAGCGAGCGCAAGCCGCTGCTACCCGACCCTGCAGCGGCACAGGCGCTGATTGAAGATGGTCAGCTCGACATCGCTTGGTACATCGCACCACCCACGCTGGAAGAACTCTCACAGATCCTGCAAGGTGAGAAGCGCGGAGGCAAGAGTCAGGCTGTGGCTACTGGGGCATCAAGCAACCCCCAGCTCCCAGCTGGGGGTGGTGAGACTGCCGGTGAAGTGATTGATGTCGAAGACGTCGGTGGCGACACTGGCGCCGGATTCTAAGATTCTGGCTTAGCGAACGCTTCCCTGGCGAGGCGGTCGATCTCTTCTAGTACGTCCACCGACGACTCGTTTACGTCACAGGGGCTCCAGTTTGGAGCCCCTGTACTCTGACGCACGGCGTGTACGGTGGCCTCGAAGCCGTCGGGGTCCAGCGTAACCTCAAGCTCTACTACCACAACAAGTGGCAGTTCCACCGTTATCGTGCGTGTTTCCTGCATGCTGGGTTTATAGCCTAGCTATGTGCTCCACGCAAGCCGTTTTTTCACTATGAATCGCACAACATCTCTACTTTCCCCGGTCTGGTGCCTAGGTGCTACGTGAGCTGGCACTTTTTGCAGGGGCGGGAGGCGGCCTCCTGGGATCCAAGCTCTCCGGGCATCGCACCGTCTGCGCTGTCGAGCTTGATCCCTACTGCCGCCGCGTCCTCCTGCAGCGTCAGCATGACGGATGGCTTGACCGATTCCCAATCTGGGATGACGTCCGCACATTCGACGGGCGGCCATGGGGGGGGCGATGCGACATCGTCTCAGGCGGGTTCCCCTGCCAGGACATCAGTTCGGCAGGTAGCGGCGAAGGACTTGCCGGAGAGCGTTCGGGACTTTGGTTTGATATGCTGCGAATCATTGGCGAGGTGCGACCTCGCTTTGTTTTCGCGGAAAACAGTCCGCGCCTGCGTACCCTTGGCCTCGGCACCGTCATCAAAGGACTTGCGAGCCTGGGGTATGACGCACGCTGGTGCGTGCTGGGAGCTCGCCACGTCGGTGCGCCTCACCGCCGCGACCGAATGTGGATCCTTGCCTACGCCCAAGGCGAGCGACCACAAGAGGGGAGGGAAGTGCAACGCGACCGGGAGGTACAAAACCTTGGATGCGATGGTGAGGCATGGCTGGCCAACGCCAACGACACAGGGCAACGAGTTCGCGCCATCGATGGTGAAACACTTAGGCCATTGCCGCCTGTGGCAAGACTTGGTAGCGAAGCGGTTGCCAACACCCACAGCGAGATCCTACGGGAGCAATCGGGGCGGCGCAGCGGGGCGAGTACGGCTGTCGATAGAGGCGCTCTCCAAACTGGATGGACTGGACCCGCACCCATTGCGAGAATGGATGATGGGATGGCCCATCGGGTGGACCGAACTAAGGCCACTGGCAACGGACAGGTGCCAGCAGTGGCTGCTCTCGCATGGGCAACGCTCAGCGCCGGACTTGTGTGAAGTAGAGTAGTTTCTCGGGGTCATGTGCTTTGTCGGTTTAGACGCGCCCCTCCCTGCGTATGAAACCGTCCCCGCCCCGGTAAGGGAGCCGGCCAGCGTGGCCGTCATAAACGCCCCGTGCGGTTAGATGCCGCAACAACGCAACATGACAAGCAAATTCATGAAAGACATGGTCGGCGCACTCAACGCGGGCAAAGACGCCCCCGGCGCGTCTGTACTCTCCAAGGGGGCGTTCCGCTCTGAGCCCAGCGGGTTCATTCCCACGGGCATCGAGGAGGTGGACAAGTACGTACTCGGCTGCGGAGGCCTGCCTCTAGGGCGCATCTCCGAGGTGTACGGGGCACCGGGTGCCGGCAAGAGCTCATTCGTCTACAGCTGCCTCAGACAGTGTCAGTTGATGGGGGGTATCCCGGTGCTGATCCATACCGAGGAGGCCGCACAAAAGTCCCGTCTGGTGGATACGTTCCATATGGACCCAGACAATATACTCATCTGTGAACCCCGCGATATGGAGGGGGTCGTCGATGCGCTGCAGCGTGTGCTTCAGCCGATATTGAAGAGCCGTGCGAAGAACAAGCCGCCCGTATTGGTGTGTTGGGACTCCTTAGCGGCGACCAAGGTCCGAGGACACGACGAGGCGTCTAAGGGGGAAGGTCCAGCCAAGAGAGCCCGGATTCTCAACGCTGCGCTACGTGTACTGCCTCAGATCATCGCTGAGGTGCAGGGGCACTTCATGATCGTCAATCAGAATCGCGAGAAAGTGGGCGTCATGTTCGGCAGCCCCAAGACTCAGCCGGGGGGCAAGGCCCCGAAGTATGTCAGCACTTTCCGCCTGGAGTTGACGTACGTAGGTAAGGTGGGTGTTCCGGCCCACCCCACGGGCATCGAGGTGAAGATCGAGGCCACCAAGAACAAGATGGCTCCTCCCTACCGCAAGCTGACCTCCCGATTCGACTTCGTGAAAGGCTGGCAAGACTGGGGCGTACTGAAGCTCGCCAAGGAGCTCAAACTGGTGCCGGCCACCGCCAGGAGCGTTGACGACGCACGAGCAAAGCTCGACGAGATCTCGTGGGATCCCAACGCACCCGTCCCGGAAGAGAAGCTGGGGCCTGCTCCAGACGAGGTCTGGGACGAAGAGGTCGAGGAGGAGTCGTCGTGAAAGTCGCCATCATTGCCGACGTGCATGTCGGCAATCACCGGCTGTTTGGGGGACCCAACATCGGCGGACTGAATGAACGTGCACGGGACACGGTGCGAGTGCTCGGCGCGGCGGTGCAATCTGCTTGGCGTGATGGCGCGGACAAGATCATTATTGCTGGAGACCTGTTTGATACCGATACACCCACACCAGCGGTCATCGCAGCAGTACAGCTCGCCATTACGTGGTCGGCGGCTTGGGACCACAAGGCGCGTATGGTGCTGCTGAATGGTAACCACGACATGACGTCGACTGCGCCGTTACACACGGCGTTAGCCCCTCTACAATGCATGCGGGGGGCGATTGTGGTGTGCGAACCCTGTAGTTTCCATGATGCAGACCAGGGTGACGTGGTGTTGGTACCTTATCAACCTGGTCCCGCGTGTGAATGGCTTCCGGAAGCCGTAGAGAAGGCCCTAACGACGCTTTCTCCTACTCTGACGGATTACAACGACACCTCGCTGGCGGGTACTCCCCGTTCTCGTCTGCTCGTGCTGCACCTAGGTCTTGAACACAAGGGCACCCCCCCATGGTTGCGAGGTGCTGACGACAGCATCCACATCGACCGGCTGCGTAAAATATGCCTGGAGCACTCTATCTCGAACGTCGTGGCCGGGAACTGGCATGGTGCTTGGTCTGAAAATCACGGGGGAATCACCATGCGCCAGGTAGGTGCTCTGGTACCCACAGGCTTCGACAATCCCGGTGTGGAACCGTACGGGCGAGTGGTTTGGTGGACCACACAGGAAGGGTTCACCTCGGACACCGTGATGAAGGGACCACGGTTCATGAAGTTCACGGATATCAAGGAGCTCACAGCGTTCGAGACGGACGTGCGAACCGACCCCAAATACGGGCACGATTTCTATGTTCACGCACAGTTACCCGCTCACGAGTGGTGGGGTGGCAAACTCATACTCGACAGACTCTCAGTTGAGAGTCTGATACGAGGGTTCAAGACCTCCAAGCAACCCGCAGAGGTACGAGCTCGTGCCGCCCAAGCGGTTGGGTCCGTGGCGGACTTGAGTAGCCTGGGGGCTGCGTTGTTTGACTACATCGCTGAGACACCACTGCCTGAAGGAGCAGACCTCGCGCGTGTGCATCAGCATTGTCGGCGGCTGCTGAAGTTGGAGGCCGAAGATGCCTGAGACACGACTGAAACTGTACAACCCATCCACAAGCGATCCAGAAGACCTTCTCCACGAAGAGGAGCGTGTGGAACGCTCCAGCGCTTGTGCTCGCTGCGACCTGCACAGTAAAGCCCAGCTCGTGGGGGCAAGTGCAGATGGTCAAGCCGGCGGGTTGCTGGTGCTTGGGGAGTACCCCCACGCGGACGAAGCCAAGTATTGCAAGGGGAGACCCTTCTGGTCGAAGTCGGGCAAGTATGTGAGACGCCAGGTGGCCGCACATTGGAGCGGGCCAGTTGTCTACGACAACGCTGTACGTTGTTGCCCGCAGAAGGTGCCTACCGATACCCAGACGCGCAAGGCCGCGGATGCTTGCCGGACGTTCACGGCTGGAATTTTAGACTCCTCCCAGCCTGAACGCGTACTGATCATGGGACAGTCTGGGCTTCAGACACTGTTCGGTCGTGGCACGTACCCTCGTGTACGTCGCGGATATCAGTGGCTGCGGTTCAACGGCCGGGCCATACCGGTGTTCTTTCTCCCCAAACTCAATCCCACATTTGGCAACCGTCTGTTGATGAGGAACTGGCAGGAGGACCTGAAGTGGGCGCTGACCGCCACTCCTGAGCAGCCACCCTGGGAAACTTCAACCACTATGGTTCGCACCGAGGAGGAAGCCCGGGCTGCCATAGAAGACCTAGCGGATAGCAGGTGCGCGATCGTAGACGTTGAAACGTACGGTGACCCATACAGCGACGATTTCGTTGTGCTGTGCATCTCAGCTGGACGCCTGGACAACGACACGACGTACACATGGTCTACTCGGCGCAAAGACACCGAGGCTATCGGCCCGCTCCTGGAGCTGCTCAGGAACCCTAGCGTGGGCCTGGGGGGACACAACTTCAAATTCGATGTGGTCGCGCTTGAGCAGTATTTCGGCATTGAGTGTGAAGGCAAGATGGTGGATACCAAGCTGCTGCACAGGATGCTGGACTGCACGCAGCAAGCGGACCTAAACGCGTGTAGCGACCAGGTTGGCTGTGGCGGACACAAGGCCGAAGCACACTTCCATGTGGAGGCCGCGGTTAAGCTGATCCGTAAACATCGTAGGAGGGTGAAGAAAGATCTGGGCCCTGACTGCCTGTACCCGGCCCGACTCGACTTGGCTACAGGCCTCGTGGCGGCTGAGCCCACCATCCCCGACCGGGACCGGGCAATGTTCGCTCACGCGGTGGCCATGTGGGACCACCACCCCAAGAAGTACGCCTACGCATTCATGCCGCGAGACGTGCTGCACAGATATTGCGCTCGGGACGTCATGGCTACGGGGCGTGTTTGGCGGGGCCTGTGGCGTGAGTTGTGCGGTACACCAGACGTGCGCTTAGCATGGGAAGCGTTGGTCCAGCCGGCCACACGCACGTTCAGCCGTATCGAAAGGAACGGCATTTATGTTGATGTTCCCGCGCTCGACGCGTTCCGCGATTTCTTAGCAGTGCGTGAAACACAAACGGCGATAGAGATCTCGGTCCATTCGAGCAAGTACTTTCCCGAGGGGTTCAATGTGAGATCGGCGCCCCAGCTCCAGAAGCTGCTTTTCGAAGACTTGCAGCTGCCCGTGGTCAAACGGACCCCCAAAGGGTCCCCGTCCTCCGACGCTGAAGTGCTCAAAGAGCTGAAAGGCCACCACCCAATAGTGCCGCTGCTGTTGGAGCACCGCACCATCACCAAGCTGCAGGGAACCTACGGGGACGGTCTTGCGCCACATGTGGCTTCGGATAGTAGGATCCACTGCAACTTCAACATCACTGGTGCCGCGACTGGGCGCACGAGCTGCACGGACCCGAACATGCAGACCATCCCAACGAAGGGCGAGTACGCCAAGCAGATCAAGAACGTCTTTGCGGCACCATTCGGGTACAAGCTGGTGCAGTTTGACTTCTCACAACTGGAGCTCCGCGTGGCCGCAATGCTGTCGAAGGATCCGGTGATGAGGCAAATCTACGTAGAGGGGCGGGACTACCACGATGAGACCGCTGCCATGATCGCCCCCACTGCGTGGGACGTTGTGTTTGAGAAGGCCACCGACGAGATGTGGCAAACCGACCCCGTGCGCGCGCAATTGATGGACGACATCCGCCGCGCAGCCAAGGTGGTCAACTTCGGCCTCTTGTACGGGATGGGTGACGTTACGCTCGCTAAAGCCACCAAGACGTCCGTGGAGCAGGCCATGGCGATGCGTAAGGCTATCTACGGCAAGCTCCGTGTGCTGGAGGCGTGGATCAAGCAGTGCGTGTCCACGGTGCGTCAGCGGGGGTACTCGTCCACGTGGTGGCTCGGGAAGCCTGCACGGCGCAGATATCTGTGGGACATCGCCATGGAGGGTGCGTCTGACCACGCCTCCAAAGCTAGAAGCAACGCCGAGAATGGCGCCTACAACTCACCTGTTCAGGGGACCGCGTCTGACTACTGCATGGCTAGCCTCAACGCCATTGACGCCTACCTTCGGGACGAAGGTATCGACGGCAAAATCGTGATGACCGTGCACGACTCCATTATCCTTGAGATCGCTGACGCGCAACTCCGCGAGGCCGTCCCCGCTATCGAGCGCTTGATGACCCAGTGGTACGCCGATGGCGTGCCGTTGACGGTAGATTGCGAGGTGGGCCAGACGTGGGGGGCATTGAAAGACTGGGACACCTGGCTGCATGAGGCTGCATGAGTACCGATCAAGAACGACTCAACCACCTCGCCAAAGTCGTCGTAAGGCAAGGCGAGCGCATTAATCAGGCTATCGAGCAGTGGGTAACGCAGCGTGAAGCCGCAGCCCCCCACTCAGACAAGGCCGAGCTCAACGGGCGCATCCAAGCCGCTATGGCCTTGTCCAACGGTTTGCGAGACGACCTTGAATCTCTGATGTCTATCAGCGATGTCTATGTCATCGCCGGCAAAGAAGTCCCGGAGGCCTCGCTGGCAGGCATGAGCGAGCTTGACCGTACGCGTAGGAAACTGCGCATCACTATGGCTGAAGCGGAGATGTGGCAGAGCAAGGCCACTGAACTAGCTGAACGAGGGGGCCGAGATGAGAGTCAAAAATCTGATAGTCCAGGGTCTGACGACACACAAAGCAACTGACATCGCACTCCCCTCTCAAGGTCTGGTTGTCATTACCGGAGACAACGGTTCTGGCAAGTCCTCTCTCGTGGAGGCCGTTAGCCTTTGCCGCTTCGGAAAGTCTCTACGGGGCACAGACTTGTGGGCCGGCCCAGGCGAGCTGGTGACCGAGACTTACGATGGTGTGACCTACCGGCGCAAACGTACGGCAAGTGGCCGTATGACGTTTAAGACTGACGGTGGACCCGAGTACCAAACCGCCACACGGGCACAGCGCGAGCTCGGGGGGGACCACAAATTGTGGATGCGCAGTTGTGTCCTCTCGTTCGACGACGTGGTGTCGTTCACGAGAGCAACAGACTCCGAACGCAAGAAGATGCTTGAGGGAGTGTTGGGGCTACAGCGGTTTGACGCTGCCCTTCAGCAAGTACGAGGGGAGCTCGTTACGGCCCGCAGCGCTCACCAGCTTGCAACGCACGCGGTGGATGTTGCACAGCAGCAAGAGCACGCTGCGGCTGGGGTGCTCAGTATCTTGCAGGCCCAGCTTGGTGAGGGTGCTCCAACAAGCGATCCAGAGGTAGTGGCTCGCAATGTCACTTCGGCTGTAGTCGACGCGGAGGAAGCCCGCGATGACGAGGAAGTGACGAGGGAACAGGCAACCAAGTGCCGAGAGCAGTCTTCTGCTTTGGGCGCGCGCATAGCACTGCTGGGAAATCAGATCGGGGCAGAGGGTGACGCTGAGTGTCACGCTTGCGGTAGAGCCTTCGACAACCATCGCCCGGACACCATCGCTGAGCTGGTTGAGCAGCGTCGCGAGCTCACGGCGATGCGTGACGAGGTGATTATGGAAGGTAAAAAGTGGCTGTCCGACGCAGAGAAGCACCAGAAAAATGCGGAGGTATCCAACCGCAAGGCTGAATGCGCACGTGACGACCTACGCGCACATGGCGAGTACGACGCACGCTGCTCGCGTCTTCAGACCAAGATCGATGAGGCCAGCGTCAAGAACAACGATGCTGGCCAACACGTAGCTACCTTACGAGTAGCTGAAGACAGTGCGTGTGCTGACACCTCCGTATTGGAGGCCGCGGAGCAAGTCCTGGGCCTACGTGGCTTCCGTAGCCATGTGCTGGCTGAGGCTCTTGAAGGGCTAGAGATCTCTGCCAACTATTGGCTGGAACGGTTCTCACCAGGGGTGCAAGTGCGTGTACGCCCAACCCGAGAGCTCAAGGGCGGGGGAACTAGTGATGAAATCAGCGTAGAGTTCACCGGCGTTGGCGGAGGGCACGGGTACAAGGGTTGTTCCCGGGGCGAGCGCCGGCGACAAGACGTCGCTATCACCTGGGCGCTAGGTGAACTGGAAGCCGCTGCTAGCGGCCACGCCGAGAGCACGGTGTGGTGTGACGAGCCTTTCGACGCCTTGGATACGCAAGGTGTTGATGCGTTGGTGTCGGCACTGACAGAAGTACGCGAGCGCCGGTGTGTCGTGGTGATCTCGCACTCAGCTGATTTGGTCGAGGCTCTACGGCCCGACATGCACTATCACGTTGAAGACGGCGTGGTACATCGAAGACGATGATAACCCCCACGATCTTCGGCTGTGACCCCGCACTAACTACCGGGTTTGGTCTTATCGATGCTGCAGGCGACATAGCCACCTTTGGTCATTGGTGTAACAAAGCTCCCCACGAAGGACGGAAAGCCGAGGACCGCCCCCGAAGGGACCAGATTCGTGCTCACACCTTCGCCCAACAGCTACGCCGTATCCTAGACGGGTACCCCACAATTGAGCGGTTAGCCTATGAGTGGGTGTGGAAGCACACGTCCACTGCTCAGTCTCAACTATACGCTGGCTGGCGTGCACTACTCCTAGCTGAGTGCCACGCACGCGGCATCGACGTGTGGCCGGTGGCGTGGTCAACGCTGAAGTCGGTGGCGTACGAATACGCCGAGCCCAGCGAGATTGCTCAAGTGAAAGCCACCAAGGTGAAGGCGGAGAGGCGTCTTGCGAGTAAGGCGCTGATTATTGTCGCCGCTAAGCGCCGATGGACTAATGCCCCGTTTACCGAGGACGAGGCCGACGGATTGTGGGTGTCAGAGGCCTGTAGGCTTGGTCGGGGCGGCGGCAAGGCGTGAATTGCACCGTCTGGAAGGCTCGTTTATAGTTCGGTTGCATGAACCACGCACTGCACATTGTCTTCGCTCTCGTCGCCTTCACAGGGTGTGCGGGCACCCAGCGGTCCCACGCCATTCGTGTAGGGCATATCGCCAAAGAGGTGGTCGACGCGGGAGCCGTAGCGGTCAAAGCTCACATCGACGCCAGAGCATCCGCGTGCGCCCCGCGCGTGGACGACGGCACCAAGGCACTGACCGACTGTCTCGGCCCTATCGCTAGCCACCCTGACGAAGTCGATGGGGCTTTCGCGGCTGCGCGGGCAGCCCAACTAGGCGTCTACCTAGCGGTGTCTACCGACGCTAGCCCCGCTGAAATCAAACAAGCCCGTAATGACCTTGAGGCGGCGCTTCGGGCTGTCGTAGCGCTTATCCAGTCTGTCGCCGCCCAGGAGGCCGAGTAGATGGGGCTTGGAATCGTAGGGGCCCTCATCGGCGAGGCCATCGAGCAGCTAGGTGACCTTAGCCGCGCAGCACTGGCTGCAGCTCTACGCGATGTCGCAGGCAAGGTCGAGCGAGGTGAGTTGGTTTCAGATGATGAGATAGAGGCGCTCCGGGGGTCTACGGGTAGGATCCGCGAGATGCTCAAACGCGCCGGAAACAACAGCAGCTAGAGACGAACTCCCATGACCACGACACAGACCGACATGCTCGATACCCTGCTACCAGGCTACGTGTTCTGGTACGCCCCCCACGTGCCCCACCCGTACCGGTGGGCCGTCGCTCAGGTGCCCAACGGGTACGAGAAGCGTCACGGAAGTCACCACGGTGGGGCTAGCACACAGGCGTTGGCGCTGGTAGCGGCGGAGACGCATGCGTCGGTTGTAGCTGCTGACGGATTTCTTCATCCCGCTTGATTCGCGCCCTTAGCGCGCGCATACGCATCCCGATAACACGCATCCGTGTGTTGATGTCTTGCATAACCTAACCAGCGGCATCTAGGCACGAAACTTTAGGCCTTGCGCCCGATTATATACGGGCTATAAGTACCCCATGCCCTGCGTAGCAGCTGCCGAAATTGCTTTGTGGTCCGCTCCGGTAATGGCGTGGCACCCTGACCACCCAGCCGTCCCCCGGCCCGTGACCACTTCGGGTACCTGGCCATACCGCCTCCCCCGGCGTGTGAGAGTGGCCCTGCCCTACTGCTTTGTGCGTGGGGGCATGAGGGTAGTAATGCATAACGCCAGCACGGGGAGTCTCTAGTGGGTTGCGACATCCATCTCAACCTAGTCAAGAAGGTAGGGGACTGGGAGCTGCTCTCCCCCCCACTCAACGAAGAGAGTAAGGCTCTGTATCCCAACCACTCTGACTACTGGCATGCCTGGCCGTGTGATCAACGGTCGTACGACTGCTTCTCTTTGATGACCGATGGCCAGGTCAGAAGATCTGATGACCCCGTACTGCGTGGGTTCACGGCTCCTCGCGGATGGGCGGGGGTAGAGGCCCAATTTGGTTTGATTCCGCCGGATCCCGACGATCCGTCATGGCGTGGGTGGGAAGTGGGAGACCACAGCTTCAGTTATCTGACGCTAGGGGACTTCACGTCTTTTCGGTCTGCAGGAGGATGGGAGCGTTTCACCCAAGCCCGTAATTGCACCTGTACGGCAGCAGGTGTCGAGGCCTGGTGGGCAGCCGATAAGACGCCGTCTCCTTGGTCGTATGACCACAGGCTGCCCACAGGGGTCCCCCAACGAGGGAGGGTAGCAGAGGAGTTCATACGCAAATACATAGACACCACGTCACGGCAGCAGCGGGCGGTTGACAATACTCAGGCGCGCCTCGAAGGCTACACCGGAGGGCATTTGGACCGATATGTAGTTGTGGTCACTGTCAGTGAGACCGTGGCGTCACGGTGCAGTGGTTTGCTTGAGCTTTCCGAGCTGATGGCGCAGTACGCGAACGAGCCCGGCACTGACGACGTGCTACTGGTGTTCAGCTTTGATAACTGACCCAGACTTTCCGGGTTATCCTGTGACCGTGATCGAGTACGTCGATGCAACAGAGTTGCCCAACCCTGACTGCGTGTGGGCGTTCCACGTACTCGTTCTCACACGGGGGTGGGCTTCGACGCTTACCGCCCATGCGGTGAAGGCAGCCGACGACGTTACGCCTCAGCAGCCGGAGAGGGCATGTGTCTTACTGCAGGCGGCCGAACGCATCGGGCGTGCGGTGCAAGACATCGAGGCCGCAAAAGGCTACGTCCCATGCCCCACGACAACCTAAAGACCAAGTGGCCTCCGGGCACATCACCCGAGCTGCAGTTGCAGCAGTTGTTTTCCGCACTAGTCACTCGCATTGGACTGACCAACATCAAAGGCGTGGCGGTGTTTGTCCGGTACGTAGGGGACGATAACGACGGTGGTGTGTCCACACAGAACGCGGTGTTCACAGCTGGTGCTGAGGTCGACTCCGTGTACGACTGGATGAAAGAGGTAACGAGAGATGCCACGCAAGAGTAAACCCACTACCTTTGACTACATCGTTCCTCAACTGCAGTCCCTAGCGATCCCCATTGCGGATCTAGAGTTCGACACCAAAAATACGCGCCGACACGGCAAGAAGAACGTCGAGGGCCTACGAGCGAGCCTGCAGAGGTTCAAGCAGTATCTGCCGATCATCGTGCAGGAAGAGGGTATGGTCATCCGCATCGGCAACTGCCGTACCCAAGCCGCCCTGGACCTGGGATGGACGCACATCGCAGCTGTCGTGGTGCCCGAGAGCGGTGTGGACGCTGTGGCCAGGGCGATCACAGACAACCGTCTTGGCGAGCTGGGAGAATGGGACTGGGCAGTACTCACCGAGAGCCTGCAAGAGCAGGAGCTTGGCCTCGATGAGCTGGGGTGGGACCCTGAGGAATTGTCCGCTCTGCTGGAGACCGACTTCTCGGTACCCGAAGTAGACCTGGATGACGAACCCCCGCAGGACTCATCTGCCCCAGGTGAGTCCTCGGAACTCGGTGCAGGGTCATCTGACAAGCAGCCAACCCTGACTCTAGGTGTAGAGGCCTCAAAAGTGCTGAGAGCCTCCGCGGGACGGGCTGACTTGAGCCCCGACGCCTATGTGTTGTCGGAGCTAGCGTGAGGTCACCGTTCAAGCTTGCTGCGTTCCTGAAATACGCTGGGGGTAAGTGGGCCACGTCTCACAGATACCCAAAGCCCCTATCCCGTACAATCGTTGAGCCCTTTGCTGGGTCTGCGGGCTACTCGGTAACCCACTCCAACCGTCGCGTGGTGCTGTCCGATACCGACGAGCGAATTGTCGGTGCGTGGGACTGGCTCATCAAGGCACGCGCGTCCGATGTAGCTGCACTACCATTGCTTGCTCAGGACGAGCGTGTCAGTGACTTGAGCCTACCCCAAGAGGCCAAGTGGTTCCTGAGCTACCGTGTCAACATTGCCGCGGGGCCTCGTAACACCGCTACACGGTGGAGGATGTGGAACGCTCGTGTACGCCGGCGTATTGCTTTACAGGTGCATCGTATCGATCATTGGCGTGTCTATCATCGAGGGTACGCTGACGCCGATGAGGGTCCCGCAACGTATTTCGTCGATCCCCCATACCAAGAGAAAAGCTTCTACCGTGAGGGGGTGGCCGATTACGCGGCGTTGGGTGCCTGGGTTAGGAGCCTCAGTGGACAGATCATCGTCTGCGAAGGGCCAGGAGCTTCTTGGCTGCCCTTCAGGAAGTTACTCGACGCCAAAACCCACGTTAATGCCTCTGCGGCCAAGGTACCCGAGTTGATTTGGTACCGCTGCCAATGAGTGAGGGCATGGTGTAGTCGTGAACGCTGAGTTTCTTCCCAAGTACCTCGCGCTTGTGCGCGAACACAACAAGCTCCACAATCCGCAGCCCGGCGAACAGCACACGCGTTTGCTGCGGTCCATCCTTGGCTGCGCGGCGGAGAGCGGAGAGCTGGCCTCCGCCGCTATGCAGAGCATCAGTAACAACTGCGATATCGATCCTTTGGAGGCGCTCGACGAGTTCGGTGACGTGTTGTTTAACCTAGTGCGGGGTCTGGACGCTCTAGGCTTCGACTTAGAGCTGGCCATGATGGCCAACTCCAGCAAGCTCATCAGCAGGGCTCTACGCGGCAAAAATAAGCCCAGCGAGAGACGGGTACTAGAAAATCTAGTCTCTGAGGTTGCATGCGACTCGTAGGTATCTGTGGCTACTCGGGTAGCGGGAAGAGCATCGCAGCAGCTGCTCTGAGGCAAGACGGATTCCATGTCTACCCCATGGCACAAGTGCTGAAGAACATGCTCAGGGCGTTCGGCCTGAGCGAGGCACAGGTATGTGGTGACCAGAAGGCCGTTGAGCTGGACTTGCTAGGCGGCAAGACGCCACGCCACGCTATGCAGACGCTTGGTACGGAGTGGGGCCGTGACCTCATTAGTCATGACGTGTGGCTGAAGGCTTGGTGGACCAAGGTCAAGCACATCCCCGCGGTGGTGTGTGATGATGTGCGATTTGGCAACGAGGCGGAGTTCATCCGGGCCCAGGGAGGGCGCATTATCAAGATTCACCGTCCACTGGGTTCAGGCGCCCTTCCACAGCATCCTTCGGAACAGTTAGCCTTCCGTCCCGACATCGAGATCGTGAACGTGGGCACCGTACCAGAGCTTGAGCACAAGGTGCGTCAAGCTCTGGTCAACGCAGGAGTCTAAGCCGAGGACGAGAGCTAATGTTCCCGAAAAACACACCTAAACCCCCACGGTTGACTGTCCTCACGAAAACGACACTCCGGCTGACCTCGGCAGAGGTTCGACTCGCTCTCATCCTGGCAGCCGAACGGGTCCTCGGACACACGATCGACTCTGACGCCTCTGTCAGCTTGTATGAAGAGGGGGCCACTATCCAGACCGAGACCGAGGACGATGGTGCCTAATCTAGACTGCCAGTCGCCAGTAGCGCCTGATGGTGTCCCGGCTGGTGACGGTTTTGTACTTGGTCTTCCAGCGGTTAATCAGTGAGTTCAACGACACTCTTCGGTCGGGCTTGGCGTCGTTGCACTTCACCGCGAGTTGAAGCTCAGTGAGAATCTCCGAAGGCCAACTCGCCCACGCGGCTGTCCCGCTGCCGTTACCGCTCCCCCGCCCCTCAGCAGTCATTCAGTCGTCGAATTCGTTCTCGTCAGCCATACGGACCAAAGCCTATCAGGTGTTGGTCGCCAGACAGCGGGCATGTGTTCTGTAGTGGCTGACTGCCCAACGCTCGGTAGATTAGAGAAACTCGATAACGTAAGATTGCACACTATGCACGAATTCGACCATCTGCTGGTGGACGGCCGCAACATGCTCTATCGCGCGGCTTGGTCAAACCAAATGCTCACCCACAGATCTCTGCCTACTGGAGGGGTATTCGGGTTCCTTCGCACGCTGCTCGCGGCATACAGGGACTTCGGTTGCCCGACCATCCAAGTATGCTGGGAGGGGAAAAGAAACTGGCGGTTCAAGAGGTTCCCGGCTTACAAAGGGAATCGCTCACGTGGCCCAAGAGACGACACTGGGTTCGACTGTGGCGCGGCAGTAGCCTCCCAGCAGCCTCTGCTGAGGGAGTTGCTCGCTCTTGCGGGTATCGCTCAGTGGCGTACGCCTGACGGAGAATGCGACGACGTACTTTACGCTCGCGGGGAAGAGCTAGCGGCAGACGGGGAGACCGTTGCGGTGCTCAGCCACGACCGCGACATGTACCAGGTCACCACAAATCCCCTGTGTTCGGTAATACGAACCGACAAGGACGGTGACTGGCACGTGGTAGACCGGACCGTGTGCGAGCAAGAGCTAGGTGGTCCACCGGAGAAGATCCCCGCACTCAAGGCCCTCGCTGGGGACAGCTCCGACAACATTCCCGGTGTGCGCGGTATCGGCCCTAAAATTGCCGCCAAGCTGATGGTTCCGCACACGTCTCTCAGCGAGTTACTTTCGTCGGCTAGGTCCGGTGAGCGCTGGGCGGGTAGTGCACGTCAGCGCTCACAGGTGCACGATGCTGCTGAAGACGTAAGCATCTTTGAGGAGATCGTACGGTTGCAGATGTGCGAGCTTGAGCTCTCACCAGAGCATCACTACCCGGAGAAGGTCGACCTGCAGGCAGCCCTGGAAGACTTGGGGATCCTGACCCTGGCGGAAGAGGGCCCTTTGGAAGCGCTGTGCTCAATGGGCGGCACACAACTGTTCGGCGAAAAACACTAGGACTTATCGGCCATGGCAACATTCACACTCGCAGTCTTTCTCACGATTTTCTCCCTTGGCTTGTTGGTGCAGATCACCGGTGACAGCGACTGCGGGCCCGCACTAGCCATCTGCCTCACGGTTCTCTGTGCACTCTTTGGCACGCTGCTCGCGATTTCACTGGGCGTGTTCGGGTTAGGGTAGACTGGTTGTATGGCTGGAATCACCGTCACCGTTGATGGCACGCTGTCCCTGCAGCAAGCTGACCAGGTTCCTGGGTGCCCCCCTCCAGGAGCCGACCTCATCACCTTTCCTCTCGCACTGTTCGAGCAGGGTCTGACGGGTATCGCCGGTGCGAGCGGATCGGAGATCAGCCAGGGGTGTTTCACGATCAACTCTGCAGCGTCGTTCGTGACGCTGGCCTACCCCGCTAGTTTGAGGGCGCGAATCTTCTATCTGCGAGCTCTGCCAGGTTCCGGCGCTCTGGATGTACGTCTGACGCATTCAGTCGCTGGGGCTGTCACCTACCCAGACCAGTACCTGATGCTAGTGCAGTTTAGCGCCGTGGAGCAGCTAACAGCCATCGAGGTGCAAGGTGTCGGGTCCTTTGCTTGGGCTGCTGTGGGTGTGTTGGTGTAGGGGAATGACCGATGGACAAGCAACCCATGATCGAGCTCATCTCGCCCCCACCGCGGGCGCCGAGATTCGACACAGCAGTTTCAACTTCGCGCGTACTGACTCGCGCGCTTCGTCGTAGAACGCGTCAAGTGATGAAGTGGGTAAAGCGCTCACTGGCTAAGCCGCGCACGAATCGTAGGTAGCAATGGCCAAACCACGCAACTGGCTAGCCGTACACGCCCATTTCAGAAGCGGCTCAGGCCCACACACGGGGGAAATCAAATCGGGGCCCTCAGCTGCCGAGTGGGGTGATGACTGGCGCGCTGAGCTTATAGGTAGCGTTGCGACCGCTCCAGTGGGGGTGATACCCTCCGTTCATGTCCGTGCCAGGGACCCCAACACCAAACCCCAATCCTGATGCTCCGCCCGAGGCTCCTGTAGCCCCACCTCCGGTGGCTGAAGTCCCCCCTGTAGAGGTTGCTGCTCCAGCGCAGCCCCAACCTCCGGTAGTCGCAGAGGTTGCTGCTCCAGCGCCGACCACTGCACCGGAAGATCCCCCACTCACATTGGGGGATCTGATGAAGGATCCTGTCATCGCGAGGGAGTTGGCCGCCGCTACCAAGCGGCAGGTCGATGCGGCAGTCGATGCGCGTGAGAAAGAGCTCACGCAGGCTCAAGAGCGCTCCAAGATGGAGGAGACCGAGAGGCTCCGGGCTGAAAAGGCCGATGAAGAAGGTAAGCGCATCAAGGCCGAGAATGAGGCTTCCGACCTCAAGATCGACTCTGAGTTCGCCACATGCTTTTTCAAGTCCGGGGTCACCCTTGCGAACCCACAGTCCATCGACTTCATCAAGGCGGAGGCTCGCCGTACGATGGACGCCGAAGGACTGTCCATGGATGCTTGTGTCGCTGACGTGCTCAGCAAGCATCAGTATTTGGTCACGCAACCTCAAGCACCAGCTGCAGTCGCGCAGCAGCTACCCGAGGTGCTAGCAACAACTGTTCCCCCAGCTCAAGCACGACACACAGAGACCCCCGCCGCGCCAGCACCGCAGATAGTTGTTGACACCCGTGGAATGACTTCCCAAGAGTACCGGAAGTACAGGCAGGAAACTCACGGTTTCTAGGCCCCACGGAGCAACACAATGGCTGGACAGTCCCTCACCTCGATCCTACCCGCCCTGGGGTTTCTCGACGCTGTCGTGCAAGACAACACGCTTGCACGCGAGTTCTACGATGCCCTGTTTCCCGAGCTACTCTACCGCGCCGAAGCGGTACCCGAGCGTTGGGAAGCCAACCTCGGCGAGCGTATGGTCTTCACCCGCAGCTCGTTGCTGTCGGCCTCGACCAGCCCCCTCACCCCAGGTTTCGACCCGGCTCCAGAGAGCCCCGCGTACGAGCAGTGGGAAGTTGTGGCGGCTCAGTACGGTAAGTCGCTCGACACGAACATGCCCGCGTCGCGAACAGCGCTGGCGAGCCTGTTCGCGCGGAACGCCAAGACTCTCGGTTTGAACGCCGGGCAGACCCTCAACCGTCTCGCACGCAACAAACTGTTCTGCAACTATGTCGGCGGGTCCACGCTGACCACGGCTGCAGGCGTTGCCATTACGGCACTGCCTGTTTCGAGCGTCAACGGTTTCGGCACTGTCATCGTCAACGGGCAGATCGTCCCAGTGTCGGGAACCAATCCGAAGTCGACAACCGTGTCAGGTGTCGCGGGTACGGTAGACGTTGTAGCGGCCACCCCAACCAACCCCCTGGAGCCCAACGGCCCGGGTATCTTGACCCTCGCTGCTGTAGCAACGTGGGCCATCGATGCGGTCGTGACTGCATCCGACGCACCCACCATCCTTCGATCAGGTGGCGGTACCAGTGTCGACTCGCTGACCAGTACGGATATTCTGACGGTTCAGAATATCCGAGACGCCGTCGCGACGCTGCGCCGGAACCGCGTACCCCCTCACGAGGATGGGTACTACCACTGCCATCTGGACCCGATCGCAGAGAGTCAGCTCTTTGCGGACAACGAGTTCCAGCGCCTTCTGCAGTCGCTGCCTGACGACTTCCGTTACCAGCGCTTCGCGATCGGACGACTGGCCAACTGCGTGTTCTACTCGAACAACGAGTCCCCGAACTCGCAGAACACCAACACCCTGGTGGCTACGCGTGGCAGCGCCTTCGCATCGCCTTCGCTCGGCACTGAGGTGATCAACGACGCTGGCGTCGCGATCATCCGTACCATCATCACCGGTGGGTCGGCGATCATGGAGAAGTGGGTCGACGAGACCGCTGAGTACGCCAGTGAAGCTGGCTACCAGGGCAAGGTCGGCGCGTTCTCCGTCGTGAACAACGGCATTGTCGTTCCCATCGAGCGTGCGCGGTACATCATCCGTGCTCCGCAGGACCGCCTGCAGCAGATCGTCAGTCAGTCGTGGTCGGCAACGCTCGACTTCGGTGTACCCGCGGACCTCTTGTCCGGCTTGACCGGCGCACGCTTCAAACGTGCCGTTACCATTGAGAGCGGCTCGGCACTGTAACGCTGGCCTAGACCAGGAAAGACACAGACCATGGCAACACCACAGACCGCACTCAACTCGGGGCAGCCCACTCTCGTCCCGGACGCAATGCAGGCGACCAGCATGGGCGATATCCTGGCGG
>NVVL01000054.1 GCA_002402195.1 Rickettsiales bacterium | reverse complement strand
GGGTATTATAGGCTTATCAGCATGTGGTTTAGAATCTTTCTTATAGTTGGGTATTATCCAACAAAAGGAAAAAACCTTCCTATAAATTGAATTACAACTGTAGTACTAAGAAGCTACGGACGTAGCTTCTAAAACCTATATATCAACATTCCCGCCGGTAATTAGAACCAGAACAACTTTGTCCTTTCCATGTGTTTGGATCCAAGAATGCGCTGCGGCCATGGATATTGCGGCAGAGGGTTCGCAGGTTACTTTTGTCATTTCAGTAATGCGAGAGGCCCAATGGCGGATCTCTTCTTCCTCTATCAAATGAAAATCGTCGAGCTTTTTTAAATAATGCAGAGTGCGAGCGGGAACAGAAGGGGTCGTGAGACCGTCTGCAACAGTTTCGGGAGCATCCTTGAATTTGAAGATTTCCCTGCTAGTCAATGAAAGATATGCATCATTAGCAAGTTTTGGCTCCACCCCGTGAACCTCGCTATTTGGGGAGAGGAGCTCTTTGGCAAGATATGTTCCAGAAAGCAACCCGCCACCGCCGCAAGGGGCAAATATAGCGTCAGGTTTTTTGCCAAGTTCTATCATGTCCACAAGGGCTTCATAGCACATAGTGCCAGCGCCTGCTATGGTGGCGTCATCGTCGGAGGGGGGGAGGTAGTGATAGCCAGCTTTGCCATCACGATTTGAGAGTTGTTCGGCCTCTTTTCTTGTTGCGACTTCGATAATTTCTGCTCCGTAAGACTCTGCGATACGTTTTTTCACCGGGGCAACATTTTTTGGCAAATATACTCTTGCTTTAATATCAAATAATTTTGCTGCATAGGACATAGCAATTGCATGATTCCCTGTGCTATAGGCGACTATTTTCGAAGGCAGCTTGCCGAGCTCTTTAAGCGAAAGGAGATTATTGAGCACTCCCCTGATCTTGAAAGCTCCAGTTTTTTGCATGGAGTCCAGTTTGAAATATATCTGACTTCCAAGCTTTTCATTTAAACTATCCGAGTGCCAAAGGGGCGTTTTATGGACATAATCCTTAATACGCGCATAGGCTTTTGCCACTATTTCAGGATGTTGTATTGTGCAAGTCATTTTATTTTTATAGTTAGAGCAAATAATGTTACTATTACATTTGTAATCTATCTTGAAAACATAATGCCAAGCTATTATATAGTTAATGAGTGATTTAATATACAAAAAATTCAGGGTTCTAAAAGAATGACTGTTGAAAAAAATACACTGCCGCTACTTGCGCTTCGTGATGTTATCATATTCCCAGGAATTATTGCTCCAGTTTTTATTGGCAGGGAGAAGTCTTTAAAATCCTTGCTTTGTGCCAAAAACACAGGGGATGGGCAGTGTATTTTGCTTGTGACCCAAAAAGATCAAGCCTCTGACAACCCAAAAATAGAGGATTTATATGAGGTTGGTGTTCTCGCAAAAATCATTCAAACAATCAAACTCCCAAACCGCAATGCGAAAATTTTAGTCGAAGCAGTCAGTCGCGTGAAGCTCAGCAACATCTCCGGGAAGGATATGTTTATGGCCGATTATGTTGTTCTCAGCGATAAAGGCTCAAAAGACCCTAAAGCCCTGGAGGCAACACTGAGAACTGCTATGGATTCTTTTCGGGATTATGCAAAGGATAGTCAAAAAATCAGCACTGAACTTTTGCAGATATTAAGCGAACAAAAAGACCCAACCTATATAACTAATATTATTTCCTCGCATTTAGGGTGCAAGCTTCCGGTCAAGCAGGGGCTGCTGGAAGAAACTGACATCTTGAAAAGAGCTGAAATGCTTGTTGAGGCTATCACAGCGGAGAATACTTATATCCATACTGAGAATTCCGTGCAGAAAAGACTTAAGAAACAAATAGAAAAAAATCAAAAGGATTTTTATCTCACCGAACAAATGAAAGCCATCCAAAACGAGATGACTGGCGATGAGGGAAAATCTGAGTTTAGCGATCTGGAAAATAAAATAAAAAAGCTGAATCTTCCCAAGGAAGCGAAAGAAAAAGCAATGTCTGAGCTCAAAAAATTAAAGCTAATGAACGGCGCATCAGCTGAGTCTTCCGTAGTGCGGAACTATATAGACACTCTGTGTGACATGCCATGGGGCAAAAAGAGCCCAGTTAAAATTGATATCAAAAACACCGAAGATGTATTGGACAAAGATCATTACGGGCTGGAGAAGGTTAAAGAAAGGGTCGTAGAATATTTGGCCGTATTAAAACGCTCAGATAAAATCAAAGGCCCGATATTGTGTCTTATTGGCCCTCCAGGGGTGGGGAAAACTTCCCTGGTGAAGTCAATTGCCAAAGCTATGAACAGAAAATATGCGAAATTTGCCCTGGGCGGCGTGCGAGACGAGGCTGAAATACGCGGGCATCGCAGAACATATCTTGGCTCCATGCCGGGTAAGATCATCAATTTGCTCAAGAAGTCCAAAGTGGATAATCCCGTGATGCTTCTCGACGAAATCGACAAAATGAGCTCCGATTTCAGAGGCGACCCTACCTCGGCATTGTTAGAAGTGTTGGATCCTGAGCAAAACTCCCACTTCACGGATCATTATCTGGAAATTGAGTATGATTTGTCTGATGTTGTATTCATCGCTACGGCCAATTCTTATGATCTGCCAAGAGCATTGCTAGACAGAATGGAAGTTATCGATATTTCCGGCTATATCGAAGAAGAGAAAATGCAAATAGCCAAAAACTATCTAGTTGCCAAGCAGTTAGAAAATCATGCTATTAAGGCCAGTGAGTTAAAAATCACTGATGAAACTCTTTTAGAACTAATCCGCTATTATACCAAAGAGTCCGGTGTTCGCGCCCTTGAGCGTTCAATTGGAGCACTTGCCAGAAAAGTTCTGACCAAAATCTTAAAAAACCCAGATATAAAAAGCGTCACAATTAAACCAGAAGATCTGGAAGAATATTTAGGTGTTAAAAAATATAGATTTGGTCTTGCAGAAAAATCAAACCAGATTGGAGTTACTACCGGTCTTGCATATAGTGAGGTTGGTGGTGATTTGCTTAGCATAGAAGCCGTCTCCTTCGCCGGCAAAGGGGATATCAAATCCACCGGAACACTTGGTGATGTAATGAAGGAGTCCGCAGAGGCGGCGCATAGTTGTTTCTTGTCCAGAACAGAGAGTTTAGGCCTAAAAGCAAAGGATTATAAGGATATTGATATACATCTCCATGTTCCAGCAGGGGCTACCCCTAAAGACGGCCCTTCTGCGGGTATTGCGATATATACGACAATCGTTTCTCTGATGACCAAAAAACCTGTTAGCAAAGATGTAGCCATGACTGGAGAAATCACCCTGCGCGGCAAGGTTTTGCCGATTGGTGGTTTAAAAGAAAAGCTCCTTGCTGCCAGCCGCGGCGGGATCAAAACAGTTTTGATACCAGAGGACAACGTAAAAGATCTCAAAGACATTCCGGATAATATTAAGAACCAACTGAAGATAATACCAGTATCTACTATTGAACAAGTTCTTGAGAATGCGTTGGTGTAGTGCGTATACGTATATAAAAATATAAAACAAGATCGTTATTTTCAGAAGCTATGCGGACGGGTTTGGAAAGCTACCGTCCGCAGGCCTAAACGACCCCCATATGGCTCGTGTTATATACCCATAGATTAATCAAGGATCTGATGCGGCTATATTGGAAAATAGTCCACTAGATTTGTTGTGAAAAACCTGTCATTATCCAATCATTACCAGGGGGGCGGCTTTAGTTAAAAGTTAATCCTCGTTTTGAATATACCTTGATGACCTATATATTTCCTGCGCAATGAGACTGCATAATCCGCACTTAACTCGATATTATTTATCTTTGCAAGCAAACCTGCGCCTATATTGACTGTAGTCCTATCTGAATGCTTGCTTCTTGTTGCATGATCAAATTGAAAATTATCTTTTCCCCAAGCAAAAATTGTTTTAGATTTAGATCTATTTTCTGAAAGCGTTTGATGGATAGATGCATTAATAGATGGTAGGAGAGTTATACTATCAGAAATTCTCTTCTGCATTAACAATTCTGTGCCCAATATAGCAGAAAGATTAGACGAAGATTTTTTGGCATGCATTAGATCTTGCACACCAGATCTAATTTCTCTATAAGCCGCATCTGCAGAATAGCTATATTTAAGACCAATTTTAGGGATGATAGCAAAACTACTATTCAAAGCTTTATGATAGGTCAATTTCAATTTTGTAGAATATGTTTTATTCCGCGGTTTAGAGAAGGCTATTAGCGCTCCTATCTTTTTCTGACTATTGGTTTTAGTAAAACCAGCTGAAATTATAGCTTGAATAGACAAATTATCAGTAAGCGATATGTTTGTGTAAAAACCCCAATTATTGCTCTTCGCATCAAGCCTACTTCCTTTAGCAGAACCATTGAATTTAACTAATGCATCAACATGGCTATAGAATGCTCCTATTAAAATATTTTCTGTCGTTTGAGCATCGGCACCAATATTAACACCGGTGATCTTTGAATTATAACCAGAGCTATTCTCGTCGCTTTTTTGAAAATTCTTAGCAAAAATTCCGCTAACCCATACTCCTTTTTTAATATCAAAGCCATCATCACCCGCAGAAGTACCACTGGTGTTATTTGCAAGATGTTGCGATCTGAAAAGCTCCCCTATTCTGCTGCTAACAGCACCAAGTGTTACTTTGGAACTTTCTGAAGCAACCTTATTATTAGCATCCAATACAGCGCTTTTCGTTGCACTCTCATCGTCCAAGGTCTGTTGTGATTTTGTAGCTTCGCCCATGTAATACGCTGCTTCCTGGGCTCCTGGTGATAGCTCAGCAACTTGCTCAGCCGTAAGAGAGTATTCAGCTACTTTTTCTTCCGTATCTAGATTAAGTTGCATGAATTCACTGGCAATTTTATTAGAGGCCATTCTTTTCTCTTGATCAGTGATTTCGGTTGTTAAGCTTCTTCTAATCGCCTCGGCTAACCGTTCCTTATATGTAGGTTCCTTATATGTAGGTTCTTTTGATGGCTCTTTAGCTAATTCTTGTGACGTAGTTTGAAAGATGTTTTGACTCGTGTTGCCATGGGCTGAAATAGATACAGATTTATGGTCTACAAGCAGAGGCGCAAGGTCGTTACCTCTAATGGTTAAACTATATCCATTATTATTAAGTATCACAGTTCCTTCTCCTAGCGTTTGATAGTCACTAACTATGATATTATCAGTCATTTCATATGTTTCTTTCCCAGTTTCAGCGATCAAATATAGAGTTCCAGAAGAGGAGAGGTTATTATCCTTACTTATCGTATTTTCAACAAAATCCCCACGTGTTGATTGTATAATTATTTTCCCTAATCTACTACCCCTTAGATATATAACATTACCAATGCCAGTAATTTCAATAGGGTTATAAGCACCTCGAAGAAAAGCTGCCTCGGCATTTTTTAAAACAATACTGCTAGTATTGATATCTCTTGAATACATCGTAGTTCTGCCTATAAAACTCATATGCTGAGCATAAATCTCGTCTACAAAGCTTGTGTCACCTCGTGTTTCTATGAATCCTAAAGATTGTTCTTGTGATCCGAGCCAACAATTAGCTCTATTCTTCCCTTCAAATATAATATTTCCTGCGCCTTGGATGCCCCTTGTTCCTATTCTTGGTACGCCTCTCGTTCCTGTTCTTAAATCCACAAGTCTGTGAAGACGACCTTTGATATTATTTGGCTTTAGGTTTACATCTTCTGCAATACCATAGCCAATACCTAGATTTTCATCATACACTACTTGAAGAGTTTGTCCTGCGGCAACTTGAATATTATCATAATCACTATTGTCGTTATCTCTAAAACTAGATTCTTCAAATCGAAATATATCGCCTTCGAAATTCAGGATACCACGCCAAGTATTCCAATTACCTTGATGCAATGGCAATGCTGGCGGATTACTATTAGTATGGTAAAAACCATCATCAAAATCATCATCACTAAAATCATAGTCGTCAGAATCATCGTCGTCAGAACCACGCCTCTCAAAATCAAAAATGTCACCTTCGACACTTAAACCATTACTTACCTCTGTATCTAGTAAGCCAGGTATTTCTGCACTAGCTACACAAGAATATACAAATAATATTGTTAATAATGCTATTTGTGCTACTTTGCTATGAGTCATATTATCCTACCATTATTCTATATATATGCTGTTAGTCAAACCTATGCCGGTCTTAAAAACTAAGCTTTCTATGCTGCACTTGATATGTTTCGGCTGGGGCAAATTTGCTAACATATTATATTTATTCGAACCATCATTATACTACATAAGTTGCGCATTTACAATGAAAATTAATTTTTGTAAAGAATTTCCGACGGGGTATGAAGGATAGATCAGAGAAAGCTACATTAAAAAGGTGGAAAATTTAATTCAAAAAATAGATGGAAAAAGATCGAAAAAAAGCGGCATAAGATCAGCCAACAAACATAGCTTCTTAAGGCCGCCTACATCTTCTTAAGCCGTGCATATAGTTTCTTAGCACTTGCCAGAGTTAACTTTTTTGTGATACACTGAGCAAGGTGATATATTCATCTTTTAGTCCTTAGGGAAGATTTATGTTAAAAAGAGTGTCTTTGGCAACGATGTTTTTGTTGCTCGTGAGTGTTATACTCTCAGCAACAGAGGCTGATGCTCGGAAAAGACGTGAGAAAATCATTCCCGCTCCAACTAAAACTAGCCTTGTTGTAGATGGCAAATCTGGACGGATTTTGCACTCACGAAACGCAAGGAAGAAGATATATCCAGCATCGCTTGTGAAAGTTATGACTGTTTATTTGATCTTTGAATCCCTTGAAAGTGGCCGGCTTAAGCTGAATCAGAAGCTTTATGTTTCGAAATATGCAACCAAAGCCAGACCGTTGAAACTATATTTAAAACCAGGTCGGAAAATTTCTGTGCGTGATGCTGTGCTTGGGCTTATCGTGAAATCCGCAAATGATGCGGCAAGGGTAGTGGCCGAAAATATCGCCGGTTCTGAGAGGAAATTTGCCCGTTTGATGACCATCAGAGCGCGTCAACTCGGCATGAAAGACACAACTTTTACCAATGCTTCTGGCTGGCATGACCCAAAACAAGTCACTACTGCCGTGGATCTTGCCAAGCTTTCCATCGCAATAAAACGAGATTTTCCGAAATATTACCGTGCCTTTTTTAGCAAAACTAGCTTTAGATTTGAAGGGAAGAGGATTAAAGGGCACAATAAACTAACAGCAACCTACCCTGGCGCGGAAGGGCTGAAGACTGGTTTTCACACTCCAGCTGGGTGTAATTTAATAACCACCGCAACCAGAGGGAATAAAAGCCTGGTTGGTATAGTAACTGGCCGGAAGAATGGGACTATTCGTAACAGAAAGATGGTGCAATTGCTGGACAAGCATTTTGGTGTTAAACATAATACCATCAAAAGAAAAGGGGGGATTAAGACAAGAAAGATGAAACTAGCTGACAGAAAGAAACGAAAATCTAGGCGTAAATAGCCGAGAAGAAAAAAGGAAATCCAAATTTCTCAAAAATCTAAACTGCTCAAAACCCCGAATTTCTTAAACATCACTCCGAGTTTTGATGCTAATAGCGTGCAATTCTCCGCTCAGCAGCACTTCTGCCAGAGCTTTTTTCACTAGCTTATGTTGCTGCATGAGAGTCAGGCCTTCAAAGGACTGGCAGCTGATATCAAGGGCATAATGGTCTTGATCTCCTGCAAGATCAGTAATTTTTACTTTTGCATTAGGAAAATTTTGTTGTAATATAGTTTTAAGCTTGGTTTCTGAAATAGCCATATTAAATTTTGAATATATTTTTATACTTATGAAACTTACACAAAATATCACTAATTTGCAAGGTTTGAGTTTTATGCGCCATGCATCTTTGAAAGTAGGTATTTTGGGTGGCACGTTTGACCCGGCGCATAAGGGGCATTTGATGATTTCTAATCTAGCGCTGAAATATTATAATTTTGACTATGTAATTTGGCTCGTAGCAAACCAAAACCCCTTCAAACAAACAAATAAGCGGGATATATTTGCAAGGGGCTGCGATGCGCAAAAGATCGTCACAAATCCCCGGATTATTGTCTCGAGCGCGGAGCATGATCTGAAGACTAGATATAGCTATGATTCGCTGAATAAACTTACGCAATATTTTCCCACAGTAAGATTTTCATGGCTAATGGGGATAGATAATGCGATGAATTTTCGTAAATGGTACAGGGCTCAAGATATCCTTGAGTTGTGCAACGTCATGGTTTTTGACCGCCTGGTACAAAAAAGACTAGTAAACCTTCAGTCAATTGGGCTTATGGGCAAAGCAATGGTTGCCAAAAATGAAAGAAAGGCTATAATAATAGCCAGGGATGCGCTATGCGACATTTCATCAACACAAATTAGAACAAAATTAAGAGCTTAAAAGAAAAATGAAAGAAGACACAGAAAATTTAAAGGATTTTATATTAGAATGCTTAAAGGGAAAAAAAGCAACGCAAATTGAGTGCATGGAACTTAACGTGGCCGTGCCTTTTGCAGATTATATGATTTTCGCCAGCGGTAGATCCGTAAAAAACATAAGAGCAATTGCAGAGCATGTTACGCTTCAATTAAAGCATGAGATGAATTTGAATGCTAATTTTGAAGGGGCAGAGGGTTCTGACTGGGTTTTGATTGATGCTGGCGACGTGGTCGTGCATTTGTTCCACCCGGAAACTAGAGAGCAACTAAAACTTGAAGCTCTTTGGAAAAGAAGAAACTCAGATGCCTCGAGCGGATCAGACGGATAAGTAAATATATATTTTAAACGTATAAAAAAAAGGAATTATGGATATCCACCCACTAGTCACAGTGATTGTATTACTTGCATCAGCAGTATTCATTGTTGCAATTTTCAGAAAACTAAATCTCAGCCCTGTGCTGGGCTATCTTGTAGCTGGCGCTATTATTGGTGATAATGGGATGCGCGTTGTGACATATGCACAAACGAGTCTCCTTGCGGAGCTTGGGGTGGTGTTTTTGTTATTTGCGATTGGGCTGGAGCTTTCCATAGAAAGGCTAAAGGCGATGCGGCGCTATGTGTTCGGCCTTGGGTCACTGCAAGTTCTGATCACCAGTGCCATTATTGCTGGGATAGTGATATTGCTTACTAATGACTATAATGCTGCGATCATTATTTCCGGCGGGCTAGCTCTTTCTTCCACCGCGATTGTGATGCAGGTTGTGGCGGAAACGAAGAATAAATCGACGCAAATAGGGCGGGTGGCTCTGGCGATACTTCTTTTGCAAGATTTTGTCGTTGTGCCGTTGCTTGTGATTGTGCCTATACTTGGCGGAAGTTCTGAAGTGACCGGCTCTTTGCCTTATATCGTGGGTAATTCCATGCTGAAAGCCTTTGTTGCTTTGGTGATAATCTTTATCGCAGGACGAGTATTATTGCGTCCACTTTTCTCATTTTTGGTTCCAGAAAATAGCGAAGGTGGAGAGCTTCCAATTGCGATAACTTTGCTGGTTGTTTTAACAGCATCATGGGGAACAGAGCATTTCGGGCTATCACTCGCACTTGGCGCGTTTGTGTCTGGTATATTGGTTGCGGAAACGGATTTCAGGGGCAAGGCAGAAGAAAGCATACATCCGTTCAAAAGCCTTCTGCTTGGTTTGTTTTTCATGAGCGTTGGAATGAATATCGACGTCATGGAGATATATAATAATATTACTACTATAGTCAGCTTGGCGCTGGCATTGATAGTTCTGAAGGCGATTATTGTCACGGCGCTTTGTATTTTATTCGGCTTTAATATAGGCGTTTCTGTTCATGCTGGTTTGCTTATGTCGCAAGGTGGTGAGTTTGCGTTTATCTTGTTTGGCCTTGGTAAGGATTATGGCGTACTTGATCCTTCTGTTGCAACTACCTTATTGTTAGTGGTCACATTTTCCATGGCACTCACACCGGCGCTTGCTTCAATTGGCCAAAAATTTGCAGAAAATTTTGAGAGAAAGCGAGGCAGAACGCCCGACCAAATCCTTGAATTTGGGGCTCAGGACTTGACTAATCACGTGATTATTGCCGGTTTTGGCCAGGTCGGAAAGATGGTGGCCAGCGTGCTTGATGCGGAAGGGATAAATTATATAGCACTCGATACTAGCGATGATCTAGTAAAAGAAGAGACCGCCAATGGACTGCCTGTGTTTAAAGGGGATGCGACCAAAATCAGAACATTAAAAGCTATTGGAGCAGACAGAGCTTTGACATTTGTTATTACGATAAATAATGAGTCCATGGTGAAAAAAATCAGCACGATTATTCATAAGAAATTCACCGATTTAGAAATGATTGTGAGATTGAAGAATCTGAAGAACTCTGCGGAACTCTATGCGATTGGGGTTAATACTATCATCCCTCAAGATTATGAAACTGGCTTGCAGCTTGGTGGAGCTGTGCTGAAATCCATCGGTGTTAGTGAATATGAAATCAACCGAGTCAAAGGGCAATTCAGAGCAGGAAATTACGTAGCTGCAAAGCGTGAGGATACTCTGCTCGAGACGGAGGAGGATGAATAATATTGCGAGCCTGCCGCTTCTTGCGAGCGGGCTCCTGTGTTCCCCTCGCCTTGCAGGTAAGCTCTTGCACCTCCGCCTGCAGTTTTGCGCTATTCTTTTGCGCCCCGCTTTGACAATGCTGTTTTGCTGCTTGGCGTTTATTATTGCCTCAAATGCCAATGCTGCCAAACAATTACCCGTTCCAAGATTTGCTGCTATCAAATTTAACGAAGTCAATGCAAGAACCGGCCCTGCCAGCGATTGCCCGATAGAATGGGTGTTTGTGAAAAAGGGCGAACCCGTGGAGATCGTCGCTGAATATGGCCATTGGCGTAAGATCCGCGACATCGCAAGCGAAGGCGGCTGGGTGCATTCCAGCGTGCTTTCTGGCAAGAGATCCGTTGTAGTCACAGCAAAGGGCACCAGCCCCCTTTTGGAAGGGATTGCGGAATATAAAAAAATAGTTGTATATTTAGAGCAAAATATCAGATGTGTTCTGCAAAAATGCAAAAAAGACTGGTGCAAGATAGATTGTAAGTCACATAAAGGCTGGATATCTAGAAAAGCCTTATGGGGCGTGTATCCTGACGAGCATCCTTAGTACTACAGTTGTAGTTCAATTCATAGGAAGATTTTTTCCTTTTATAACGATAGAATTTTACAATGATTTGGTATTTTTGGTGCCAATATTACCCTAATATGACCTGATCTAATAACTAATCATCTCTTTTTTATATCATTAATATGAATTACAACTGTAGTATTAGAAGCTACGTCCGTAGACCTAAAATACTGAGCTATTGAATCTATCACCGGATGGTATTGACAACTATGCCAACAAATACTACTATTCGAATTGCATTCCTTGCGGAGGGTAGCATAGACCTGATAGGTATGCTTTGATTTAATTATACAAAGAGACCCCCATGTTAAAAAACCCACTACAATTATATAGTTTAGCAGTCTGTTTAATTGCTTGCATAGTTATAATGATTACATCAGGACTGATGTTAAATAATCTAACTGATTTAACATTGACTAAATATACATATAAAAGTCATTTGAATAACTTTGTTACAAATGAAAAATATATAAGTTATAAAAAATCAAGTAATGGCAAGGACAATGATTTTCCTGCAAATCTTACCACTGAAGAAATTCAAACCGAAAGATTACTAGCACGAGATAATTATATTGAGAATCGGCAAAACTCAGCCATAAGTAGCTTAATCTCAAGCTTCACCTGGTTTCTTACTGGTTTCTTCTTCTTTATAATACATTGGCGTATATATAAACGCTCATCTATTATATAGCTTCGCGGGCAGGCCTAGAATATTCTATATTTTTAGAGATTTTTTATCCATTATCCTTGCAAATTAGGACGCATGATTACAAATTGCAAGGTAGTAATGAGTTTTGTAAGAAACTACGCCCGCATGCCTAAACGAACAAAAGCAACTACCTATATCTTGCGTAGTACCAGACTTGCATTTGTTCCACCAAAGCCAAAAGAATTCGACAAAGCATAATCGATTTTTGTTTCCTGAGCAACTAGCGGCACAAGATTCATAGTCGCCTCTGGAATTGGATTGTGAAGATTCAATGTTGGCGGTGCGATTTGATCACGAATGGCAAGAGCTGTGAATATCGCCTCCACGCTTCCAGCTGCGCCAAGCAAATGCCCGATGGCAGATTTTGTGGAAGACATTTTTACTGATTTATTTCCCTCAAATAGTCTTTGCACAGTCTTAACCTCAATGCCATCCCCAACTGGTGTGGATGTTCCATGCGCATTGATGTAGTCAACCTGGCTTGAGTTTATTTTAGCATCCTTCAATGCATTCTCCATTGCCCTATACGCACCCCGGCCGCTTGGCGCTGTGATGTGGTGTGCGTCGCCAGTTAAACCATAACCAGCAATTTCGGCGTAAATTTTGGCGCCTCGGTCAACAGCATGTTGATATTCTTCCAATACAACTATCCCTGCTCCCTCGCCCATGACGAAACCGGCATGGTCCTTGTCCCATGGTCTGGAAGCCTCTGTTGGGTTATCGTTAAAACCAGTCGCAAGTGTGCGCGCGGCTGCAAAGCCCGCAATGCCCAGTGGTGTGACGGTCGCTTCTGCGCCGCCAGCAATCATAACATCAGCATCACCATATTTGATCATTCTAGCCGCATCGCCTATAGCATGAGCGCCCGTAGAACAAGCAGTCACAACAGCGCTGTTGGGTCCTGTGAAACCGTGATTGATTGAAATATGACCAGAGAGTAAATTGATTAAGGCAGATGGTATGAAATATGGACTAACCCGAACGCGCTCTGCAGTATGAAGAGAGGCTGCCGTGTTCTCAACTGTGCCAAATCCGCCAATGCCAGAGCCGACCATAACACCCGTACGGTCTTTGCCTTCTTGATCTTTGGGAGCCCAGCCGCTATCTTTGATGGCCTCGTTTGCGGCTGCTATACCAAAATGAATGAACCTATCCATTTTGCGAACATCACGCGGAGGGATGTAGTCCTCAGGGTTAAAGTCAGGAACTGTTGAGGCAATTTTGCATGATAGTTTATTTATATCAAAATCCGAGTCAAACCCCGTGAGTAGTTTCACCCCGCTTTTGCCTGCCAATATGTTAGACCAGCTGCTATTCGCATTCAAACCAACCGAGGAAACTATGCCAATGCCAGTTATCACTACTCTTCTAGATGTCATGCTCTAAACTCTCCCCACATTAAGGATGCGAATGCTCATATTGGTTCTATTGATTGAGGTTTTTCTTGATGTGCTCGACTATATCCTTAGTAGTTGCCATTTTAGAGGCATCTTCATCAGAAATTTCAGTATCGAATTTAGCTTCAATTGCCATCATAATTTCCACAGCATCCAGGCTATCGGCGCCTAAATCGTCTGCAAGCTTGGACTCAAGGGAGATTTCTTCCTCACCCATTTTAAGAGTCTCAGCAATTGTATTTATAACTTTTTGTTCAATATCATTCATTGTCAAACCTATTATTAATTTCGTTCTCAAAAAATTTCAATTTATAGCAAAATTTTTCTTGCCCCATCCTTTTACCATAAAAAAAAATCTTTTGCTAGGTAAAAAGTATTTAAACCATCAACATACCGCCATTAACATGGATAGTCTGTCCTGTAACATAGGAAGATAAAGGGCTTGCTAGGAATGTTACTGCATTTGCAATATCTTCAGGTTTCCCGAGAGTTTTCAAGGGAATCTTCTGCATAATCGCATCTTTTACAGCATCTGGCAGGATATCCGTCATGCTGGACTCGATAAAGCCAGGAGAAACAACATTAATCGTAATCCCCCTGCTTGCCACTTCTATCGCTAGTGATTTGCTCATACCAATCAAACCAGCCTTTGAGGCGCAGTAATTTGCCTGCCCTGGGTTGCCTGATGTTGCCACCACAGACGATATATTGATAATACGACCATAGCGAGCGCGCATCATTTTCTTAATCGCCGCTCTGTTTAAGATGAAATTAGCTTTTAAATTAATATCAATCACCTCGCTGAATTTCTCATCAGACATCCTGATTGCCAGTGTATCTCTGGTGATCCCGGCATTGCAGACGAGCACATCGAGTTTTTCAATATCATCAAACAAACTGCCGCAGAGCGCAGCATCTGCAAGATTACATTGCTTTATAGTGTAATTATCACCAAGTTCCGTGCCAAGAGCTTCGAGCTTTTCTATGTTACTACCACTAATATATACATGAGCCCCAAGAGCATGCATTTGTTTAGTAATAGCACTACCAATTCCGCCACTAGCACCTGTTATAAAAACATTCTGCCCTTCTAAATTTGTCATCTACAGCCTCTCTTACTATATGTTTGTATAAAAACTATGTGAAATTATGCTTCGACCTCTTTGGTTTCACCATCGCCCTCGGGTTTGAGCAATTTAGTTTTTATTTTTTCCTCAAGTTCGCTCGCAACATCCGGATGATCAATCATATATTTCTTTGCATTCTCGCGCCCTTGGCCAATTCTAATCTCACCATATGAGAACCAGGCACCTGCTTTTTCTACGAAATCATGCTTTACACCAAGATCAATCAGCTCGCCTTCTTTGGATATGCCACGCCCATAAATAATATCAAACTCAACTATTTTGAATGGTGGGGAAACTTTGTTTTTCACGACTTTCACCCGGGTTTGATTCCCAACAATCTCATCTTTATCCTTAATAGCGCCAATACGTCTGATATCAAGCCTTACTGATGCGTAGAATTTCAGCGCATTGCCACCAGTTGTGGTTTCCGGATTGCCAAACATCACGCCGATTTTCATGCGGATCTGATTAATAAAGATAATAGTACAATTAGTTTTGGAAATTGACGCAGTAAGTTTTCTAAGCGCCTGACTCATAAGCCTTGCTTGCAGCCCCATGTGGGAGTCGCCCATCTCACCGTCGATTTCTGCTTTTGGCACTAAAGCCGCAACACTATCGATCACTAGCAGAGATAGCGCGCCAGAGCGGACTAATGTGTCAGCAATTTCTAAAGCTTGCTCGCCATTATCTGGTTGAGAAATAATCAAATTATCAATATTTACACCAAGCTTCTTGGCATAAACCGGATCAAGAGCATGCTCTGCATCAATAAATGCGCACACTCCACCTTGTTTTTGAGCCTCAGCAATTGCGTGCAAGGTTAATGTGGTTTTACCAGAACTTTCAGGGCCAAAAATCTCGACCACCCTGCCTTTTGGCAAGCCGCCAATTCCAAGGGCAATGTCAAGACCCACAGAGCCTGTTGGGATTGATTCGATGTTCATATCCTGACGTTGACCAAGCTTCATCACTGACCCCTTGCCGAAATTCTTTTCAATTTGGCTGAGTGCAGCTTGAAGCGCTCTTTCTTTATCCATTCCTAATTCTCCATGAGATATTCTGGCACCAAGCCAGCTTTCTGAGTTGTTATACTCCCTTTGAAAAATAAAATCTAGTAAAATCTTGAATATTGTGCAAAAATACCTTATATGGTACTTCAATATACAGATTGTTGCGAGCCCTTATCAATAAGCTACGCGCATAGATTCTGAGTCAGGTCTAGCCTAGTTTATACCATTCCTGATATCAATCCAGCATTCGAGAGTTTGTTTTAATGTGATATCACTCACTTCTACTTCGTGGTCATCGAAACCAGCTAATGAGAGAACCATTTCCTGCAAATAGGGAAGGTTATATTCAGGTATTTCTTCTTCAGCATATGATTCCTCAAGCTTTGAGGCTATATCTTCTATGTCACTCCAGTGCATCTTTATTCAAGTTCTTTAAATTAAAAGGGTAGTAAATTAATATCAATCTTAGCAAATAACTACCAGAAAAAAAATAATAGTATATATTTACAAGAACGATAACCTGCCACAGATGAGATTATTATGCAACTACAAAAAAAATTACTAAAAGACTCCTTAGACAAAGCTTTGCAAGAAGATTATGGAATCAAGGGAGATATTACGTCAAATTCTGTCATTGATAAAGATGCTCGCATCAAGTTTGAAATCAAGGCGCGGCAAGAGCTGGTAGTATGCGGCGCTGCCATTGTGCAATATTATTTTGATGAATATTCTTCCATAGAATATAAGATACACATCAACGATTCACAGTGCGCCCATCCCGGTGATGTAATAATATCCGGCACCGGTCTTGCCCGTGAGGTTCTGATGTTGGAGCGCGTATGTTTGAACTATTTGCAGCATTTGTCTGGCATATCCACTTTAACTGAGGCTTTTGTAAAAAAAACACACAATACTAAAGCTAAAATCTTTGATACTAGAAAAACTACTCCACTACATAGGCAATTGCAGAAATATGCAGTCACATGCGGTGGTGGTCATAATCATAGGCTTTGCTTGGATAGCAGCATCTTGATTAAGGATAATCACATAGCGATTTGCGGAGGAATTCAAATAGCTCTACAAAAAGCGAAGCAAAACCAGCCGCATTATACTAAAATAGAAATTGAGTGCGACACTCTAGAACAGGTGAGGATTGCAGCAAGCGAAGGCGCAGACATTATCATGCTAGATAATATGTCGCTGGAGCAAATCAGAGAAGCTATTGAAATCATCCAAGACCGGACCATTATCGAGGCATCGGGCAATGTTTCCTTGGAAACCGTGGAAGCGCTAGCACAAACGGGGGTAGATATGATTTCTGTTGGCAAAATAACCCATTCCGCCCCGGCAGTGGATATAGGGTTGGACATAATATGATGAATTCTATGAATAATACTGCAAAGATAGAACCTGAGGAGCTTTCAAAGGGTGATGCTAGAACGGAAATTAAAGAGCTTTCCAGCAAGCTAAGGGAATATAACAAGGAATATTACATGGAGGATGCTCCGACTATTTCTGATGCGGAATATGACCAACTCTTTCACCGTTTAAAAACCCTTGAGGAAAAATTCTCCAAACTACTAAAGCCCGACAGTCCGACTCAAACAGTCGGCAGCACTTTGCAGGAGAAATTCGAAAAACATACGCACATACAGCCGATGCTCTCACTAGGCAATGGTTTTTCGGAGGAAGATATCAGCGATTTTATAGGCAAGATCAAGCGCTTTCTCGGCCAGGAGGATTTTCTCCCTATCTTCTGTGAGCCTAAAATAGACGGCGTTTCTTTCTCAGCTACTTATGAAAAAGGCAAGCTATCGATCGGTGCCACCAGGGGGGATGGGTATGTTGGTGAGGATATTACTCAAAATATCAAAAGCATTGCCGGGCTTCCGAATATTATACCAGATGCACCTGACCTGCTGGAGGTTCGGGGGGAGATCTATATTGATAAGAGCGATATGGAGGAGCTAAATTTAGAGCGAGAAGCAAATAATAAAACCAAATTCGCAAATCCCAGAAATGCAGCAGCTGGTTCTTTGCGTCTGCTGGATTATGGTGTGACCGCCAGCCGACCGCTGAAATATTTCGCCTATGCGATCGGTGGCGCAAGCGAGAAATTTGCAGGCACTCAGGAAGAGTTGCTGGATGCGCTGACTAAGTTTGGATTCCGAACGAACCCACGAGGGGCGCTTGCTGAAAATATGGAGGAGATTTTTAAATTTTATAATGAGTTACTAAAGGAACGCGAAAAATTACCATATGAAATTGATGGAATAGTCTATAAAGTCAACGATTTTGCCCTGCAAGAAAGGCTAGGTTTCGTGGCAAGGAGTCCGCGTTTTGCGATCTCCCACAAATTCCCGGCTATTATCGCAGAAACGAAATTACTGGATATAACCATCCAAGTTGGAAGGACGGGGGCGCTGACTCCTGTTGCGGAACTTGAAACGATCAATGTTGGCGGGGTGAATGTCTCAAGAGCGACTTTGCATAATTTCCAGGAGATTGAGCGGCTGGACATCCGAATTGGGGATACCGTCTTGCTGCATCGCGCCGGTGATGTTATTCCTAAAATCTCTGGCATTAACAAAGATAAGAGACCATCTGAGGCTCTGAAATTCACCCTTCCTGAGGCTTGCCCGTCATGCGGTTCAAAGCCACATATCGACCCAATTGATGTGATTATCCGCTGTGATAATGGCCTAAATTGCCCGAAACAGCTTAGTGAGTCGATCAAGCATTTTGTCTCGAAAGATGCTATGAATATTGACGGTCTGGGGAAAAAGCAAGTTGAGTTCTTCCTGGAGCGTTCCTTGATCAAAAACCCAGCAGATATATTTCGCCTTGAACCTGTAAATACGGCTTCTTTAAGCAAGATCGAAAATATGGATGGATGGGGGGCAAAATCTGTTGATAAATTATTTGCAAATATCACAAAATCCAAGCAAGTGCCCCTTGCTCGCTTTATTTATGCGCTCGGGATTAGGCATGTTGGTGTGAGCAACGCCAAGATCCTGGCGAAGGAGTTTATCTCACTGGAAAAATTTGTTGAATCGATGGTCAAGCTAGCAAGCGCTGATAAAGCGACTTTCGAGCTACTGGATAATCTGGATGGGCTTGGGCATAAAATCCTCATTGAGATTGGCAACTTTTTTGAATGCGAACAAAATATCTCGACTCTTAAAGAGCTGTCTGAGATTCTTAAGGTGAGTAATTACCAAGAAAGAGCTGCTGGCGGGGTGCTCTCTGGACAAAATGTGATATTCACAGGCAGTTTGAGCACGCTCTCCCGGCGTGAGGCAAAATCTCAAGCAGAGAAACTCGGAGCAAAAGTCGCAAGCGCAGTCTCTGGCAGCACGAATTTGCTAATCGCCGGCGAAAAAGCTGGCAGCAAACTGAAGAAGGCTCAGGAATTGGGAGTTAAGGTTATCTCTGAGGAAGAATGGGTGCAGATGGTAAATGAGAGCAAATAAAGTTACTGGTAAATAAATTAGGGGCCAAGTAAATTAGGAGCTAAGCAAACAAGTTTGGAACAAACAAGTTTGGAACAAACAAGTTTGGAACAAATAAATTTGGAACAAATAAATTTGGAGCAAATAAATGATTGAGAAAAAGCTAGGATTACTTAGAGAGCAGCTAAATAAACATGGATTTGGCGGGTATATAGTGCCGTCAGTTGATGAATATTTGAGCGAATTTACGCCCTCATTTGCCAAAAGGTTGGAATATATAACGGGTTTTACAGGGTCAAACGGGCTGGCTATGATCTTGGCAGATACTGTATTATTTTTCACTGATGGAAGATATATTGAGCAAGCCTTCACCCAGCTTGATGATAAATTATTTGAAGTATTCGACCAAAAGCTTCTAGCAAATTTCCCATGGGAGGATTATTTGGAATCTGACTGCATAGTAGCTTATGATCCTAAATTACTCACAATGCGGGCTTTGCAAAGCTTCAACAGTATTAGCACCAAACCATATGAGGAGAATTTGATCGACCAGCAATGGGCAGATCAACCAGCAAAACCAAGCTCCAAGATTTATGATTATCCTACTAAATATGCGGGGGCGGATTATGAGGATAAGATAAGCCAATGTCGCGAATTTCTGCAGGAAAACGACGCAGCCTCACTCGTGATAACGGATCCTGATTCTGTGTGCTGGCTACTGAATATCAGGGCGCATGATATTGAATTTTCCCCCCTATTGCTTGCAAATGCGATTATTACAATGGAGAATCTGTATTTATTCACAGATGCGGGCAGACTCGACTCCGAACTCCTCCGGCCAGATGTTACCATCCTTGATGAGAGTGAGTTTGGAGATACGCTCAAGCAAACAAGCGGGCTGATATTATTTGACGTAAATACATGCTCATCTTACATTGCGGAGTTGATCATGGCTCAAAAATATAAGCAAGTTAAAAACCCGTGCCTGCTTTGGAAGGCCTGCAAGAACGACACAGAGATCATGCATATGCAGCAAGGCCATGTTCAGGATGCGGTTGCGGTATGTGAAATATTATCTTTTCTTGCAAGCGGGGATGTCAGTGATCTTACCGAATATGATATTTCTGAAAAACTAACAGAGCTTCGCGCCGCCAGAGAAGGTTATGTTTTTGATAGTTTCCCAACAATCTGCGGCTACCGAGAAAATGGAGCCATCATACATTACAGAGCGCAAGCTGGATCTGCTAAGAAGCTCGAGGAAAGCGGATTATTACTCATCGATTCTGGTGGGCAATATATGGGAGCAACCACCGACATCACAAGGACTGTAGCAATTGGTGAAAAACCATCAGCAGAACATATAAAATATTATACGAAAGTTTTAAAAGGACACATAGCGCTCGGGCAAGCGACTTTCCCAGAAAAAGTCATCACAGGCGCGAATTTGGACATATTAGCTCGTCAATATCTATGGAATGATGGGCGTGACTATCCGCATGGAACGGGGCACGGGGTTGGAAGCTTCCTCAGCGTTCACGAGCCACCTCAAAGCATCAGCCTGTTCAGCACGAAAACCGCTCTAGAGGCCGGCATGGTGCTGTCTAATGAACCTGGATATTACGTTCCCGGCGCATTTGGCATTCGCATTGAAAATATGATGTATGTAACAAAATCTGAGCATGCTCATTTCTTGAAATTTAAGATGCTAACATTAGTGCCCTATGCCAAGGAATTGATTGATGAGAACATGCTCACAGATGCAGAAAAGCTGTATCTTAAATCATATTATCAAGAAATTAACCATCATGTATCACCGTTATTATCCAGCGCAGCGCAGCAATGGCTAAAGGGGCAAATAGATTGATATTTTCTCGATTATCCGGTTGCACGACTTTGCTATTAATGGTATCATCATACGGTGTGCAGTGCGGGCTACACGATATAATTCAAGAAAACGAGATTGATTAAAATGTTCAACAAGCCGCTAATTAGCTTTGACTACGCCATTAAATTCCTCCTCAAAAACAAAGAGGGTTACGAGATAATAGAGGGTTTTATCTCTGCACTTTTTGCAGCAGAGAATTACAAGCCCGTGAAGATCACAGCCCTGCTTGAGAGCGAAAGCAACAAAGAAAAAGCAGATTTCAAGAGAAGCATTGCTGATTTGGTTGTTGAGGATACTGACGGAAATAAGTATATTGTAGAGATCGAACGCGCATTCACTCCAAACTTCATGCATAAAGCATGCTTCAACTCGTCAAGACTGATTGCAGATAATTTATCTGTCAGTCAAGATTACACCAAGATCAAGAAAATATTTCATATAAGCTTGCTATATTTCGAGAACGAGGAAATGCAAAAACCGATTTATCATGGCAAAACCGTTATTCATGAAGTAGACACAGCACATCCGATTGACTTACGTATTATGAATCAGGGCATGGTGACTTTTGAGAATCATAATGTATTCCCGGAGTATTTTTTCATCTCAATACCAAGATTTGATGATCAAATAAATCAAGAGATCGATGAATGGTTATATGTGATGAAAAATGCTGAAGTGAAGAAAGATTTCAAATCTCCGTATATGGCAAAAGTGGCTGAGCGCCTCAGCGTACTAAAAATGGATGATGAAGAGCGTAATCAATATTACAAATATCTGAAGGAGTCCGTCAATAAAGAAGATACGCTGACAGCCGCTCTGGAAAAAGGCCGAGATGAAGGCAGAAAACTTGAAAAAATAGAAATAGCGAAAACCATGCTTGCACAGGGCTTAGATATTAGCCTTATATCGAAAATCTCTAAATTATCTATTGAAGAAATAAAGGAACTTAAAAACTAGCGCGCATTAGTTGCAAAAACTATCCTGTTTTTTATTTATCACCATTGAAACTTAACATTTTGTTATTCCCCTGCATAGAATGAGTTTAGTATATTATAAGAAGAATAGTAATTTATTGCGCTATCTATAAAAGGGGAGGGCTTCATTATGCTAAAGAGCTTGATTATATTAATACGCACGATTCACCGAATATTGAAGTTCGACCGTATGAATAAAAGGGAGACTAAAATATTTCAGTATAAAAGGCTGAAGAAAATATTAGCGCATGCTTATAAAAACATTCCGCTCTATCAGGAAAAATGGGATAAGGCGGGGTTTCATCCGGATCAATTCAGGTCTCTTGATGATCTCTCCAAAATTCCCATCACAACCAAAGAAGATCTAAGACATTTGCATGTAAAGTCTATAATTGCAAAAAACAACAAAAACGAGCATGAGAATCTGCGTTTAATTGGCTCGTCAGGTTCCACTGGTCAAAAGTTAGTGGTCGCTAGCAGTGAGAGCAAATGGGATTATGATGTTTTGCTTAGCAGTGCGCATTATATCAATAAAAGATATAACACTAATATTCATAAAGCTCTAATCATGCTAGATTTTGGCAATAGGTCAATAGAGTCCTCCGTTGAAAGGATGCTTGGTCTAATTCCATTTATTTCTAAAAGAATCAAAACTATCTCGTATAAAACAAAACCTGCCAAGATCATTGAGATTCTTAAAGAATATCAGCCAGATACTATATATTCCTACCCCTCGACGATGTCATTATTATGCCACTATATTGAGCAAAATAATATAGAAGTAGACGAGCTTAGATATGTAGTTTTAACATCAGAAGTGATCTTTAAAAACTTAAGAAGGGATATAAAGTCAATATTTAATGCAACTATCATCGGTGGCTACGGCGCAACGGAAGTGGGGGTTATTGGCTATCAATATGGCGATAATGATTATTTTGATCTAGTAAGTTGGAAAAATATCGTTGAAATAGAAAATGATAAATTTTTAAAAGGCAAACATCTCCACACGCTCGGAACTGTGCTAGTCACTGATCTGATTGGCTTCACCTCGCCGGTGATTCGCTATAGCGGCTTGGGCGATCTGGGAAAGCTTATAGAGCCGAAAAGATCGGGGTTTCCAGCCCTTTCAGAGTTGCATGGCAGAAAATCTATCCTGCTAACCAGCTGTGGTGGTGCTCATTTATCTCCGTATAGTCTTACCTCATATTTGCAAGAAATCAAGAGCATTTCTCGCTTTCAGATCGTGCAAAGCGCGCAAACGACTATAGACCTGAATCTTGAAATACATGAAGGGCTGAAAGGGGATCTGCCAAAGAGTGATAAAACTAAAATCAACGCATTTTTTAAGAAAATCTTGGGCGATAAGATAGTCGTGAAATATCACATTGTTGATAAGATTAAAAAGGATGGGTCCTCGCATAAAACATCGGTGGTAATATCGCATCTGGACTAATGTTTTAATGCTGTTATAATAGTACGATCATAACTACTAAATATAGAATATGTTTTATGGACTTGCCCGAGATATACGCCCTACTTTTTACCGATACACTCGTCAGCAATTTTGCGTTTAATGCCTCGTCTGAGATGGTTACTGCCTCGATGAAGATATTCGGGACATATAATCCGTATCATGTGATACTCATAGCGAGCGCTGCATTTTTTATTGTATCCTGTGTGAATTATCTGCTGGGGATTATTTGTTATAAAATCGTAATTCCCTTTAACTCCAAGGAAGCTGATTTATCGAGAATCACAAATTTAAGAAAAAGTCGCTATCTGATTATCATTATGATGCTTAGTGCCGTACCATTTTTTGGTAAATTTGTTATGTTATTTGCTGGATTTTGCGGAGTGCGGCCAGGATTTGCTATATTTACAGGTTCTCTCGCAAAGCTGGTATATTACTCATTTTTTATGTTGGCGCAATGAAGCTTTACCAATCAAGTTCTAAAGAGAATTTCCTAGAGGAGGTGGCGCGTTTCGTGATCGCCAATTTTGCCGGGAATTTTTCGAAATTAAATATAATCCTGCCAAGCGGGTTGCTGTGTAATCATCTGCAAAAACTGCTTATTACCAAGCTCGGCAGCACGATGCTCCCAACCATCACCCCCCTTGCAGGGCTTGTTGCCGAGAGTGAGGAGATTTTCAAGATTCCATCTGAGAAGATAGGAGCAATTAGTAAACTTGAGGAGAAAATCACATTATCTGAAGTTATTCACTCATATAAGAAGCTTGGCTATGATCCCGCACAAAGCCTGCTGCTTGCGCCATCGCTTGCTAATTTATTCTTTGAGTTTGAGGTGAATAATATTACTCTTGCAGAGCTCAAAAACATACCAATTCTCGATCAGCCAGAACATTGGCACTCAATATATGATTTTTTAAGCTATGCCTCGGATAATTGGTATGTTCATATGAAATCATTGCATAAAGTCACGCGTGCCTCTTACCAAAAGCTGACATTTCGTGCGAAGCTAGAACAGCTCGAAAAAGCACCTTTGGATAATATGCTGATAGCCGGAATTGCCGGCGTTAACCAGATGACTGATGAGTTCATTCAAGATGCATCGAAATTGCCAAATTGTTACGTAATACTCCCTCCATCTGGTGAGTCTTCTGATAGCGCACCGAATCGAAAATTTTCTCCGGAAGATGCTCTGTATAAGATAGACAAATTACTACACCTGATCAACAAAGAGAAAGCTCCCATCCCTGCTCTTGGCACGGGGGAGCCGACAATATTAAATAAATTGCTGACTGATTCTGCGTGCGGGCTCTTAAAACAACGGATAGATTATCTGGAATTTGACAATATCTTCCATGAAGCAAACTACATCGCCACTCAATGCATGGATGCTCTGGAGCAAAATCCGGATAGTAGGATTGCAATCATCGTCTCTAATCTGCAATCTAAAGAGCAATATTGTACTTTCCTGGCAAAATATCAGCTCCGCTATCATGATTTGCTCGGTACAGATATTGGCAAACATAACGCAATGTCATTGATCTTGCTGATTGCAGAGCATTTATGCTGCGAGTTTAGCTTAAAAACCTTCTTTGCCATATTATCACACCCTTTGGTCAATAATACTAATGCGCAGGAGGTGAAAAATCTAATACGAAAATATGACAGGCTATGCTCTAGTTTAGAGTCCATATCAACAACAATAAAGCAGCATGGGGAGGAGCATTTACAAGAATATATTGTCAAACTTCACGAGTCTTTATCTGCTGAGGTGAAGTCAAACAAGTTCGCCTCTATCTTGCGGCTAGTCATTAAATCTGTAGAGTTGCTGCTCCCAGATCTTTGGAAGCAAAATCCCGATATCGCCGCCTCGCTTAGCGAAATAGTACATATTAACTGGAGCCTTGCGCTTAAAAAAATCGACGATTTCCCAGAATTACTAAAGCAAATCATCAGCGGAGGTCGCTTAGCTGAAACAACATCCGACCAAAATATTACGATATGCAAGTCGCATGATGCAGCCCTTGCTAATTATGATTTAATCATCATGGCTGATTTAAATGAAGGCACGCATCCTGCGCCAATCCATAGCAGCCCATGGCTGAGCGCGCATATGCAAAAAGAGCTAAAACTAGACAGCAAACCAGCAGAATTTGGCAATGCGCTATATGATTTTTACCTGAATTTGCAGAATAAATGCGTGCTACTGACTAGAGCTTGCAAACATGGATCTATGCAGATGCTACCTTCGCCATTTATTCTGCAGTTAAAGCATATTTTGGGAGATAAACTGAATTGTAAAACCATGATGCAAGCCCCGCAGGCACAGATGCAGACTCTTGAGTCTGCGGCTCTTGAGTCTGCGGCTCTTGAGTCTACGGCTTTAGAGTCTACGGCTGCTCAACAGGAGAACTCACTATATGCGACAAGCAAGATATTCCCCAAACAAATCTCTGCAACGGACATAGAAACTCTTTTGCGCAGCCCTTATAATTTCTATGCTAAGAAAATTCTAAATTTGCGCATGGAAGAGGAGATCGAAGAAAAACCAAACCTGGCGCAATTTGGCAATTTCTTCCATGAAGTGGCAGAAGAATATACTAAAAACTACAATGCAAGCGAAATGGATAAGCCTTTTGCTTTTAAAGAAATCGGCCAAACCATATTAAGCTCCGCCCCCATCCCAGAGCATAGCAAAAGATCATGGGGAGTAAAGCTGTCTGCTATTGCCTGCGAATTTGTGGAATGGGACGAGAAGCGGCGCCAGAATATCACAACTATCTATACCGAGCTCAAAGGGCAGATCACCCTGGATATCAAAGGAACCCCTGTGAGGCTCATCGCCATTGCAGACCGCATCGAAATCGACAAGGAAGGGAATGCTGTGATCTTGGACTATAAAACAGGAGCCGTTCCTACCAAAAAAGATGTTCTCTCTGGCCTGTCTCCCCAATTATTGACCGAGGCTATTATTCTGTCCGGTGGAGGGTTTAATATTGGGCATAAAGAGATATCCAAACTAATCTACGTGAAAATTAATAGCAGCCTTCCATATATTAAAACCACAGAAATTGAGCTATCTAAAGCAGACATCCATAACCACAAGCAAGGGCTGATTTCTCTTCTTGAGCATTATGTCACAAGCAAAAGCTTCCCCCTGGAGCAAAATCTGATGAAATATGATAACTACACCCATCTAGCCAGAAGAGGCGCGGGGTGAGGGGCAGAAGCTTTGCTGGTAGGGTTAAAATATTCCAAATTATCTTGAAAAAGTAGCTTTAATTGTATATACTTGTTTATACAATCAAAGTAGAGGTGTCGATATGCAGGCTCAAATACAAAAATGGGGCAATAGTCTAGGAATTAGAATTCCAAAGCTTTTATCTCAAAAATTAAATTTACATTCCGGCTCACAAGTTGAAATAGACGTAGCAAGGGATCATTTAATCATCGTTAAATCTTCTTCTGAACTGGACATGTTGCTAGATAAAATTAATGACGATAATCGTCATCATGAAATTTTTGATGACGATAAAAGAGTTGGTAATGAATCATGGTAAAAGTAAAATATGTTCCAGATCGTGGTGATATAGTCTGGCTTAATTTTGAACCACAAAAAGGGCGTGAAATTACTAAAACCAGACCAGCTTTAGTCATATCATCTCGGAAATATAATTCTAAAACTAATTTAGCTCTTTTTATGCCAATTACTAGTCAAGTTAAGGGTTATCCATTTGAGGTTGAGCTTAATTTTGCAGCAATCTCTGGAGCCATATTATGCGACCAAATACGCAGCCTTGACTGGAAAGAGCGCAGAGCCACTAAAATCACCAAATTAAACAAAGATTTTCTGGATCAAGCAATATCTAAATTACGTTTACTAATAGAGGATTAGTTATAATCTAAGAAGCTACGCAGGCAGGTCTAAAACAGCCTGTATTTTAGGCCTGCGCACATAGCTTCTCCGGATCACAAGATAGCACAAGGGAAGCATATGAAATCGCTTGCTAGAGCGTCGAGGCTGCTTTCTGCTGCACCGAGCAGAGCTTGGTCAGCATGCGCATGTATATGAGTAAAAGTGACAGTAAGCTGTACTAATTCCGCTGGAAAGTTTCTTAAGCTTTCAGTCAATGTAGCTAAAAATTCATCTGTAGCATAAGATAATTTATATACCCCTATTGCTTCCTGCAATGTATATTCATAGTTTTTCTTTGAAATATTTAGGTCAGTAAGGTTTAATTCTAGGTTACTAAGTTCGCTTAGTACATTTTCTGGCAAATTGCAATATGGCCTATACTCATCTGCCATTTTTACCGCTTCTATACTCAAGTTTATGTGGCTTTTTTTGCTTAAAACTCCCAATAACTTTTCTAAAAAGCTGGAAAAAGACATAATACCTGGAGTGTCTTCGTGTAACCATAGGCTCTGCATAAACTGTGCAAGCATTGATGAATCATTTGTTTCTAAGGCGATACCTGGCAAATTACGCCCATTCAGCATGTGTAGTGGTATTATGCCATCTGATTCTCTAGTGAGATTTTTCCACTTGGCTGGGTATCCACGCGCAGCTTCTGCCAATGCTTGCCCCCAGAGGGCTTCATCTACGGTATTTGTATTGTGATCAGCAACAAAATCGCCCGGCTGTATCAATTCTACGTCTGCTTCATTTGGATTAGTGTGCTCAGGTAGCTGCGCATTAAGCAGCCTATATTCTCCAGCGCTGGACATAGTGTTTATCTGTTTTAAATTAAATGGTAATATGATATAAGCAAGCAATTAATACTAGTTATTGGATAGCACAGCTACTACCTGGCATATTTGAGAGTATGACACTTGCGTCACCAAGCAGGGTTTGCTCAACAGACACGCACTCAGGATTATCAAGCAAACCACCCAACAAAGAGCCTGTTTCGTCAGATAGTGCATCTGAATCTAATATTGCTTGCTCTTCAGGGTGAGATGATTCATATAACTTCACTGCTTTCTTTAACGCATATGTATATAATTTCGGTAAAATTTCTGGCGAATCATGCTGCGGCGCTAGGTCACAAAATGCACGCAACATATCAGTTGACAAATCATGGTTGGGCATGGCTTGATCAGCTATTTTTAACCCGTCTACGATTAAGTTTACATGATATTTCGTGCTTGAAACCATTAATATTCTTGCCAAAAAGGTGTCTAGGGACATAATCGTTTCATCATCTCCATATTTTTTAACGTTCCACATACACTGTGCAATTATTTTTACCTGACCTGTTCTTAAAGCAATATATTGTAATCCGTCACTAGTTAGTATGAAGTGTGGTAGATCACCTTGTACTTGATTCATATACTCATCCCATCTTGAGAAATCATTATATGCTGCATATGATAATGCCTCTTGCCAGAGAGATTTATAGATTTGTATAACAAATTCTATCTGTGGTATTCTGCTTAATTCTGGAGGGCATCTATCACTACTCTGCATCTGCGTAACACGGTTTAGAGTTACCATCATACTTTTAGACTGTGGATTTTCGGATATTGTTATACCAGGACACGCGCCCCACATATTACTAGACATAAGCTTCCCCTTATAATTTGAAATCAAACAATAACGTACGAATTAACAAATGTTGTGACATCTTCAAGGCAAGCCTTTCAAGGCAAGCCTTTTAAGGTAAGTTTTTCAAGGCAAGCTCTCCAGCACCCTGGCATTAAGCGGTTTTTGCATATAATATGAGTTTTCATATACACTCTCCCTATTTTCCCTGATTCTCCCTGTATTCTGTGTTAATTCTGCGCATCTGTCAATTGATTTTTTTTAGTTTTTGTAAATTTTTAGCAACACCCCTCCCCTGCTCCCTCTATATTCCCTCCGTCAACCTTGCTCTTATTTTTCAAAAAATAACTAGCTGGTTGACAGGTAAGGAGAAAAGCAATAGAATGGGCCTGTGGTGGTTGTGCAGCTGTGTTTTCGCCTTGCATGCAGGGTGACTACGAGGAAAGTCCGGACTCCATATAGACACGGTGCTGGGTAATGACCAGCGGGAGGAATCGTAAAGGTTTCTTTCAGGGATAGTGCAGCAGAAATTTATACCGCCTTATTTAGGGGCAACTTTATTTGAGGTAAGGGTGAAATGGTGCGGTAAGAGCGCACCGGGCTTTTGGTGACAAAAGTCGCTTATGAAAACCCCATCGGGAGCAAGACCAAATAGGCGTTGATTCGACTTATTTATTTAAGTCACTGGCCCGTCTATAGTCAGATATCACGCGGGTAGGTCGCTTGAGGTAAATGGTAACATTTATCCTAGATAAATAGCTGCAATAACGCAAGTTATACAAAATCCGGCTTATAGACCATCACATTATCTATAGTTTTTTGAGATATTTAAAGAATGCATATAATTTATCACCATCCAGTTTGCCCACTTTCAAGACAGGTGCGCATTTGCTTGAAGGAATTTGATAAAGAATTCAGCATGCGCAAGGAAGATTACTGGAAAGGGCGCAAGGAGTTCCTGGAGCTAAACCCAGCGAGCAATCTGCCCGTACTGGTGCTTGGCGAGCCCGGCGAATCTGGCGGGGTGCTGGTTGGGACATATTCCATCATTGAATATATGACTGAGAGTTTCGAGGATTTCTACCTAATGCCAAAGGCCCCCTTAGAGCGCGCGGAAGTCAGAAAATATATCAGCTGGTTTAACGATAAATTCCACCGCGAAGTCAGCAAGATTTTAATAGATGAGAAGATGATTCGTCTGCTCATGCGCGCAGGGGAGCCGCGCAGTGTATTTATTAGGGCTGCCAAATCTAATTTACATCAGCATTTTGTGTTTTTGACTAATCTTTTAAAGAAAAATTCCTATATAGTATCAGACAGGATTTCTTATGCCGACATTGCGGCAGCGTCTCATCTCTCTGTTGTTGATTATTTTGGCGAGATCAATTGGGATAGCTGGGGAGTGATTAAAGAATGGTATTCCATCATCAAGTCACGACCTGCCTTTCAGCCTATTCTGCAAGATCGCGTAGCAGGATTTGCCCCGCCAAAGGACTATTCTAATCTAGATTTTTAAAGATTTGTGCACGTAGCTTCTAAAAGCTATGAAGCATCTATAAAACGACTTGCACCCCTTGGTCAATCACGAATGGATGGGGTTATTTCCTCGTCTGCTGATTCCACTGCTTCGACTGATTTTACCTCGGGAACAAAATGTTGCAGCATAGATTCAATCCCATCTTTCAGAGTAACGGAAGCGCTGGGGCATCCGGAACAGGCGCCGCGTAATTGCAGATATACCACTCCATTTTCAAAGCCTTGATAGACAATATCGCCGCCATCCATGGCAACGGAAGGACGAACTCTGGTCTCTATTATCTCCACGATTTGTTTTTCGATGTCGGACATATCGTCGAGATTTACTTTTGGAGTTTCCTTTTGCTTCTCGTCAAATATCGGAAACCCAGCAACCAGATGATCCATGATAGTTAGCAGAATTTCCGGCTTAATTACTCCCCAATCAGCAGCATCTGATTTGGTTACAGTGACAAAATCTGCGCCATAAAACACAGCGCCAACGCCGTCAATTTGAAATATCTTAACAGCAAGCAAGCTCTTGGTTTTAGCCTCTTTTGGGCTATTCAAAAAAACAGGAGTCTCCGGGCTAATATCCACCCCTGGAAGAAATTTTAATGCATTCGGGTTTGGTGTTTCTTCTGTTTGTATAAACATAGCATGAATCTCCAATTATTACTGGGAAGATTAATTCCATCAAGATGGCGCCCACCGAGGTGGTACCCATCAAGATGGTACCCATTAAGATGGTACCCGCGGCCGGACTTGAACCGGCACGAGCTTGCGCTCCACAGATTTTAAGTCTGTTATGTCTACCATTCCATCACGCGGGCAAATTAGTCTGAAACTCGGATTTAACCTTATATTAGTTTCAGCATTTCAAAGCTCTAGTTTTGTCTATAAGCTGCCTTGCAGGTTAAATTAATTTGAAGCAAAATGCAAGTAATTTATCAATTTTATCCGCAAAACCTCTTCCGCAAAAGTGACCAAACTATCAAGCTAGCAGAGCAACTATGATGCTACTACCCGCTACTTGCTTAAATAGCCTGGCCACATATGAAGTTATTTAGCATTAAGTCATTTTTCTCATTTTTATTTTAGCTATCTGAAAACTCAATTAAATGCATGTAATCTCCTAAATCAGCTTCTCTTAGCGCCGAAAGATATGCTTGCCTTACTGCAGAGTCACTTGTTAAATTGCAACTACCCCAACTAAATCTTGCTTGTCCTTGGTAATCCATATATAGATCAGCAACTAATCGTGATAACCTGCCATTTCCATTAGGAAAAGGATGAATAAAAACCAGCCTATGATGCAATCTAACTGCGATTTCCCTTGGATGATATGTTGCGTTCTCAATCCAAAATTCTATATCATCAAAAAGTAATTTTAGCTCTACAGGAATATGTATTGCTTCAATTCCTATATTTGTTTGCCTTGTTCTAAATTTCCCTGCCCATTTCCAAGTTTCATTAAACATTTTCTTGTGTAAATCCACTACAAATTTTGTAGATAAAAAATCCGCCCTTTTTCTTTGGCTTGCCCAAGTCTCGGCCTTAATAATATTATATTGCTCCCATTCATCTAACTCCTTTTGAGTCATCAGATGTGATGGTATTAAATTATATACCTCATCAGGCGATAGAGGGGTTGCACCTTTGGCATAAGTGAATAGCATTATTTCTCCCAAATTCTTTTTATATTTCCTTGTAACATATCTTCTTTTAAGATCTTAATTTGATTGCGCATGGCAGAATCTGAAACTTTCTGATCTTCAAGAGCCATGCTATGTGATACTCTCCGCAATTGAGACTTTGCTTTGAACTCAGCCTGTTTTTCAATAGTATCCTTGATGCCCCCATTTGGAACAAAACCATATACAAATTTACAATTCATCGCTTTAGCCACTTTTTCCAAAGTAGCCATAGTTAGTTTAGAATTTAGCTCATCAGCCTCAATTCTGCTAATTCTCTCGCCGCTAACCTCGCATCTTTGACCAAGCTGACGCACATTCATACCCAGCGTTTCTCTAATAGTCTTCACCCAACCAGTTGCAGGCAATCTAATATTTGATAAAGATTTTAAATGCTTCTCTAACTGTTTTGCTTTCAGCTGTCTTGTTGACCAATCCATTATTATTTCCTTCGATTATTCAGAATATATATGTTAATATAACTATGTTATAATATAATATATATGTTAGCAAGAAAAATACGATGCTCACTGGATTTATCTTGCCTGCAAGCTATTCTTCGTTTATTATGGAATAGACTCCCATAATTAACGGACATTATGTATAAACGCACCAGCACAAAGCTTATTAATGATATTTCACAAACATTCCCTGTTTTACTTATAACGGGTCCGCGTCAAGTAGGGAAAACTACTTTGCTTAAGATGTGCGCTGATGAAACACGCAACTATGTTACTCTTGATAATATGGAAGCGCGTCAACTTGCGCAAACTGATCCGGCTCTTTTTTTGCAGACTTATAAAGCTCCATTAATAATCGATGAGGTTCAATATGCGCCGCAGCTATTTAGCTATATTAAGATCTTGGTTGATAGAGAAGAAAAGAACGGCATGTTTTGGCTTACTGGTTCGCAAAAATTCCATTTAATGAAAAATGTTAGTGAAACTCTTGCTGGGCGTATTGCTATCCTTGATCTTCTTGGACTCTCTCAGTCAGAGCTTAATGGGTATGGCGATGATGCAAAACCGTTTATGCCGACTTCTGAATGGTTAGAGCAGGCAAAGAAAGTAGATACATCCAACCAGCTATCGGATATTTATAAAAATATTTGGATCGGTTCTTTTCCAAGAGTTGTTCAGAATAATGACATTAGAGATGTTTTCTATAGTTCCTATGTTCAAACTTACATTCAGCGTGATATCAAAAATATTCTGAACGTTACGGACGAAACTACTTTTTATAGATTCCTATGCTCTGTAGCAGCAAGAACCGGGCAATCAGTTAATTACGCCAATTTAGCCAAAGATGTGGCGATTGATGTTAAAACTGCGAAATCATGGCTCTCGCTTTTAGAAACATCAGGTTTGGTTTATTTGCTTCAGCCATATCATAATAACCTAACTAAACGCTTGGTGAAGGCGCCAAAGCTTTATTTTCTTGATACGGGGCTATGTTGCTATTTAACAAAATGGCCAGATGCTAAGTCTTTGGAGGTTGGGGCGATGTCGGGCGCTATTTTGGAAACATATATAATAGCAGAGCTGCTCAAAAGCTATTGGCATAATGGCAAAACGCCTCATTTTTATTATTATCGTGATCTTGATCAAAAAGAGATAGATCTCATTATCGAAACGGGGGATAGCTTGCATCCTGTTGAGTTTAAGAAAACTGCCACGCCGTCGCAAACAGCATCTAAGCATTTTCACATGGTTGGGAAATTTGGTAAAAAAATTGGTCATGGTGGGGTGGTCTGCTTTGTTGAAAAGCCCGTGCCGCTTTCTCGCGCGGTGACGGCTATTCCTGTGGCTTATCTTTAAGAAGTGATGTGCGTCAATTCCCTAGATTATAGCCATTTACCAATTCAAAACCCTTATTAATTGGCAATATTCCATTGAGCAAAATCCCGGTAAAAACAGTGTTTGGAATTAAAAAATATCGCCCCTGGACTTTAATTGTGAATTTATCATTGACTTTGCTGAGTTTTCCTATATACTGCGATAGATTAATTTAATTATTTAACGAGAATTTGCTGATATGTTCGCAGTTGTAAAGACGGGTGGAAAGCAATATAAAGTTGCAAAAGATAGCGTGATTAAAGTCGAGAAAATCGAAGGTCCGCTTGGTGGTAAGGTAGAGCTTGATCAAGTTCTTATGATGAGTGATTCTTTGAAAGCATCATTTATTGGTACGCCAATGGTGAAGGGCGCAAGTGTTACTGCGGAAATTACTAGTCAGTTCAGAGATGATAAAATTATCATCTTCAAAAAGAAAAGACGTCAAAATTATCGTCGTAAGAATGGTCACAGACAAGATCTTACAGAGCTTAAAATTCTCAATATAGTAAAAAACTAAGGTATAGACTATGGCAACCAAGAAAGCTGGTGGTAGTTCCAAGAATGGCCGTGACTCGGCCGGTAGAAGACTAGGAGCTAAAAAATCTGATGGTCAGGGAGTTATTCCTGGTAATATCATTATACGTCAACGTGGAACAAAGATTCGTCCTGGCAGAAATGTTGGAATGGGAAAGGATCATACTCTTTTCGCTATGACTGCGGGCAAGGTTGAATTTGTTTCAAAAAGAACTCATAAGCTAGTCAACGTCGTATAAATTACGATTTTTCTCGATTTTGTAGGTAGACCTAGAATACAGAGTATTTTAGGTCTGCGCACGTATCTTCCAAATCCTCACTCTTCCTCAGTGACCTGTCAAGCCTTTAGAGGACAGATTTCTTCAAAACCCTTTCATTATCTTCAAACTGGGGGGAGCAAGATATTAGATGAGTAAAAAAGAATTCTCTGCTAATCCTAAGTAGCAACTATAGTGGCAACCAATGTTGCCGTACTAAAATTTTGATCACCAACAGCATATCCTTTTATAGTTGTAACATTCTTGCTAGATAGCAATCCAAATATTAAATTAAATATTATGAATCCTATAAATATAATTATATCAGCGGACATACACTCACATTCCATTATTTAATAAAAACCAATAGTCATTAGTACCCAGATATCCAAGCAAATACAAGCTTTTTTGCTGGAAAAGATACTAATAACAATCAACTTTTTAGTTATATAGACAACCCTAAATTAGAAGCTGACTGCTTTATGCGCAATATACCCTTTGCAGTGCAAGGTTTTAGCGTCAGCTCGCTCTTGCCGTTTTTTATATTAAACCCATGGTTATATAAACGCAACTCTATTTCCTTTAGATCTATCAACGCCATCAAAATAGCTTTGGGCATCATGTTTTCGATTAAGAACAAA
>NVVL01000053.1 GCA_002402195.1 Rickettsiales bacterium | reverse complement strand
GTTTTGATTTTGATAAGTAATTATTTAATAACAGAATTTTTCTTTAGTTAATGGCAGATAATTTAAAATTTAAGGTAAGATCGCTATATAAATCTTTTGGTGCTCATGATGTGCTAAAAGGGGTGAATCTTGATGTGAAAAAAGATAGTTCCCTCGTGATTCTTGGTGGATCGGGCACTGGGAAGTCGGTGTTGATCAAAACAATGATCGGGTTGCTTTCCCCTGACTCTGGCAGCATTCTATATGAGGGTACAGAGTCAGTTAACATGCCGCAAAAAGAGCGCTTAAAGGCGCTGCAAAATTTCGGATATTTATTCCAAGCAGGGGCTTTGTTTGACTCCCTGACTGTTCAGGAGAATATCGTATTTTTTGCCGAGAAACTATATTCCTTGAACAAAAACGACAAGCGCGATCTTGCAAGCAAGAAGCTCCGCTCTGTTGGTTTGTCTGAGAAAATTCTGGATTTTTATCCATCCGAACTCTCTGGTGGGATGCAAAAAAGAGTCTCCCTGGCAAGAGCCATTTGCACAGACCCAAAAGTCATCTTTTTCGACGAACCCACAACAGGCCTAGACCCAATAATGTCTAATGTGATAAACGACCTGATAATCAAAGTCAGAGACGAGCTCGGCGCCACCACAATCACCATCACTCACGACATGCAAAGCGCCAGAGCAATCGGCAAAGAAGCAGCCTTTTTATATGAGGGAAGCATCATCTGGTCCGGCTCAATAGACGAGATAGACGATTCCGGCAACCCGCATTTTCACCAATTCATCAACGGCAACATCGAAGGGCCCGTTATTGTTTAGTGGTTACCCTGGGGGTGGGGTACTTGTTGGGTTGTAGGGCTGAAATGGTTATGGTGGTTGTTGTCACAGATGCTCTTGTTTGATTGCCATATATACCACAGATCTTGTTGTTTAATTGCCACACATATACCAAGCTTCTGTTTCGTTGCAAACAAATCCAGCTAAGCAGTTGAAAAACACTAGATAATTTTGTATTGATGGATAATCCAACCATGAATTGGGTTTGTTAATTAATATGGAAGATATAGAATGTCTAGAACTAGCTTACAATCAACACAAATTACCCCATTTTTTGAGAACGAACTCATCCAAGATCAATTTCACCAATACTTACTGATTATGATGGGAAATGATAATACCGTTGCTGCCAGTGCCCTTGCAGAAAAGGGGTCATCTTTAGGGTATGAGTTTCAAGCGAAACTCAGGTTCTTTAAGCGGGAAATACAATTAATGCTTCAACAAGCAATTACTATGGATAATGAAGTTGTCGTTAATATGGACCGTATTACTGATTTAGATGAGCGCTTCAAAGGCCTAATGGATGAGGGGTTCTTGTCTTGTATTAAAAAAGCTAATGATCAACATAGCGCATTTAAAGGAGTCATAGATGGAGCAGAAAATAGCTTAGAGATAAGAATAATTCTTGTTGATAAAATTTATACACAATTGATTAGTCAAATGCAAATTATTCCAGATCTATATGCAGCTTCCTACATAGTTCAGCAAGGGCTAACAACATATCAAGGAGATTGTTTTAATGGCTTCATGCATTTCATAGCAACGAACGAAACAGACCCGCGCGTCTTAGAACTACTTACAAATAGCTGGCTTGCTGCAGGGAGATCACTTAGTGAAAACAATGGCACTCTAAGCACAACAACACCGCTAAATATAGCTCTTTTAACAGACAATGTTCCATTTATCACTGCTCTTGTGGAACGCGGCGTTGATATAACAGCCCCAAATGAAGATGGCACAACAGCCCTTCATCTGCTCATTTACCAAATCCACCTGGGAATCAGCGATATCTCGTTCCTGCAAAAATGGCTTGATGCTGGTTTGGAGGTTGACCTGAGGGCGAAGCTTCTTGCCCAAAAGCTTGAGTTAACTGAAGTAACAAACTTGATTGGAGAAGGATCTGAGATCGTCCAACAAACCCTGGATGAGCTTGTTGCATCAATTACACAAAACTACCTAGATAAAATGATTCTAAATGGTGTCAGTGATATTATCCTGACAAATTTTGGAGACCCAAACGCCATGCTATTACACTACCTAATAGAAAACCACAACACAGTTCCTCTTTCAGTATTTAAGCACTTCCTGGATTCTGAGCTATTAGTTCGTGGTATAATAGACTCTAGAAAAACCGCTCTACAGCACGCAGTAGAGATGGGTGCCGTAAACTTCTCTGTCGCAATGGCAGAGCATGGTATTGGAACAACAGAGCTTGATAATGGACGCCATATAATAGAATATGTGCACTATATTGGTGGAGAGCATAAAGCTGCGTTTGTAGAAGCTATCAAAGCATCTCAAGCTATTGACATGAGCGGAGAACAGGCGGCTCAGCTTATAGCGGATGCACTCATAGCAAAGAATGGAGAGTTTGTTGCAACACTAGTTAAAGCAGGTGCTGATATCAATCATAATGACCACGAACTTTTGAAGATGTTTATAAAAGCAGGGGCTGATTATTCAGACCAGATAGAACTCGCTGTGCTCCATGGTGCGGAAATCACAGGTGATATGCTGGAGCTTGCAGCTGCGCATGGTCTGGGCGAATTACTCACAGGGCTTAAACAGGTTCAAGATCAAGAAGCGCCCGTTGAAATGCTACAAGATGGTGCTATTACTACAATCAAGGCGCTCCTTGTTGTGATGTCTGAAGGCAGCCCTTCGGATGAAATAATGCCGCTTCTTGTCACTCTTAGAATGCAAGGTTTATATAATGTTCTTCAACAAAAACCTGCTCTCTTCGAACAATTCTGCAAACAAGAGGGCATCTGGCAAGAGATGGTTAGTCGAGCTGATGCAAGAAACCCACGCGAAGAAAAATCTAAAGATAAAGAAAACGTAATTCTCCCATCACATCGGGCAGAAGATGATGACGGCAACGATGAAGCTCTCCTCGCCGGAGTATCTGCCACAGCAGAAACATCAGACTACCCCCTAGACTAACCTTAAATTTTGGAGCTACGCTATACAAATACAGCTTAGCTCCAAAGCCAAGAATCGGCTGAGAAAGGCAGGTCGCGCTAGGCTTCTCAAATTACATGCAAATCTCCTCAGCACATCAGTCAAAGCTTGGTATGTTTAAATAATAGCGTGTATATCTCAGTTGTCCGGTCTTGACCAGGGCACCTTTTTCGACCAAATCCTGAAGGTCTCGCGTGGCGGTTGTTCGAGGGGCTTTGGTGATATTGATGTAATTCTTAACGCTAAGACCACCTTTGAATCCCTCGATATTTTCTCTAAACATACGCGCAAGCAATTTTTCCTGACGCGGATTTAAAAGAGTTTGCAATCTATCGTATAATTTCTTCTTCCCAATGACAAATTCAATCCGTTTTCGTGTGTTATCTTGAGCCTCAAGAACCATCTCTGCAAAATAAACAAGCCATTGAGTGATCTCATTGTGCTTATTGCTTTGTTCCAGGTTTTGGTAATAGTTTTTGCGCCCTTGCTCTATGGTATAAGAAAGCATAATCAACGTTGGACGCCCCAGACTTTGCGCCAGAGATTTCTCAGAAATCGCTCGCCCAATACGACCATTACCATCTTCAAATGGATGAATGCAAACAAAATATAAATGAGCAATCCCCGCCCGAGTTAAAGCTGGCAAGGAGCTTGTGGTAAACCATTCTATAAACGCATCCATCTGGCGCCCCACTATTTTCGAGGGAGGTGCTTCAAAATGAACTTTGGGCGCGTGGAGAGCTCCGGAAACAACTTGCATTGGTTCTTTATGTGTTCGGTAAGAACCAATCGCTTGAATATCACGACGAGTATTTATCAGCATTTTATGCCAGCTCCAGAGGGTATCGTGGTCTAAAGCCTCATTAAAATTTTCATATAGATCAACCATCATCTCTGCAATGCCCTGCTCTGCCGGCGGGATGCGATGATTATCAGTTTTTAACCCAAATTGATTGCAAATAGAAGACTGAATGCTCTGCCTGTTTAAGAATTCTCCTTCTATTTCAGAGGTTTTGAGCGCCTCTTCGCTTATCCAGTCAATTCTGAGCTGGGTTTTTTCTTCTTCTGAGACATGCTTAAACGCCCCTAAATTCTCTCCAGCTTTTTCAAGAAATTTTGCTTCAAACTCCTCAAGGACTGCGCTGTCATAGCTAAAATTAGGCCAGTCATTTCGTTGCCAATTCCACATAATGGTTTATAGATTACATTCCTATAAACCACATTATAGCCGATTTTTGGTTTATAGACAAGATTTTGCTCCATTTATCCCGTAGGAACTACGTTCCAGATTAAATTCACCCCAAATATATAGTCAGATACCTACTCAATGAATTTAATCATTAATATATTGACTATATTATAAGACCATTATATAGCTATATATAATATGAAGTGTGTTATGAGTAATCAAATGGCTATTAGTAAATTCAAATCCCATTGTTTGGAAATCTTGGACAAACTAGAAAAGTCGAAATCATCGATAATTATCACAAAACGTAATAAACCCATTGCCACAATTTCACCTTTTGTCAGAAAGAAAGAATCGTTATTTGGATTGCTTGCGAATAAAGCAGAAATTAAAGGCGATATTATTGCTCCTATTGATGACAGCTGGGAGGCAAATAAGTAAAAGCACTAAAAACATCGGCCGTAATAAATAACAAATTAATCAGAAATAACAGCTTGTAGCTTATCTTTTTTGGTAGTCCAAGGTGTTATGTCAAGATAGTGCCAATATCTCCTATGCCCCTCTGGCACTGTTTGGGGAGCATTTTTCCAGGTCTCTGTGGCATCCTGCGAAGTAGGCCAGACCCACGGTTTTGTCCCAACAAAATGTTTGGCAAATCCAGTATCTTTGAGATTATTCAGATTCCATTTAGGTGAGATGAAATTTATTTTATCTTTATAAGTAAAATTGATCATATCTTGATCTGGCAAATTAAATGGATATTTTGCATTTTTAATAACATCTTGTATTTCAGCAGCAAGATCGCGTCCGCGCATTGCATCAAGATTCAACAGCATCATACCCGAATTTATATAAAACACACTAGATTTACACATTGCTTTATTGTTGCGAGGAAGCTTTGCGTGCCTAAAAGAAAGCGGGTCGAGCGTTGCAGAAATAAAGCTAGTTTCTGTATTAAACACATCCCATAAATCCCTTAAAACAACCAAATCAGAATCCAGATATATTATTTTAGAAATATCTAAAATTTTGCTCAGGAAAATGCGATACAATACTATTTTAGGGAACCTAGCAGTGATATATTTCTCGTCTATCTTGCCAAGGATCTCATCCGGGAATGTAATAAAATTGATATCATATTCCTTGATATAGTTCAAAGATGAGAGTTTCTCTCTATTTTCTTGTGATATCTGCACATCCACCCCATCAACTATATAAAATTTATAATGCGTTTCTGGGTCTGCATTAACCAGAAGAGAGGCTATATTAGTTGAAGCATGAGCAGCATATCCATCGTCAAAAGTCAGGGCGATATTAACAATATTTTTTGAAGTAGTTTTTACATTTTCAAAAACATATTTCCTATTTTCCAATAGCTTAATATAGTCTATTGGTATTTCTGTTGACTCTGCAGCCGAATGACCATTTTGATAAATATGACTTAATCTATATTTAGCTCTGATCTTGACATCCTTATCTGCAAGCTGGATTATTTTCTCTAACAATTTAATCTCTTCCGTGCTATCCGCCACGTTTAGTGAAGATAGCAATTTTTGCAAAGCATCATCTGACTGAGCAACAAACAAAGAAATCAGTTCATCTACACTTTCCCCTAAAATCGCCACATAAGATAGCCTCACATATTCCGGGTCATGCGACAAGTTCAAGGCGTAGCTAGTATTTTTTATGGCTTTAAGTCTATCAAGTTGACCTTTGTTTTTATCAGCCAAATGTAATTTTGCCAAACATTGATACCCCTTTGCCTCTTCTAGAGGGTTATGACTATCATCAATCATGACATTGCAGAGTTTGCGTAGCTTATCTGATTTGCTAGGGTCAGAAGATAAATCTTCTGTAATCATAGTGAATAATGCTTGATTTTGGCGAGTGAGCGCATCAATGCGATATGTTAAATCCTCCGCTCCAGAAAGAATGCCTTTCGTTGTTTTATTCGCGGCAAACTTTAGTTTTCTATAAACATATAGATTACCTACCAAGCTTAATAAAACGATGATTGCAAGCACAAGAGGAATGTTTATAAGCATATAAGTAGCTCCGCAAATTTGAATTACGCGAGACCCTATCACACTATGTTTTCTTGGTCAAGTTTTAGTGAGTGCTGACATTTAAAAATATTAAACATAACAACCCACCTTAATAAACAAGGTAATCGCCTTAAAAAATGTGGAGATAGCATTAAAAAACATAGCAAAAAAGTCGAGTTTTTTAGCTCCCATACTGTTAAAATAATTGCGCTGAATTTTCTATTTGCCACTTTTTATGTTTTTCTATAGAATGAAGACACTTCGGATGTAATTACTATTTCATGGACTGAATATATAATGAAAAAAACGTCGAAAAACCATAGGCAAAAAAATCATGTTTTGCTGTTAGGTATGATTTTAATGATTATAATGCTATATGCGGTTACTATGGTAAAACTTTCTAGTTGAGTATTGCGCAGAACTGCTATAGACTCTAAATCTTAGTAAACTGAACTTAATAAATTGAAGTTACTTAAACAATGAAAAAAACTGCGATTTTATATTTTATGATTTGCGCTCTCGCAGCCGCCCTGCCCGCTTATGCTGGTGGATTTGTTGAGGTGGATTTGATTATTAAAGATCATAAATTTCATCCAGAAACGTTGAAACTTCCAGCGGGAAAGAAAATTCGCATAACAGTTCATAACCAAGATTCGACTATAGAAGAATTTGAAAGTATTGATCTTAAAAGGGAAAAAATCGTCTTGGGAAATTCAAAAGCGCGGGTGATTCTTGCTCCCTTAAAACCTGGCACGTATAAATTCTTTGGTGAGTTTCATGAAGAAACTGCCCAGGGGAAAATAGTTGTAGAACAAGAAACGGGAAAAGATGTTTAAAATAGCTGTAATAATTTTTCGTGAATGCCTGGAAATGGCCGTTCTACTTGGTATAATTATGGCTATTACAAAACCTATTAAAAACTCCAAAGCATATATTGCCCTGGGTTCCGGGGTTGGCGTGGTGTTTGCTGCTATTTTTGCTATGCTAGCTAGCCTGATTGCAGATAGTTTTGGCGGTCTTGGGGATGAGATTTTTGATGCATTTGTGCTATTAATCACGACTGCAATCATTTGCTGGACGGTCGTTTGGATGCAAGGATATACCACCAAACTTAAAAGGGATTTAGGTGATTTGTCCTATCAAATTAATGCTGGCACTACAAGCAAAATCATGCTGGTGATGATGGTTGCTATGGCTGTTCTTCGCGAGGGGGCAGAGATTATTCTTTTTGTATATAGCATTTCCTCTTCAGAGAACATAGCAGTTAGCGAGTATGTTATTGCTATTCTCCTGGGCGGGTTTGTTGGGTTTTCACTCGGGGCTATGATTTATCTTGGGCTGATCAAATGTACTGGTAAATATATTTTTAGCATCTCTACCACATTATTAATTCTGATTGCTGCTGGTTTGTCTGCACAAGCTGCAGGAATGCTGACATCTTCTGGGATTATAGAGATTTATTCTGATCAAGTATGGGATACTTCTTGGTTTGTAGAAAATGCAAGTGTGACTGGTAAAGTCCTAAATATCACAGTTGGTTACGACTCAAAGCCGAATAGTTTGCAGATTATTTTTTATCTCACAACGATAATAATAACGCTGGCTATGATGAAGTTACGTTCAATATTATCGAATAAATCTAATGGTTAAATTTTTATCAGAGTTTGCTCCGCTCATCGCCTTTTTCTATGGCTATAAGACTGGCGGTATTTTAGAGGCTACGTTATATATGGTGGTAGTATCTGTCATAGGCATTGTGGTTACTTATATTGTTGAGCGCAGAATCAATAAGGTTAATTTAGTCACCACGGCTTTGCTTTTAGTTTCTGCAAGCCTGACTTTATTTAGCGGTAATAGTATATTCATTAAGATGAAGCCCACTGTTTTATATTGTCTTTTTGCGCTAGCTCTTTTTGTCACTCATTTCAAATGGAGACCAGCAATTCAATATGCTCTGGGGGCGGCTATAAAGTTCAAAGACCAGAGAGCTTGGTATCATTTAAACAAGCGTTTTATGTTTTTCTTCCTGCTCATGGCTGCTGCCAACGAGACCATTTGGCGCAATTTCTCGGAGGATATCTGGGTGAATTTCAAAGTATTTGGCGCCCTGCCAATCACAATAATATTCATTATGATGCAAGTGCCTTTCATCATGAAGCACAAAATAGACGAAGAGCATTAAGAAGCTACATTTGCAGGCCTAAAATACCCTGATTACAAAAATCATAGAGACAAAAAATCACAAAAACAAAGTGCTCTTTTGAGCACTTTAACTAAATAGTTAGAGCTGCTTGCAAATTAATAGCTAGGCGCTATGCTTTTATCGATGCTATCATCCAGAAGTGTGTTTAGTATATAAAAAGCAATCTAGTGTTATGAGTAAAATTTATCCCGCAAATAAAAAAAGAATCGCTAAAAAAAAGGCAACTGGCAAGAAGCTGCTTTCCTCCTCTGTGCTTGCTGGACTGTTTATTAGTAGTGCATGCTACACTCCGCTTGCAAATTCTCAGGATTATGCGTTTTATAATCAAACCAGAACCTTTTCAGGAAATATAGTTGCAAGTAATAATAACCCGCCCGCGATAGAACTCTATAACTCGACTGTCATATTTAAGGGTACTGTTGAAGCAAATTCCAATAGATCTTTTGCATTATATTTAAGGAACAACTCAACTGCAAACTTCAAAAAAACTATGACTGCTAATGAGAATTCTATAGGGATATTTATTAACGACAATTCAACCGTAAAATTTAAGAAAGCTGCAGAATTTAACAAAAATTCTACAGGAGTATTTTTGAACGATTCAACCGGAAACTTTAATCACACCCTGACTGCTAATGAGAATTCTCTAGGGATGATCTTAAACAATTCAACTGGAAAATTTAAGAAAGCTGTAGAATTTAACAAAAATTCTACAGGAATGGTTTTGGACAATTCAACCGGAAAATTTAAGCACACCGTGACTGCTAATGAGAATTCTCTAGGGATGAGATTAAAGAATTCAACCGGAAACTTTGACAAGAATGTGACATTGACCAACAATGAAACAGGAATCACCACGAACACTTCAACCATAATATTCAAAAACAAGCTCATCGTCAGTGAGTCTACAATTACCGGAATTAGCATTCTTAATTCAGATGTAACATTTGACACAGTCGAGCTGAATAATAACAAGCTAGGTCTTAGCGTTACTGACTCAACGGTCATTTTTAATGGGCCACTAACTGTTACTAATGATTCTCCTGTTAGTAGCACAGGGATCACTGCTTCGAATGGGGAGCTTGTTTTTAATGACGATATAACATCCCATGATTTAATTTTGTCTGACAACTCTAAGATTATATTGAGCGATGGGATCACGGCGTCGGTCCCTATCACAACGAATAGTAATAATAAAAACTCCGTCATATGCAAAGGAAGTGTGACGATCAATCATAATATCGGAGAGGTGGGGAAGTTACTTGAAGAGGTTTCCTTTAATTCAGCGGGTTCAAGGAATAGCATCACTCTAAATGCTCCTATATTTGCAAGCAATGCCTTGCTTGATGGCACGTTGGGGAACTTCACAAATGGTATAATAATATCTAACAACCTAAAGATAAAAGGAGCTAGCGCAGCAAATTTTATCAAGGGGGTTAGTACTGGCAAAGATCTCAGTATAACAGATAACGCCACACCTGATTTTCAGGATGATGTCACTGTCAGCGAGACTCTGAATATCACAGCAGATGCAAAGCCTGTGTTCCACAAAGCTGTTAGCAGCAAAGATCTCAGTATTGCAGATAATGCGGTGCCTGATTTTCAAGACTCTGTCACCACAACCGGGATTCTGAATATCACAGTAGATGCAAAGCCTGTGTTCCACAAAGCTGTTAGCAGCAAGGATCTCAGTATCGCAGATAATGCGGTGCCTGATTTTCAAGACTCTGTCACCGCAACCGGGATTCTGAATATCACAGCAGATGCACAGCCTGTGTTCCATAAAGCCGTCAGCAGCAAAGATCTCAGTATCGCAGATAATGCGGTGCCTGATTTTCAAGACTCTGTCACCGCAACCAGGATTCTGAATATCACAGCAGATGCAAAGCCTGTGTTCCATAAAGCTGTTAGCAGCAAAGATCTCAGTATTGCAGATAATGCGGTGCCTGATTTTCAAGACTCTGTCACCGCAACCGGGATTCTGAATATCACAGCAGATGCAAAACCTGTGTTCCATAAAGCCATCAGTGCTGATGCGGACATCACTATTACGGATAATTCGGAGCCGGAGTTCAAGGAAACGGTTTCAAGCACTGGTGGCAACATTACTGTAGATCTTAGCTCAAAACCGGTCTTCAATAATCTTGCAAGTTCTGTGATTGTGCAAGGCAATTCCGAGCCAATTTTTAACAATAATACAAATGGTGATGTCACTATTCTTGGCACCCCTACAGTTGCATTTAATGGAGCATCTGGAGGTGGAGTGATTTTGCCTAGTTCTGCTTCTGCCACTGCTCCGACTCTTAATTTTGCGGCGGATTTTTCTAGTAATAAGGAGCTGGTAATTGGCTCCGGCGCTGAGGTTAATTTGCCTGAGCCAACACTGAACGGAACCGTGAGATTTGCTGGGCTCGGCATTGAAGCGGATGCAAAAATTAAGCTTGGTGATAACGTAATATTAGACACAAAAATATCGCCACTTGTGGACAAGGAAGGAAGATTAGAATTTCTTGGAAATGCCACAATCAGCCAGGATATTGGCTCTGGCGGGAAGTGGTTGAAGGAAATTAACTTTAATAGCGCTGATTCAAATATTGAACTTATGGGTAATATTTTTTCAGAGACCATGTCCTTTAATGCTAGCAATATTAAACTGCTTAATGACACTAAAATTACAACCGGCCAGAATAGTTTGAACATGCATAATAACTCCCTTGATCTTGGCAGTAAATCTCTCCTCGTTTCCGGAAAGAGTGTTCTGACCGGAAAAACTACCATAAGCACCACATTCATTGCGGATCCTGGAGGCAATCAGGGGGGGCATATTATCGTCGACGGGGCGGGAAGTTCATTCGATTTTTCTGGTGCAAATCCGGTGGAAATCATCCTGAATGCGGACTCACCTCTACCTTCTGCTAGCGAATATGAATATAAATTATTCACAACCCAGAATGGTGGAACCGTAATTCCGGCAAATAATATAACCTTCACATCTGCGGAAAATAATTCTCTAATCACGTGGAGATACGAGCCAAGCACATATATTTTAACCTCAGCCAATGAGCCGGAGCAACTACCCGTAATAGTTGCAAAGGCTGGCGGTGATATAGAGGATGTAAAGGTAGCCACCTTCATTTCAAATGCTGATTTATCCGACAGCGAAGATGCAACTGCCTCTATTCTTAGCAATATAGGAAGGCTTTCTGAGGCAGAAATCTTGGAGGCTGTGAAAAGAATACAAGCAACCGCTAACTTCGGCGAGCTTGCGGATAATATTGCGACTCAAATCTCAAATAAATTAGGCGAGAGACTAACAGCTTTAACGATGGAAAATAAATTTGCCAGGGCAGGTGTGTCGTCGGGTGATTCGGGAGATGATTCTGGTATATCTATGGTTAATTCAGCTGATAAATATGGTGTATGGATGAACGGCTTTTATGGCAAAGGCCGTCAAGGCCAGCGCGAACATTCTCCCAAATACCACTCCCGGATGCATGGCATAACCCTTGGCGCAGACACTGCTTTGCGCCAAGATATCATCATTGGGCTTGCGGTGAGCGGAGTGCAAACTAATAGTAAATTTAGTAATAATAAAATAGACGATAAAATTAAAGTAAATTCTCTTATTTTCTCGCTATATGCCCATAAAGATTTAAGCAATGAATGGTTTATTGACGGCATGATTTCTGGCGGAACAAACAACATCACCGGAAAGGAGCAACGCATTTTACTCGGTGGCAAAAAAGCTATAGCAACGAGTAAATATAAAGTCAGAACGCATAACGGACAATTCACCGTTGGTTACAACAAGAATATTAGTAAAAACATCATTTTGACGCCTCTTGCTGGCTTAGGATATTCCTGGGCGGGCGCTACAAAATATACAGAAACAGGCGCTGGGAAGCAGAATTTATCAGTAACTACAGATAGCACATATGTATTGGAGGCAATATTCGGCGGCCAAATTGCCTTTCAAAAGAGGATAAAAAACATCGCCGTAACCCCAGAACTCCACGCCCATGTTAGTTATAACTTCAAAACAAAGCGCTCCCTAATCAACGCAAAACTAGCCGGTGCCAAAGCCCCAATCCCCGCCTGCCTGCCAAGAACCAACAAGCTTTTCTACCACATAGGCGGCGAAATCAACGCCCAATCAGAGTCTGGAAAATTTGAATATGGCATCAATTACGAGGCCAAACTCTCCAAAAAATATATCAACCATGTTGGTGGGCTGAAGCTTAGGGTTAATTTTTAGAGGGTGACGTCTGGGTAAAATTCTGACTTGCAACACCTCAAAAACAGCAAGGCCGGATAAAGCAGGCTTATCAAGTAGTTAACGCAGCTACCCAGATGACAAGCCATCAACATTCAGGATCAAAAACAGAGAAAAAAAGCAACGCTTCCTATAGGCACAAACAAGTTAATACGCTAGTACAGTTGTAGCACTAGAATTTTTGTTCCATAGCTCCAGCGCCAAACAGTGCTACAGCTGCGCTACAAGACAACAAATTCAGCTATAAATACTACTAGCACTATGAACACTGCTCTGGAGCCGAGCTACCTCGCTAGTAGGAAGCCAGTGATAGAGACAATCTGTTTCAGATCGAATTGTTGCTGCAGTATATTTGTTACAATCTGAAGACTTTTGTGTTCAGCCCCCTCTACTCTGCCTTCTACTCTGCCTTCCTCTTTGCCTTCTTCTTTATAGACATCTTGACAGGTCATAGGTGTAATTTAATTTTAGGAAGATTTTATCCTTATTGCCCTGCCTAAACTGTTAAGATAGTGGGTGCCAGTTCTTTGCTGGCGAGCCTAAAATAATTGGGCGTTTTGGAAGTTACATCCGGCCGGCCTAAAATACGGAATATTCTAGGCCGGCCAGCAAAGCTTTTCAGATTACTAACTAATTAAGTCGCGAAATCTAACAACGCAACGCTTGGCTATTAATCAATCTCTTCAAGATTCACTATGATGATAGGAGATTTTTTAACCTCATGTTTGATGGCCCGTCTGAGTGATGTTTTAATACAAGACTCAATTTGGTCAACAAGTAATACGCCTCTATTCTTCTTGCGCTGATCTTTTAGCCCTTTGATAATCTCATCTTTCAAGATGGAGATAAGCTCCGCATCTTCGATATGGTCAAGCAAACCTGGGAGTGAGAGCATAGGAGGCAAAGCCACTCTTTGATTTTCATCTAGCACAACAGAGACTACCACGATGCCAGAGTCACGCATTCTTCGGCGCATTTTAAAGATATGAGAATTATCTGGTAGCAAGTAATTTCCATCCACTGCTAGATATCCGTTCTCAACTTTATCCACGATTTTCGGGGATTTTTTATCCAGCAACACAACGCTACCATTCTCAACTTCTATCGCATGTTTGATTCCTTCTGAGCGGGCAAGCCTGGCATGCTCATGAATATGAACCGGCTCGCCATGCACAGGAATGCATATCTCAGGACGAACAAGCTTATACATTTTTTTAAGCTCATCAATGGCTGGGTGCCCAGAAACATGAACGAAATGATCTTTTTCAGTGATCACCTCAATTCCTTTTTTTACAAAGATATTAAAGAGCTTGAAAATCTTCTTCTCATTCCCTGGAATAATCTTTGATGAGAAAATCACCGTGTCTTTCGGAGCAAGCGTAATCGAATTATGTATTCCAGTCGCTATCTTGGAAGTCGCCGCCATTTCCTCGCCCTGGCAGCCAGTTGCAACAATCAGCAACTCTTCTCTTTTATGAGAACCAATCGATCTTTCATCAACAAGCGGTGCTATGTTGTTAAGATACCCACTCTCTTGAGCAGCTGTCAGCATTCTGTGCAGGCTACGCCCTGTGAGCACGACTTTTCTGCCAGCTTTTTGCCCTGCATGAATTATTGTGTCAAGACGTGCAAGATTAGAGGCAAACGTAGTCACCACCACCATTTTTGGACATTCGGAGATGATTTTAACCAAACTCTCACGAACATCACCCTCTGAGCCAGAGGTTCCTTTGTTAAACACGTTTGTTGAGTCGCAAACCAGAGCCAGAACTCCTTCATCTCCGCAAGCTTTTAGTGCTTTTTCGTCAGAAGGCTCACCGATTATTGGTTTTGGATCAAATTTCCAGTCACCTGTATGCAGGATATTTCCAGCATCTGTGCGAATCATCAAAGCCTGCATTTCTGGCGCTGAGTGAGTGAGACCTATCATTTCTATCGAGAAATCACCAAGATTAAATTTTTTCTTCGGGTCAACTTCATGGATTTTCATAGAATCTGGAAAAGAATACTCAGATAGCTTGGCTTTCAGGAAAGTCTTAGTGAATTTTGTGGTATAAATAGGACATTCTAATTCATTCCATAAATACTGAATTGCACCCAGATGATCTTCATGAGCATGTGTCACGATCAAACCTAGCAGGTCTTTTTTATGCGCTTCTATAAAGCTTAGATCTGCAACGACCATATCCACACCAGGTAAGTGCTCATCTGCGAAGCCGCTCCCGCAATCAACCATTATCCATTTTCCTTTATAATGGTATAGATTGACATTAATTCCAATTTCATTCGAACCACCAAGTGGCACAAATAATAGTTTATCTTTGTTAGTTTTCAAGTTGAATGACATTTATTTTTTCTGTATAATTAATAATTCTAAAGGGCGATTATAGCCTATTATTATAGTTTAGTCTATGTTTTAGTTAGGTTGCTCTTTTGAAATTCTATATAAGGCACCATTTTTATGAAAGAATCGAAGCTTAAAGTCGAAAATATCGCAATTCTTCACAATGATTCACAAGATCTTGTCAAGATTGCACGCAGTTTGGAAAAAATGTTCAATAGGACCTCCCCGCAAGAGGCAGATCTGATCATTGTCATAGGCGGAGACGGGAGCATGCTGCATGCTTTGCATAAATACATGCATTTGGATATTCCTTTTTACGGTGTCAATGCTGGTAGTATAGGTTTTTTAATGAACGATCTTCATACAGAAAATTTCCTGGGTAACATACATAATTCCAAAATTACCAAGCTATATCCCCTAGAAATGCATACGATTGGCGAGGATGGCAGTGAGTCAAAAGCTCTAGCAATTAACGAAGTTTCAATATTTAGAAAATCCAATCAGGTAGCAAAGTTTAAAATTGAAGTTGACGGAGTTCCGCGCATGGAGCTCTCTGCTGATGGGGCTCTTGTTTCGACTCCTGCTGGGAGCAGTGCCTATAATTTATCCGCTGGCGGGCGGATAGTTCCGCTTGCTGCAAAGATATTATGCCTGACCCCCATATGCCCATTCCGCCCTCGCAGGTGGAGCGGCGCGCTTCTGCCAATTGACTCGGTTGTTCGGTTTGAAATATTAGAGCCAAAGAAAAGGCCAGTAAATGCTGTTGCGGATTTCCATGAGTTCCAAAATATTCAGTCAGTCACGATCAAATCCACCGAGGAAAAAGCGATTCGTATCCTATGCGATGGGCATCACACGTTCGAGGACAGGGTTATCAAAGAGCAATTTACGTATTAGAGGCATGTCAGGCAGGAGTCGCGCAAGGTAATATTATTCATTCATCTAATATCAATCATTCATCTTTCAGGTATTTCAGCCCCATTGCCTGGTAGAATTCTGGATTATTCTCCCAATCTTTCCGGACTTTTACAAATAAAAATAAATGGATTTTTTGTCCTAGCAATTTTTCTATATTAACCCGAGCTTTGCTGCCTACCTCTTTTATACGGGAGCCATGTTTGCCGATGACCATGTTTTTATGCGAATCCCTGGCGACGATAATCACCTGTCTCACCTTAACCGACCCGTCTTTTTGTTCCGTCCAGCTTTCGCATTCTACTGTTAAATTATAGGGAAGCTCTTGTTGTAGCTGCAAAAATAACTGCTCTCTAGTGATCTCACATCCCAGAAAACGGGAAGGGAGATTTGTTATGTCATCCTTGCCATATGACCAGCCAGACTCTGTAGCTTGTTCTTTTAAATAATTCAAAAACCCATCAACCCCATTGCCTTTTGTTGCTGAGATGTTGAAAATTCGCGCTTTTGGTACTGATTCTTCTAGAAATTTAATATTATCCAGAAAATATTTAGACCTTAAATCAATTTTATTCATCAGAAACACAATCTTCTGATTTAATGAGGAGATTCTTTTGACTATGGTCTCGCTCATCTCATCTAACTTTGAAGAGCTATCGATGATCAATACCACAATATCCGCGCTGCTAAAGCTTGACCATGCGCAGCGCACCATTGCTTTTTCTAGCTTCTTTTTTGGCTCAAAGATCCCTGGAGTGTCGAATAATACAAGCTGCGTATCGCCCAAAGTAACAACGCCCGTGATGATTGAACGGGTTGTCTGCACCTTTGGAGTCACGATTGAAAGCTTGGTTCCAATGATACGATTAAGGAGAGTAGATTTGCCAGCATTTGGCTTGCCTACGATACATATTGAGAGTGCTTTTTGTTTTTGCATATGGATATTATCTAATTTATGAATATTATCTAGTTATTGATTTTGCCCAGCAACATCCGTGCTGCGTTTTTCTGTGCTTCTTTGATTGATTTTCCATCGCCTGTTTCTGTATGCTCCTCTGTTTTTACTTCCACTGTAAAGAGCGGAGAATGGTCGGAGCCTTCCCTGCCTATTACGGTATATTTTGGTAAATCTTCCCCGTTTCTTTGCACTAATTCTTGCAGAAATGTTTTCGGGTCGGAGGCGCTGAAATCCACATTTTCTATGTAAGGTGCCCATAAATTTGCCACTATTGCGCGGACACTATCTATGTTGCTGTCCAGATATATTGCCCCGATCAAAGCCTCAAGGGTATTTTCCAGATTATTAGGATTTAACCTGCCTCCAGATTTTTCTTCGCCATTTGTCATGATGATATAATCTGCAAGCCCCAAAGATTCTGAGATTTTAACCAAAATTTCAGCCCCAACCACATGCGCTTTGATTTTAGCCAAAATGCCTTCTTCGCTTGTAAATCGTTTGAAAATCAGCTCTGTCACCAAAAATCCTAAAATCGAGTCACCAAGCAGTTCAAGCCGTTCATAATTCAGCGTTGATTCTTTGACTTGCTTGAGGGAAGGGTGGCTGAAAGCTTCCTCGGCAAGGATGATATCTTTAAATTGATAGCCTATAGCTTCCTCAAGCGGGCTGATGCTCTCTTTAGAAAAATTACTTTCCATTGCCGCTATCTGATTTTGGTTCGTATAGTTTATAAAATATTCTATTGAATCTGATTGAAGAGAGCCACGTCCAGACTCGCGTGATCTGTTCCACAAATCCGGCCTTTGAATCCCAAAGAGACTCCTTTGTTGAGAAGAAAATAAAACGTCCCTTAGCTATCAAATTTCTAAACGGCACCATGCCCAGCTGATAGCGGCTATCTCCTGAATTATCTCGGTTATCCCCCATGAAAAAATAATGCCCAGCTTCAACAATATGCGGGCCGTAATTTCTTTGATCCGCTCCGAGCTCCTTGGTCGAGTATTTTAGTTTGTAGGAAAAAAAGCTGAGACCATTTGGTAGAGTTTCCCTGAACTTGATATATTTGATTTCATCCTCACTAACAAATTGCCCAACCTCCAGCCTGGTGACGGGTTTGTCGTTGATATAGGTGAGGTCATTCACAATTTCGATCTTATCTCCCGGCAGCCCTATGAGTCGCTTGATGTAGCGCTCCTCCATATTATGCGGCGGACGCATGATCACAATATCCCCATATTCCGGCTGGCTGGCCATGGCTCTTCCTTCGAACAAATCCGGGTTAAATGGGATAGAATATATGCTATAGCCATAATTATATTTCGTTGAGAAGATATAGTCTCCCTCAAGGATGGTAGCGCGCATAGAGCCTGTTGGAACATAGAATAGCTCAAATATGAACGTCCTGACAGCTAGTGCCAAGATTATCACAAGCACCAATGAAAGTACTTCTGATTTTACTGCTCCGTGTGGTTTGTCGGTTTTTTCTATAGTCAATATGTTATCCAATATCTTGTTATATTAAAGTAGCTCCCAGTAAGAGTAGCGTCTATAATAACATTATACTGAATTAAATCTATATTTTTTATGCGTATTAACAATAATTTTCCCGCGCCGAGCTATTCTTCCAGAGTAAATACGATTAAATATGTGATCATCCATTTTACGGAGATGGAATTTGACGGAGCGCTCAGTCGCCTCACGGACCCTGCTGCAGAGGTAAGTGCACATTACTTAATTAAAGAAGGTGGCGAGGTATTCCAGCTGGTCGCGGATGAGAATATTGCATGGCATGCAGGGAAGAGCTTTTGGAATGGGGAGGAGTCATTAAACAAAACTTCTATCGGTATTGAGCTCGACAACCTGGGGAATAGAGCATTTGACGCGGAGCAAATAAAGGCCTGCCTTGAGCTATGCGGAATTCTTCAGAAAAAATATGATATTCCGAGCTTTAATTTCCTTGGTCATTCCGATATTGCGCCAGATAGAAAAATAGATCCGGGTATATTTTTTGACTGGGAGCTGTTCTATAAGAATGGCTTCGGGATGGGCGCGCGGAGTAGGCGAAATCTGGCAGAGCGCGAACAAGATTTGGGTACGCGCAGGCAAGATATTGCGAAGAGTAGACAAAATCTAGCGAAGGACGAACAAGGTTTAGAGATGGGTGTGTTTCTTAGCTTTGGTGACGTGAGCGAGGATGTGCGATCTATGCAACAAAGACTCCAAATTCTTGGCTATAAAATAGATGTTACCGGAATATTTGACGAGCAAACAAATTTCGTAGTCCGGGCATTTGGGGCGCATTATTTCCCAGAAATTTTGCAAGAAAAAGGGCTGGCCGCCTATCAGAAACTTGATTCTAAATATGATTGGTATCACGGGGCTGATGCTTTTTTGAACGAGTTGATACGGATTTATAAAACTGCGTGATAGGCGCGTCAATTGCGATTTGCGTATCAATTTGTCTGCACCTAATACTACAATTATAGTTTATGTTAATAAAGCAAAAAATATCTAGATAGTTCTAAGAAGCTATGTACGCAAAGATAAGGAAGATCAAACTTAAGACATCTCATCATACACAGCTAGGGTACTGTTCAGCATGCAGTCGAGAGAAAATTTCTCTTGCGCTATTTTCCGGGCATTTGTGGTGATGGTTTTTGCCTCGTCTGTGCCAATGATAGACAGGCAATGACGGATCTTATTTGCAAGATCTTCGCAGTCACCCACCGCGACATGGAAACCAGTTTTGTCATTAATAATAGTTTCGCACGCACCGCCAATATTCGTTGCGATCACCATTTTTTCCATTGATTGTGCTTCGATGATTGTTCGGCCAAAGGCTTCTGGCTCAACTGAAGTGGAAAGCACGATATCTGAAATCCCATATAGAGCCATAATATCCGGTTCATTGCCGAATAATTGCACGCGATGCTGAACCTTATATTTCTTGATTTTATCCTTAATACGCGCAACATAACCCGGATGTTTGGCAAGATCTCCGGCTATGATGCAATAAAAATCTAAATCCTTAATTTTATTAATAGCATCAATCAAAACCATATGCCCTTTCCAAGCGGTCACCCGGGAGGGAAGAAGAATCACCTTGCTACCAGCAGGAACATTATATTTTTCTCTAAACCGAGAGAGCTTCTCGGCAGAGAGTTTCTTTTGTTCAAATGCCTTATGATTCACACCGCGATGAATCACCGTGATTTTACTCTCATCAACGCGGTAATTATCCATAATATGCTTTTTAACGAAATTCGAAACGGCGATAATCCGCTTCCCCTCGGTCATGACGCTGTTATAATATTTCTTAATCCAGCTTTTAAAATTATAAATACCGTGGAAAGTCGTAATCAGAGTTGCACCCGTTGCTTTTGCGGCCATGCAGCAGCTCCAAGCTGGGGCTCTTGATCTCACATGAATAATATCGACATCATTATCACGAATGACTTTTATGATCTTGCTTACATTCCGCAATATGGTTAAAGGATTTTTACTCGCAACATTCATAGTAATATGCTCAGACCCGGCTTTCTTCAAGGCATCCACGAGGGGGCCACCAGAGGAAATAACGAACGATATATTTTTAGAATCAACAATTTTCTTTGCGATTTCCAGAGTTCCTCTTTCCACGCCTCCAGAAATAAGAGCAGGCACGACCTGCAGAATTGTTTTTTTATAGTGTCTTTTATGATATTTTCTAGTCGTCGTCACAAATTACCTCAAAATTAATAGATATATTATGAACATCATACATGCCCAAAACAAAGAAAACTTTATTTCCTATAATAGACTTGTTGCTGCAAAAAAGAAAGCACCTTTTGTAATTTTTCATCATGGTTTCATGTCGGATATGCAGAGCAAGAAATGTCAATTAGTCGAAAGCTTCTGTAAGAAACAAGGATATAATTTTATTAAATTCGACAATTATGGACACGGAGAATCCTCCGGGGAATTCTTGAATCACACAATAAGCAGCTGGACAGGCGGCCTTGAGCTGATTGTTGACAACCTCGCGGGCGACCGCCCTGCCCTGCTGGTTGGCTCGAGCCTTGGTGCTTGGATCACCGCGCTTTTCGCCATAAAATACCCAAAGAAAGTGATGGGAATGGTGCTGGTCTCTTCGGCTTTTGACTTTACTGAGGAGCTAATATGGAACAATCTACCACAGGAGCAGCGGGATATTCTGGAGCGAGATGGTTTTTATGAAGTTATCGGCACGGATCCATCCTGCGATCATACATACCCGGTTAGCCTTGATTTAATTCTGGATGGCAGGAAGAATTTGCTCCTGACTAGAGATAAAATCAACATCACCTGCCCCACTCATTTAATCCACAGCATGCGGGATATCGACGTTCCATGCAGCATTTCAAAAAGAGCGGCAGAAAAAATCGTGAGCGATGATGTTGTTCTAAAACTGATCAAGAATGCAGATCACAACATGTCCGGCGAGAAGGAAATGCACATTGTCTGTAATTCAATCGAAGAACTTATGGAAGGGTAAGGGGGTTTGGAGCGGTAGCCGTCGGTAGAAAAAACTGCTTCAAAAGAGTTAGCGCTCGGTGTAGGATGGGATATAATAATAACAGCTCCCTTATGTTAAACATCAATTCTCACTATATTATGAGCGTTTTACCAATTATTATGAGCATTTTACCATTATGAATATCCTGCAAATTGAAGCGTCTAACCCTGAGATTTCTACCTGGGTGTCTGCATCGGCAGGAACGGGGAAAACGAAGATTCTTACAGATCGCGTTTTGCGTTTATTCTTGCAAGGATGCCCCCCGAATAAGATATTATGCCTCACCTTTACCAACGCCGCAGCTAGCGAGATGAGAGAACGCGTGACGAGCTCCCTTGCGAAATGGTCAGGGCTTTCGGAGGCGGGGTTAAAAGAAGAACTCAGCAAAACATTAGGGCGCCCCCCAGCCAGAGGAGAACTTACGCGCGCCCGGAATTTATATAGTGCATATTTGAGCCTTGAGGAGAAAATCAACATCCAGACCATACATTCATTTTGTCAGAAATTGCTGAAGAAATTCCCTTTAGAGGCTGGAATCTCCCCTAGTTTCCGGATTATCGATGAGACAAAATCTTATTTCATCTTGCAACAAATTAAGAAAACTCTTTTATATAAAGAAGATCTAGCACCGATTCACGAATATCTAACAGCGAATTTCCATGAGATGATCATAGACGAAATCTTGAGCGAAATAGTCGGGCAACGGGATAAGTTTTTGAATCTTGATATTGATAATATTCACGAGAAATCACTTCAGATAATATCGGAACTTCAAAAGGATTTTGACCAGCATTATAGCGCCATCCTTCGCCATCAAATCGTGCAAGATATAGTTGGTTTTGATGTCTCGGTGCCGGAGCTAAAGAGTTTTTTCCTCACCGCATCTGGTCAGAAAAAGAAACGCATAGTGCCGCAGAAAATAGCAAAACCAGGCTCGAATCTTTATAGTGATTTAGAGCACATTCAGCACGAAACCCACCAAATCGACCAGGCAAACCGGTCGCATCAGCTGGAACATCACTCAAAGCTCCTCTCCCTGCTTGGGGCGAGCATTCTTCGTACCTATGCAGAGTTTAAGTCAAATAAAGGCCTGCTGGATTATGATGATTTGATCATTTATGCAAGCAAGCTCCTGAAATCCAGCGATGCTAAGGAGTGGGTGCTCTATAAGCTCGATGGTGGGATTAACCATTTGCTCGTTGATGAGGCTCAAGATACCAGCTCCACCCAGTGGCAAATAATTGATGCGATGATAGGTGAATTTTACGCAGGCGAGTCTGGCAGGGAAGAAAACCGCACCGTTTTTGTCGTTGGTGATGAGAAGCAATCAATCTTTAGTTTTCAGGGCGCGGATGTTGCATCATTTGCGCATATGAATAAATTACTAAAACATAAAATGACCTCTGGAGGGAAGGAGTTTAAAGATATTAATTTGTCAATTTCTTATCGTTCAGCTGCAGAAATAATAGAGTCCGTGCATCATGTTTTTAGCTATATCAAAAACCATATGCCAGATAATTTTCATCCACATTTGCCAAAGATAGAAGCTTTCAGAACCAAACATTCAGGGAGCGTGGAGCTTTGGCCTATATGCAAAACAAATGAGGTTCCAGAAAGCTTCTGGCCAATTGAGCTATCGGAAGAGAGCAAAGCGACGAGCTCTCACGCACTGGCGGGAAAAATCGCAGATTATATCGAAAAGCAAATCCAAAGCGGCAGGATTCTGCCATCCACGGGCGCGCCGGTTGCTTATGGCGATTTCATGATTTTGTTTAGAAAACGTGATGAGTTTACTCAAGAAGTCATCCGGGCGCTTAAGAATAAGAAGCTGGAAGTTTCCGGGCTAGACCGTATTTCTTTGCGAGAGAATCTGGCCGTACGTGATTTGCTTGCAGTTGCCAAATTTGTCATTAATACTCATGATGATTTAAATCTTGCATCCCTCCTGAAATCACCATTAATTGGCATAAGTGAGGAGGAACTATACGACATCGCAACAAAGCGCGGAGAAAATTCCATTTGGGAATATATACAGAATAAGCTGGCAGATAATAATAGCAGCAGTGATAATAGTAGTAATATATTTACTAAGCTCAGCGTATTTATAGATCTGTTTGACCAATCTAATCTTAATAATTTCTTCCAGCATATTGTCGATATTTTGGACTATAGGGAAACACTCAACGCCCATTGCGGCGCGGATAGCAATGATGCGATAGATGAGCTTTTATACGCCTCTCGTAATTTCGCGCGTGAGCATGGCACGTCCCTGCAAAGCTTCATCTTTTGGCTTGAGAATATCGATACATCGATCAAACGAGACAGCGCCTCCTTAAATAAAATCAGAATAATGACACTGCACGCCTCGAAAGGACTACAGGCTCCTTTTGTGATTCTTTGCGACACTACTGGTACTCCGGTAAATTCAGACAGGTTCCTTTTGGGGGTAGATGGAAAGACTTTATCATCGGCAAAAAGCTCCTCTGAACCTGACTATTACAAAGAATTAAAAGCCTTAAAACAAAGCAAAGCCTACGGAGAATATTTAAGGCTTTTATATGTAGGCATGACCCGCGCAGAGGACCATCTTGTGATATGCGGATATCAGGGAAGCAAAAAACTCCCAGAAAATTGCTGGTATGAACTCGCCCGTCAAGCCATGCAGGATTTTGCCCAGCTATCAGAAGATGGGAGGCTTATATATGGAACAGAAGAAGCCGCCGCGCGCCTGGATGATTCTGCTTTAAAACAAGCCTCCGGGGTGGAGTTTTTTTATAATAGAAAGCAAGTCTTGGCTCAAAAGGAAAATGTGATTCCAAAAGAGTCAGACTATCATAAGCCGGACTATTCGCCCCTGTCCAAGAAAGATCCGATGGGTTATGGTTTGGCTTTCCATAAAATATTGGAAGATTCCATAAAAATAGCAGACCCAGGCAGTATGAGGTCGCATCCTTTGATCAAAACTTTAGATGCAAAACCACAAAAGCGCATTAAGTCTAGCATAGAAAAAATCCTCGCCAATCAAGAATTCATGCAGCTGATTCAGCAAGACGCCAAAACCGAAATTGGCATTGGCACGCGGGCAGATGGAGCGCTGAAAATCGGACGGATAGATCTGATTGTCACCCGCGCGCAGGAGGTGATTATTGTTGACTATAAATCAGATTTGCTCCCCCCAGCTGCAGACAAACCAGTACCGGAGAATTATTATAACCAGCTGCTTTTTTACCGTGAAACTATGCAGAAAATTTATCCCAACAAGCAGATTCGTACGATGATCTTATGGCTGGAAAATGGCAAACTCCGGGAGCTGGAGGATGCACAAGCGACCTAGAATATTCCGTATTTTAGGCAGCGAGGCAGCGAGGCAGATTGCGCATAGCTTCCCAGCACTATAGTTGCAGTGCAAGTTAACAGTGAGAAAAGCACCTAAATTGTTACTAAATCGATTATATTATGGTCGAGTATTGAGACTAAAAACGACAGGTTCCTTTAAAGATTCTATCGTTATAAAAGAAAAAAAACCTTCCGATAAATCGAACTACAACTATAGTACTAGCATAAAGGAATTGCGCAAAGCCGCAGGGTGGGACGAAGATATTTTTCTTACCACATTACAGCATTTTTAATGCGACCAACCCAGGGCAACCGGCGGGAGAATAAATAATCATTGATAAATGCTAAAGAATATGTTATATTTCACACAATTTAATACTCATAAACGAACGGTCGAAAATTTAAATAATCAACAAGAACATAGGGGTTAACATGTCAAAAAAACCAGATGGAATGGACGTATCCAACAACGGTTCCACAACTAAGCGTACTGCGGAAGAAGCTTTGGGGGGTGGGACAGAATCAGCCAAAAGAGTAAAACTTACCACTACAGATGTAGCAGTTGATCCGGCTGATAAGCATGGGCATACTGCATTGATGCGGGCTGTTATGGAAGGTCACGTAGGTGTAGCAATGGAGTTAATAGAGAACGGCGCTACTGTTAATCTGACTGATGAGCAGAAAACTAATATATTTATGCGGGCTACTCACAACGGTCATGCAAATGTAGTAGCGGTGTTAATAGAGAACGGCACTAATGTTAATCTGACTGATAATGATGGACGTACTGCGTTGATGTTCGCTATTCACAACGGTCAAGCAGATGTAGTAGCGGTGTTAATAGAGAAAGGTGCTACTGTTAATCTGCCTGATAAGCAGACAACTAATATATTTATGTGGGCTATTCACAACGGTCATGCAAATGTAGTAGAGGTGTTAATAGAGAAAGGTGCTACTGTTAATCTGACTGATGAGCAGACAACTAATATATTTATGCGGGCTATTCACAACGGTCATGCAAATGTAGTAGAGGTGTTAATAGAGAACGGCGCTACTGTTAATCTGACTGATGAGCAGACAACTAATATATTTATGTGGGCTGCTCAAAAGGGTCACGCAGATGTAGTAGCACTGTTAATAAAGCAAGGCGCTAATATTGATCAGCTTGATCCGAATCAAGATACTGCATTGATGTTTGCTTCTCAGTACGGTCACGCAAATGTAGTAGCGGTGTTACTACAGAGAAGTGCTAATATTCATCTGGTTAATGATCGAGACGATACTGCATTGGGGTATGCTTATAGATACGGCCATGATAATATAGTCAAGCTGTTAAGAGAGGAAGGTGCTAATATTGATCTGACTACTAGTGCGCATGACCTTGAATGGGTATTTAATGATTTTCAAATGCCTGTTTTTATCTTGGCTGCTAAATATGGAAAATTAGAAATAGCGAGGACTCTCCTACAGCAAGGCACTAATGTTGATCTGGCTGACGAGGATGGAGGTACTGCATTGACGTGGGCTGCTGTTAACAATCACGCAGATGTAGTAGCGATGTTAATAAGTGGAGGCTCTAATATTTGGGTCTTGTCTGTTGAAGAGTTTGTTAACAATCCAACAAGTGCATTATTGTTACGACATATTGGGAGTTCAATGCTAAAGATTACGGCTGAGCTCTATAATGAGACACTGGTAGATTTGTTGAAATTAGTGGTATCAACAATTATGCCTCAAGACTACGGTGTTAGCAATCTTGATTCCAGCTTCACCTTTGACGCCCATATGATAGGTAACGGAGCTATAGATGATGACATGTTGTAGTAACAGAATGGAAGAGCCTGCCATATTCTTTGTGTATGCGTTAAATCCTGTTGCAATATTTTATCCAAAACGGGGAGCAAAAACCTAGAGATAGAGCTCGCTTGCCCGTCCGCCTATTCGCAAAGCAACAGAAATCTGGCAGACAAGCTTTCCGTTGCTTTGGGGGCAAAACAAACTTTACGTGGAAAATCTAATCAGTATTATACGTACCCGCTACATAACCATAGTCCTCCCCTAGCGGGGGTAATTCAGTAAGTTCTTGATCTGATACAAATTCTGCAGCTGCTAATTCTTCAGCAGCTTCTCTTGCCAACTCATCTTTCCTAGCTTGTACTATACCTAGGTCAACCGCTAGATTAGCCCATAGAATCTTGTTAAGAGTAGTTATGTCCTGAACGTCTTGTATCACTGCACCAAGATCTCCTAACTGCTCTATAGCACCGGGTGCTTTTAAAATAGTCAACAAATACTCCTCACCAAGAGCATCTACAGCCTCAGCATAATCATCATCACCAAGTACTACCATTACTGGCTTCTCGACCAAATATTGCACCTGCTTCGATAATGAGAGAGATTTTAAAAGCTTTATGGCTTGACCTCTCAAGTCATAAAACTGATCCACCTGCTGAGCTTCTGGAGATGATAATAGTAAAAAAACTTGAGATAATAAAAATCCTTTCACCTTCTCGTTAAAGGCTAAAAAGCCAAGTATGTTGCTCGAGAATCCTTGCTCACAATATGGCTTCATATCAGCAGGTAAAGCATCAAGACTCTTAGCAAGAATTTCATTGCTACGAGCATTTAACCCAGATGATGCCACCCCTTTCTCAGCATTACTACCAAAACCTTCTTCACACATCACAAGCAAAGAGTTCATCACGCTCACAAAATTCAGGCGCCAATCCTCAGATGAACTACCTAAAATCATCTGCCACTCTGAACTCTTAGTCATTATACCATACCTCAATTTGTTATTAATAAGCCATCACACTACTACAACTATTAACCCAAAGCAAGAACTTTAAGTTAAAAACAAACAAATCTTAATTCACGAATTTACCTCATCTCTCACTTACCTACCCTTTTTATATCTTCTCCAAAAGGGAGTTCTGCGCGAGCCGCTTCTCCAGCGCATCGAAATCGATTATGTCTGAGTTTTGATCTTGGCACTCGCATGTGAAAATATATCCCCTTGCATCGCTTGTTTTTTGTATGCATTTGCCGCAAATTCCTTTCATCATGCATTGCATGGGGGAGTTGATGCTGCAGATCATCTCGGCGCTGCCAAATAACCGCTTTCTTTGGCTGGATACTGCCCTCATCATGCGGTCAGAGCCGATGCAGATTACTTGATCAATGCCGCCGAGCAAATTCTTCTTCCTCGCATATTCTATCCCCGCGATGATATTGCCTTTGATGCTGAGATCATCCGCTCTGGCGCTGGCTTCCCCTTCCTCGCATGCCCAGATGACTTTGCTTGCATTTTGCTCGATTCGCTCTGGATAGAATCTGTCTTTTAATTTTTTATACCCGGCAATATATGTCACGTGACAAGAATTTGCCAGCAGAGCCTGGGCAATCGGCGCAAGCACGGCATTTCCAAGCCCTCCGCCGATCAGCAGAACCCTCTTATTCTGAGCAATACTGGTTGCAGTGCCGCTTGCCATGAGCACAATCTCCTCCCCCTCTTGCAAGGTGCGGCACAGCCTGGAGGATTCTCCCATTTCAAGGATAATCAGCCAGATGAGGCCTTTGTCTTTGTCCACATGCGCACCAGTGATGGCCAGGGGCTCCATTTCGCTCGCGGGATTGCCTTGCTGGTTTTTCAGGTGATTCTTTGGATGATTTTGTAATTTAAAGAACTGCCCCGGCTTGAAATTCTCAGCAGCAAGCGGAGCATGCACCACGAGCTCCACTATATTATCAGAGAGGATATTTACCTTTTTAACATAGCTTTTAAGCTGAGTGCCCAAAGCATCAACACATAATTCCCGCCTGCTACCCAGAGACTGTTTGGTCTCAAGATTTAACGTCTCAGATATTGATTTATAACCATTTTTTGCACTAGCAAGAGCTCTCACAACACTCCCTGCATATTTTTGATTACAATCGCCAAAATAACTGATTTTATTGTCTTTTCTCCGAAATATTTCCGCTCCTTCCAAATCCAAACCATCAATATCTTGAAACTCGCTGCTACCTGTTCCAATTGCGATTAAGATCGATTTTGCCTTTATCTCCCGTCCATTTGCAAAGCTGAGGGAGGATGCAGAACCATATTCATCAGCTTTAACTTCCCCTGGCACCATAAGCTCTTCGAACTTAACACCAATCGCTTTGGCATGTTCGATTTCCTCGTGATTCAGGAGATATGCCGGCGACTCTTTGATGGTTTTGCGATAACAAATAGTTACCCCGCCAAATCCTGCCAATATTTTCAGCCTCTCAGCATCATTCTTTGCCGCCCGCAGCAGCTTTGCATGGGTAACCAGCTCATGAGCAATCGCTTTATCCTCTGGGCCCAGACCATCTTCCGGGTTCTCTTTGCTCTCCCATTTTTGCAAGAAATTCTCAACCTGCACTGGGTAGTAATGCAGCATCTCTGTGGCTGCATCAATCGCAGTTAAACCAAGCCCAATAACCACCCCAGGCATTCTGACTAATAAATTACTCGTACTGCCATGGATATACGCCCCACCCTGCTGCAAATTCATCAAAAAATCAGAGGCGGTTCGCACGCCTTTTGCAAAATAATCGGCAGATTTCATAAAGCGCGGCTTCCCGGCGCCAAGACAAAGGGCGATATGGTCAAACCCCATATCAAATGCCTGTTTAGTGGTAATGTTACTGCCCAGCCGAGCCCCGCCATACATGCGGAAAGCCTTCCTTCGTGCAAGCAGCAAACGCACTAGGCTCAGATTATTCTTATCCCAGCGATTAGTAATGCCATATTCCATCACCCCGCCAAATCCTGTGGGAGATTTTTGCGATAAAGGCAATTTGACATCCGACCAATATTTGATAGGGCGCAAGGCGTCAAAATGTAGCGGAGAAATCTTCAGCCCATCAATGGCTGCAACAGAGTGCCCTTCCTTTAGCAAATAATGAGCCAGCGCAAACCCTGCAGGGCCAAGACCAGTTACTAGCACATTATGTCCGCTATCTGGCTTTGGTAATGGAGCAGCTAGGTTCAAAGGATTCCACTGAGTTAGCAGCGCGTATATCTCTGCTCCCCATGGCAAGCACAATACTTGATCTAGGATGTTTGACTCAACTAAGGGAATATTCACTGGATCTTGTTTTTGATAGATGCAGGCTTTCATGCAATCGTTACATATACGGTGACCAGTTGCTGCTATCATCGGGTTATCAATCACAATGACGGAAAGTGCTGCGATGTTAAAGCCCCTGGATTTAAGCTGGTTCATCTCGGATATTTTCTGACCAAGCGGACAACCATTTATAGAAGAATCTATCCCTTTTGAGCAAGAATCTTTATTCTGTTTATGGCAATAAATGCAGTATTTCGCATGAGCCATCGCGCGCGGCATGGATTGCTCCTTATCCCTATAGTCAAAACCAAGACAAACATCCTTGCTTAACTGATCAATTTTATGCGAGCGGATATGATTATTATCATCTATCCGCCTTGGCACATCGAACAGAACCAGAGAGCTATTTTTATGCACCATAAAAGCGCAATATTTCGCTGCGATATCGAGATTGGGCGCAAATTTTTCTGGCTCTGCTTGCCATTTCATCACTGATTTTGCGATGGATTGCTCGCTGATTTGCCCTAGTAATTCTTTCATTTTTAGCGAAATCACGGCAAAATCAGAATCATCTAGCTTTTCTTTGGGGTATTTTTTCAGAGCATGGCGCTGGATAAATTTACGCCTGCATTCATAAACAATATCAAACTCGCTACTTTGGTGTTTTAGGGCTAAATTTTCCTCGGTAATATTAAACAAATCAGCGATAAAATCATCAAGTAGCGGGGCAAGATTGAGCAGGAATTCAGAATACTCTAACTCTCTTACAGATTTCTCTTGATATGTGCATTTGTCCCAATACCCCGCCAGCGCCTTCGTTCTATTGGACAATAATTCCAAACGAAGCCCTGAATCGTGACTTTGCACATATTGAAGAAACCTCTCATCAAGCTTTTTAAGGCCAGATAAAGAACTTAGATCTTCAAAAACAATGCCCCAATTCAGAGAAGTCATTTATTATATCGAGGAATCTATCCATGCTTTAATGGAATTTTTTGGAAGAGCTCCAAGTTTTGAAGCAACTGATTTCCCATCTTTAAATATCATCAAAGTTGGAATGCTGCGAATATTGAACTTGGAAGGGATTTCTGGATTATCATCAATATTCATCTTAACCACCTTCACAGACCCCGCCATTTCTTCGGATAATTGATCCAGAATAGGTGTCAGCATCTTACAAGGCCCGCACCAAGGCGCCCAAAAATCAACCAATACAGGCTCTTTGGAATTAACTACTTCTGCTTCAAATTCACTATCTGTAATTTCTTTTGTCATATAAATATATCCTTATTCATTTAAGTTGCAAAGCTTTGCACCAAACTACCTGCGAGTAAATACCAACCATCAATCAAGACAAAGAATATTATCTTAAATGGCAGCGCAACCATCACAGGCGGCATCATCATCATGCCCATTGCCATTAATATTGATGCAACAACAATGTCTATTATCAAGAAAGGTAAGAATATCAGAAATCCTATTTCAAATCCACGCTTTAATTCACTAATCATAAATGAAGGGATGATAACCCGCAGCGGCAAGCTCGCAGCCTCCTTTGGTATTTCAATTTTGGCAATAGAGCAGAATAGATCCAAATCCTTTGGCCTGGTGTTAGCGGTCATGAAGTTTTTAAATGGCTGAACGATCAATGGAAAGGCTTCTTCCTCTGTCATGGACTCCTCTAGCATGGGCTTCAAGCCCGCCTCATATGATTCTTCCAATGTCGGGCTCATGATAAAAAATGTCAGAAACAAAGCCAAACTCACAAGCACCTGATTCGGCGGTGATTGCTGAAGCCCCAGCGCCGTACGCACGATAGATAGCACAATCGCTATCCGCACAAAGGAGGTCACCATAATCAAAATTGACGGAGCAAGCCCAAGGACGGTCAGCAATATAAAGATCTGCATCAAGCGGCTGGTCATTGAGCTACTGCTTAGCAGATGTTCCAGCTCCGTTGCAAATGAGTCTGAAGCCAGAGCAAGTTCTGGAATCAGCGTGCCCAGAAGAATATATATATTTAGTAGAGCAAATTTCCGATTCATTCTTCTTTTTTTGTTTTATATTTATCAATTAAAAACGAATTATTTTTAGCAACAGCAATCACATAGTTCGAGCCAGATTTATTGGCAATATTTATGATTTTAGTGCCGCCGTCAATATAGAGGATATTCTCTATCTTAAGACCGCTCTCCGCGCCCCCCAGCTTGGAGCCGCTCCCTACATTGCTATATTTCTGCATGATCTTTAACAAAACATACATCACCGCAAAGACAAACCCGAGAGAAAGCAGAGCTTTCAAAATAATCTCTAATTCCATATGCTCTCTAATTCCATTTTGCCCCAGATTTTTTATTCGTCAAACCGTCTTTGTAACTAAAATTTTTATAACCAAAATTTGTGATATAGCGATTAAACTGCTTCTGCTTTACCATAAGATTGTTACTTTCCTCTGTTAGTTCCTCCTTTCTGCTAGCAAAAAGCTGCTGTAATTTATGCATTCTTTGTTTGATCTGGAGATGCTTTTCGCTATCCAAATCTATTTTTTCAACATAGCCTACAAACTCATCAAAAAACTTAATCAGCTCAGGGTCTGAAGTGTCTTTTGCAAATCTTTCTTCAAAATCATCAAACTTGGCAATTAACTCCTTCATATTTTATGCTTTGCTTTTTTTTATGCTTTACTTTGTTTATAGTAAAAATTATTATCTAATAGCGCTTAAATGATACTTATTTTCAATACATCTTCACATTAAAATCGGACAGTAAATCAATGGATATACGCAAGAAAATCGCAGAATTATTTGCTACAATCTTCTATATAGGAAAAATTAAATATGCACCTGGCACTTTGGGATCCCTTGTTGCTTTTCCACTATGCTACATGATAGTATATCTAACTTCAAATAGCCAATTTGTTTTTCAGATCAGCAGCCTCAATTTTGAAGAGAGTCAGATTTTTACATTATTCACCGTAGCAATCTCCACAACATTGCTCATATTCATCGCTGGAACATACGCAACGAAAATATATATAGAAGGCGCAGAAGAGCAAGACCCAAGCGAAGTTGTGATAGACGAGCTTGCCGGTCAGATGCTAACAATCATCCTCAGTTCTTTTTCGGTATTTTTGCTCCACGGCACGCAAATAGCAAGCATGTATGACGCGCAAACGATAGATTTTCTGCTGCTATTCCTATTGCCATTTATTTTATTCCGATTTTTTGACATAAAAAAACCATGGCCAATTAATTGGATGGATAAAAATATTAAAGGCGCGCTCGGTGTGATGCTAGACGACATCGCCGCCGCATTATTCGCAACAATCACTCATTATGCGATAATATTTATCATATTAGATTTTTATAAAATGGTTTGAATCATATGCTAGACAGCCAGCTGATCGCAATTGTAGAAAAAATTAAAACCGCAGCGCAAAAAGGCGTAACCATCTCCGCAGCCGAATCCTGCACAGGTGGAATGCTCGCCGCATATTTGACCGCCATCTCTGGCTCGTCAAAATATTTCCATGGTGGTATTGTGAGTTACTCAAACTCAGCTAAGATAAATCTACTATCAGTTAACGTAGGCACCTTAGAGAAATTCGGAGCAGTTTCCGAAGAAACAGCAAGAGAAATGGCAACCGGAGCGCGCAAGGTGCTTGCCAGCGATCTTGCAATATCCATCACAGGCATCGCCGGAGATACCGGAGGAACAAGGGATAAGCCCATCGGAATGGTATGTTTCGCCATTGCAAATAATGAAGGCGTGCAAAGCTACACACATCATTTCACCGGAGACCGAACTGAAGTAAGACAACAAGCCTGCAAAATAGCGCTAGAGCTATTACTTGCTAAAATGACACGCATCTGATCTTATGGTTGTATGACAAATGCGATATTGCTTGCAGGGCAATGGGGCGCTTGTTAGGATGAGGGTCTATTAATTTGATATAAGAGATGGGCTTATGGCAAGGGAGAGACGCAGTTCGGCTGAGATAGTGGAGACGTGGAATGGCCAGGAGGAAGGGGTTGCATACTATGATTTAGTCCAGGAAATGTCAGAGTTGCTGAAAGAAGCTTTGGGAGAAGAAGACTTCGAGAGAGCTAAAACAATCATTGTTAATGCAAAAAAATGCAACCCGGCAGAAGTTGCGTGGGAAGGATTGGGTTCGTTGATGCTTAATATGTTTGACAGCATTTCAAGTCAGCTTCCCATATGCGAGGCCTTGCAAACATTTACCCCGGGCATACATACCATGACTGACATTGATTTTAAAGCGCACCCAGCGACTCCAGAGCAGGTGAGAAACTTTGCAGCTTTATTACCAAACGAGGAGAAGTTGAAGCTTGTATATGTTCACTCCGTACCATTAGGCATGCAAAATGCAATGGCACAAATTTGGGACGCAGTACCCCAAACAACTACTGTACAAGTAGACTATATTGGCGGCTATAGCGAGCGTGGTCTACCAGGTGCGATGGAAACACAAGAACCAACCGAAGGCTAACCCTCATATCCACTCACCCCCCATGCTGCTCACCCACACCTACTCCACTAGTTTCACGATTCCGACTTTGATCATTTTCTTTCTTTTTTTGTCCCAGCTATATTGGGTATTGATAGTTTTGACTTCTGTGACGATCACATCTCCGCTTGGGAGCTGCGCGACGTCAAAGCCTTTTTGCAAGGAACCGACTATAAGAGAAGTCGAACTGCATATATACCTTATATCTGAAAAGATATCTCCCCCGTCATACGATTCTAGCTTATCGCTATGTCTTGAAATTTTAGACGCAACCATATTTTAAAAAAATTATTAATTAATTTGTAAATTTTATCGAGCCTGAGAGTACCATAATCAGCCGGAAACATCAATTACTAATGTTTAATATAACCAAAAAATTAATACTTACCCCATAATATTTTTAATCAGAAGTCTTATATTACTTAATTAACCTTAATTAAATGATTGTCTTTTGCAAATTTACAATAGGTTAAGAATTTTTCCCTACACTTAAATAATTATTTCAAATATTAAATTTATAGCTTTTCTAAAGCAACAAATCCGCAGTAACAAGCCGGAAACTCGCTATTTCATTACAGCAAACACTCCTACAAACCTGTTCAACTCTGTTAATCCAATAAAAACTAAAGGTTGACGCTTCAACACCTTTAATGTTATTAATTACAACCACTGCTATAGCATAGCATAACGCTTTTTACAAATTATTTAATAATTACAAGAGGACAATATGAATAACATAGAAAACTATTATCATTTAAGAAAAGAAGGCTTAATTCACCACGTAAGCGGCTTGGTCACCGAGAGTGCAGAAGATTTGGGCACTAATATCGCAGAGACCTTGCTTTATAACGAACTTGAGGCAGTAAAGACACAAACTCCTGAAGAAATCGAAGAAATGAGAGCGATACATGACCAAATTTCCAATAATATAGATACAGCAATTTGCAAATATCGCGATTCTTTGATTGAGGAAATAAAAAACGAAGCCATGAAAATCAAAGTATCGAATGCCTCGATAACAAAAGAGCAGAAAGAATGCTGACAACAAGAAAGGACTTAAAAACTATAAAACAGCCTAAAATACACCCTATTTTTGGTTCTTTCTAATCCATTTTTTAAATTTTTGAATTA
>NVVL01000052.1 GCA_002402195.1 Rickettsiales bacterium | reverse complement strand
CAAAGATGAGGGCAAAGGTATCCCCAAAACCGAGATTTATGACATATTCACCCCATTTAAAATGGGCTCCAACACGGAATCCAAAGCAGAAGGCCGGGGCGTGGGGCTTGCGCTTTGCAAATCAGTAATTGAGGCCCATGACGGTGAAATTGAAGCTGAAAGCCACGCTGTTGGGGCATTATTTCGGGTATGCTTGCCTTATGGAAAATAGTGATACCCAAGGAAAAAGGTCAAAAATATGGGGTATTTTAGGTTACTGGCGTAGCTTCTAAGGTCATGAAGAATACACCTGACCTGCGTATAAAACAGCTCACTCTGCTTACCCATACTGATCTAGCGCGTCAGCCAAACTGGTAGGCTTCTGCTACTGCATCACCTCCTAACACTCCTAGCATCTCTTGAGCATCTTGGACAAAGGCAGCAAGCTCATCTTGCACGTCACACAGCCAGTCCGCGCATTCGCCAGAAAAATCTATATGCAGATATTTGATATGATATACGTCTATAGAAAAACGAAAGATGCTTCTTGCCTCCTCTGGTCTTACATCTACAACCGGCTCTTCAGCTATGTCGCCTCTCCATTCATCTAGTAACGCTTCTACCCACCATGAAATTCTCAAAACTTGGAAGATACGATCAAACAAGGCAAAAACCCAGTTCATATGTTCACCAGAAAACTCTAATCCCAGAAATTTAGCACCACCCCTTTCTACAGAGAAAGAAAAAACCTGACCTGCGCCAACCAGCCCGATATATGGAATATTATCTCTACTCATTATCTTACCATTAAATTACTCAAGTTAAGTAGTATGTTATAACCTAAAAAACAACTTTTGTCTATAAAATCTAGGCATCAAGATTCTGACACCAAGGCATGATGGAACCTGTGATTTCTACATCATTATCATGACTCGTCTTCAATAATATATTAACCTCATCATATCCCTTCAAATAAACTGGACCACCAGTGGCCAAAATTGATACAATATTTTCAAGAGTTAACCCTGTTAAAAAAGAATCTAATAAATTTTTAAAGGCATCAAAACTACGCGCTGATTCCTTTAATCTGCAAAACTCACTAATCTTATCTGAAAAATCTTGCCAAGTTTTCCCCACACTTATTGCGTTACTCTGGCTACCCTTCTTTATAGTCTCTAGCTCCAGAATATACGGCGAATCATTACCATCTTTGCTAACTTTTAAGAGCACCACACGAGCACTAGTTCCTCTTATATACGCATATTTATTCCCTTGCTCTATAATTGGGATGAGACGCTCCACCCCCTCTTCGTCGAAGTAATCAGCGAAAACACTACGAATAGCGTCAATATCCTCGAAAGAATGGCGGGCACCTGGCTCCAAAAATGATTTAAACTCTTCAATGCTCTTGGATGAATTTATTGGGTCGCCCTTCTTGATCCCATCCATTCCCTCAGAGCGCTCCAGGGATTCTCTCTTCTCAATCGAATTCAAGCAGCTACACTTAAATAGAATGCCCTCATTGCCAAGTATGTGAACAACCTCGCCACCTCTTAAAATGTTCATGATATTGGTGAGTTTACTCTGATCTTTACCAAAACTACTTGCTAAATCTGCCATTAAGCCATAAAGTGAATTGCTTCTCTTGGAGTGTGCCCAAGCATCAACAACCTCCATAACTTCCCTCGCACTCACCGACGCTTCTATTGGATTATCTGCACTACCGTAATTCTCTCCACCAACACTTACCCTTGACATAATCATTCCCCTCAAATAATTAAAACAAATCGATAAAAACTAGCCTTATACCTCCGTGATTTAAAATAATAATATACAATGAATGCGCGCCCCTTACAGACTAGCGCACATTCATTGCGCATCCTTACATATTAATAGTTCGCTTTTCAATAGCAAGCGCTGCTTCTTTGATCGCCTCGTTCAAGGTTGGGTGTGCATGGCAAGTGCGCGCTATGTCTTCTGACGCTCCGCCAAACTCCATATAGGCTACTATCTCGCCAATTAACGTTCCGGCATCTGCGCCAATTATATGAGCACCCAGAACCCGGTCAGTTTCAGCGCAGGCCAGAATCTTCACCATACCGTCAGTAGCGCCAACACTCCTTGCCCTGCTATTTGCCATGAACGGAAACTTGCCTACCTTATAATTTACAGATGTTTGTTTCAGCTCCTCTTCCGTTGCTCCAACAGATGCAACTTCTGGCCAAGTATACACAACTCCGGGGATGAGATTATAATTCACATGCCCTGCTTGCCCGTTCATAATCTCCACTGCGGCAACGGCTTCTTCTTCGGCTTTATGAGCAAGCATCGCCCCCTTGATCACATCACCGATAGCGTATATGTTTGGCATATTTGTCTGAAAATTCTCATTCACGCTGATTCTACCGCGATCATCTAGTATAACTCCAAGCTCCACGAGACCCAAACCTTCCGTATTTGGCTTTCTACCCACTGAAACCAGTACAACATCGCAGGAAAGCTTAGACTCCTTTGAGTCCCCTACCCCGCTAACAACGAGCTCCACCTTGCCAGATTTCTTGGTTGCTTTCACGAGCTTTGTGCTCATCATAAAGTTGAAGCCTTGCTTTTCCAGAATCTTAGTAAATGATTTACCGATTTCTTTATCAAGTGCCGGAACAATCCGGTCTGCAAATTCGACAATTGTAACCTTGCTCCCAAGGCGTCTCCAGACGGAACCGAGCTCTAAACCAATATACCCACCGCCAATCACGACGAGCTCCTTTGGAACTTTGGAAAGAGTAAGCGCGCCTGTTGAGGATACTATAGATTCCTCGTCGACTTCTACGCCTGGGATGTCAATTACCTCAGAGCCTGTGGCGATTAATATGTTCTTTGCTTTGATCTTTTCTTTCTTAGAACCAGAGCTGATTTCAACAGTTTTATCGTCAAGAATCTTGCCAACACCGCTGAATCTGGTGATTTTATTCTTAGCAAAAAGCGACCCAATCCCTTTGCATAAATCCGAGACAACACCATCCTTTTTAGCCAGCATCTTCGCAAGATCAAGCTTTGCGTTTGTGATGATTCCAATATCGGCAAAATGTTCCCTGGCTTCCTCGTATTTTTCAGAGAAATTGAGCAATGCTTTCGATGGGATACACCCAACATTCAGACATGTTCCGCCCAGATTTTTGCGCAATTCAACACAGGCAACTCTCATTCCAAGCTGAGACGCTCTTATTGCTCCTGTATACCCTCCAGGGCCTCCGCCGATGACTACTAAATCAAATTCTTGCATAAATAACTCATATTTTATAGTAAATAATATATAGATAAGATCGTAGCATATTATGCGCAGAATCCATAAGAAAAAGATCTGACCCGCGCTAGCTTTGAGGCTATATGTGTTATCCTTGAAAATATTTAGGCTTTAATTTGATGGTTTTTTTAGTAGCGCTGGAAATAAAACTAGTCAGATTTACAAAATCAATGAAGCTATCTTCCTTCATGTCCGCTTCCTCTGCGCTATCCTTCTCCTCGCCTGTGCCTGAGCTTATGCCTTCGCTGTCGCTCTCTTTCTTTTTCCCAAGCTCCTTATGCATCGCCTTTGTTATGGAATATACCGGCGCGCATGTGAGTGCATTAGACTCACCGTGATTTTTTAGAGCTCTCATAAGCGCAAGGGGCGAGTCATATTCAAGCTCCAGATTTTCTGTATCGATAATATTCTCCACAAACCCCGCCTGCTGTAAAAGCTGGGTCACTTGCTCGAACTGAATAAAAGGGGATATATGCGGAACGTGACTGGTAGAATGCTTCTCTTCAAGCTGCACCAAGTGAAGCCTTAGCTTAGGCAAGGTGCCGGCTGCTGGGAAACTACAAATAAACACCCCATCATCCGTAAGCATGCGCTTTATCTTAGCCAAAAATATCTGTACATCATTCACCCAGTGCAGACCAAATGGAAAGATTATCAAGTCAAATTTGGATTGATGGTCTTTGGATTGATGGTCTTTGGATTGATGGTCTTTGGATTGATGGTCTTTGGATTGCTGCTCAAGATTATCTACCTCAGAGGTAAGCGATATATTGCTGTTTGGATAGTGTTTTTTAACATCCGCACAAACCATCTCCCCAAGCGCGCTGCCTATCACTAGGATATCTTTAAAATCCCTATCCACAGGTTCCAACCTGTTTAATATATCATCGCAAACAAATTGGTGGAAATTAGAGCCCTTAATAAAGGCATAAGATTTTGCACGATTCCGTTCTAGTTTTTGTAAATCAAACATATAATCGCTCAATAATCACTCTAGTTAGTCGCCTCAATATTTATTGCATCATGCGGAAGCCCGGAACCAACTACCAGACAAATAGCTCGCTACACTTATTTGTATTGAAAATGGCTCAAACTCCTCGTTCCTTTTCTGAGACTTAATAATATAGTCCCTAAGATGCTTTTTGTACACATCAATCGAACTAATTATACGATTTACACTGGCATGATATCTCACTGCTCTCTTTTTTATCCCAGAATGATACCTGCCTATAGCCTCCCTCCAGCTTCCAAACCTTCTGTGATTATCTTTCAACATCTTGGCAGCATATGCAATATTTTTCGCAGGAGTAAACGCCTCTTCCAGCGAATCAAAGGCTTTGGCATGATATTTTAGATTAATCTGCATGCACCCAACATCAATGCTCTTCTTGCCAGATTTAATTTTAGCCCGCGCAAATTTTATCGCCTCTTCCTTATTCTTAAAATAATATCCCTTGCCACCAACATTAATAGTCCACGGCCAGGCAAACCATATATTATGCTTCGAATGTGTTTTCTGAGTTTCCTGCAACGATATTGCATACAGAGTATCCTTAGGCAAATCATATTCCTTTTCAAAATGACCAAATATATTAGAACATTTTTGCGACTCCAATAATTCACGATCAATATGAGCGAATATAGCGAAAGACTTAAAAATAATTAGTATTAATAATAAAGATTTAACTCTCCTCACACCGCCTCACAAATAAATTATTTATTAATAGATGCAAACACTTTAACACATAAGTACCGTGAATTACAAGTAAAATAGTTAATAAATTTTATAGATTGAATGATATTAGATGGTATTTTAGGTGACTGGCATAGCTTCTAAGACAAAGGAAAAAATCTTCCTAAAATCAAGTTGCAGGAGGAGCGTTGAAAATATAAGATGATTTTTCGTCTATCCGTATCGTTCTCAAAAAAGATGCAAAAAGTACCAAGAATATAGGTGACATTTTAGATCAGCAATGTTAAAACCTTTTGAAAAATAAAACAAAAGTATATTTATATGATCGAAAATGATAACCAGAATGCAGATCTCATGGTAGCAGAAGCTGAAGAAGACACTGCATTCGTAGAAATCCTAGAACCCGAACCTTCCGAGGAGGAGCAATATCTCTCACACGATCCGTTGATCTGCGGGACTTTGGCTATAAAATCCTATGCCATCGAGTTTTTGGAGGACTATTTGCCTGCGGAAATCCAAAAATCTGTCGACCTCTCCACAATTAATGTGGAGCCAGAATCTTACGTTGAAGATACCCTCAGAAAAAAAATGAGTGATTTAGTCTATTCCGTCAAAACCAAAGAGGGTGATGATGCGTTCATATATCTCCTTTTGGAGCATCAATCCAGCGTTGATTATTGGATAAGCTTCCGTTTGCAAAAATATATGCTACTATTATGCGAGCGCCACAAGAAGAACAAAGAGCCGGGAAAATTGCCAATAATATACCCGCTTGTGCTCTATAACGGAAAAGCAAAATACACTGCTTCTTTGAATTTTTGGGGGTTGTTTGATGATCCCAAGCGTGCAAAAGAAGTCATGGGTGGCGACTATACTTTGGTTGATCTGCACGCCATGTCTGACGACGATATAAACTATGAGAGGTATAGCAGCTTGGTGCTTTCGGCCATGAAGCATATCCATGATCGTGATACGTTAAAGATGTTAGATTTATTGTTTGGGCGTTGCAAAATTGCGCTTTCGTTAGATAAAAAAGAAGATTATGTTTTATTGAGAATGATAATCGAGTATACTAACCCTAAAGTTCCCGCTGAAAAGAGGAAAGAATTAGAGCAAGTAATCAAAGGCCATTTGTCAAAAAAAGAAGGAGAAAATTTTATGAAAACTGTTAAAGATAGCTATAAAGAAGAAGGTAGAGAAGAGGGAGCTGAACAAAAAAGCCTTCAAATTGCAACAAATTTACTCAATCAAAGTCTTGATCAAAGCTTTGTAGCTTCTGTTACGGGTCTTTCTATTAGCGAGGTAGAGCGGCTCCAGAGTAGCGCTCATAATGCTAGTAGTAGTTTATAATCACGCACCTGAATTTGCATGCCATATTGCAAAGCAACGTAGCTTCTAAGAAGCTTTGCTGCCATTTTAACGCGCGTGCCCTGATATAACATCGGTTTTTTGTACAATTTTGACTATCTTTTATAAAAAGATTTTATTATAATCCCTAGCTAAGTTAATCATATATATATTTTGATATGGGAAAACAAAGCTTTTGGCGTGAGAAGGAACTAGAAAAAAATCAAAGCGCTGCACGATTGGGCGGCGGGGCGAAGCGGATGCTTACTCAGCATAGCAAAGGCAAATTAACGGCCAGGGAACGGCTGGAGATTTTGCTGGATCCTGATAGTTTCGAGGAAACTGGTATGTTCGTGGAGCATCGCTGCGATAATTTCGGCATGAAGGATAAAAAAAGCTTTGGCGATGGCGTGGTGACTGGGCATGGAACGATTAATGGGCGTCTTGTCTTTGTTTATAGCCAGGATTTCACAGTCCTTGGGGGCTCGCTTGGTGAGCATCATGCGAAGAAAATTTGTAGTTTAATCAACTCAGCAATCGAAGTTGGCGCGCCGGTGATTGGAATAAATGACTCAGGCGGGGCCAGAATCCAAGAAGGAGTCGACTCTCTAGCTGGATATGGCGAATTATTCCATCTGAATGTTAAAGCCTCGGGTGTTATCCCGCAAATCACTCTGGTGATGGGGCCTTGCGCGGGTGGCGCGGTATACTCCCCTGCCCTTACGGATTTTATCTTCATGGTTAAAGGTTCCTCTTATATGTTCGTGACTGGCCCTGATGTGGTAAAAACCGTCACTGGTGAGGAAGTAAGCAAGGAGGAGCTCGGCGGTGCGAAGGTTCATACGTCAAAATCTGGCGTGGCGGATTTGGCTTTTAAGAATGATATAGAATTATTACTGGAAACCAGGCGTTTCTTTAATTTCTTGCCTCTATCGAACAGAACTGAGCTTCCAACGAGGTCAACAAGAGATCCTGCTGACCGTGTGGATATGTCACTGAATACTTTGGTGCCATCCACGCCGAATAAACCATATGATATGAAAGAGCTCATTGAGCGCATAGTTGATGAGGGAGAATTTTTCGAGATTCAACCCGATTATGCCAAGAATATTATAATCGGATTTGCCTATATGGAAGGCAGCCCCGTTGGGTTTGTGGCGAATCAGCCTTTGAATCTGGCTGGTTGTTTGGATATTAATGCTTCCTGTAAAGCTGCTAGATTCATTAGGTTTTGTGATGCGTTTAGTATTCCGATAGTGACACTCGTTGATGTTCCTGGGTTTTTGCCTGGCATATCGCAAGAATATAACGGAATTATCAAACATGGCGCCAAGCTTTTATATGCATATGCTGAGGCTACAGTGCCGAAAATCACCGTAATCACCAGAAAAGCCTATGGGGGCGCCTATATTGTGATGAATTCAAAACATCTACGCGGTGATGTTAATTACGCTTGGGTTAATTCCGAAATCGCAGTTATGGGCGCAGAAGGCGCGGCGGAGATCATATTCAGAGAAGAGTCAAAAGACCCAGAAAAGAAGCAAGCAAAGATTGATGAATATAAAGAAAAAATTACCTCACCTTTTGTGGCAGCTTCCAGGGGGTATCTGGATGATATTATCAAGCCTCAGAATACTAGGTGGAGAATTTGCAAATCTCTAAAATATCTGCGCACCAAGAAAACTGATACGCCTTGGAAAAAGCACGATAATTTGCCTTTATAAATATAAAAATACAGATTTATGACCAAACCGTTATTTGAAAAAGTATTAGTAGCCGGCCGCGGGGAGATCGCTCTTCGCATCATGAAAACTTTGCGCAAAATGGGGATTAAATCCGTTGCTGTTTATTCAGAAGCAGACACTAACTCAATGCATGTTCAATATGCGGACGAGGCCTATTATATCGGCAATTCTCCGGCAACTGAAAGCTATTTATCCATCAGTAACATCATCGGAGCTATTAGGGTTAGCGGCGCCCAAGCGGTGCATCCTGGATATGGGTTTTTATCTGAAAACCCTCAATTTGCGAACATCCTCAAGAGAAACGGGATTATCCTAATCGGCCCTAGTGCGCAAGTTATCAAGAAGATGGGGGACAAAATTGAGGCAAAAAAAGTAGCCATAGACTCTGGAGTCAGTACGGTTCCTGGATATATGGGGATAATAAATAGCCTGGATCAAGCCATAGAAATCGCCACAGAAATCGGTTTCCCGATCATCATCAAAGCAGCAGCTGGCGGGGGCGGACGCGGTATGCGCGTTGTTGAGAGCACAGACGGCATACAAAAAGCTTATGAGTCGGCGAAATTTGAAGCAGAAAACTGCTTTAGCGACAGCAGGGTGTTTATTGAAAAATTAATCAAAGAACCAAGGCACATAGAGATTCAGCTGCTTGCTGACCAGTTTGGTAATGCAATTTGCCTTGGCGAGCGCGAATGTTCGATACAAAGATATCATCAAAAAGTTATCGAAGAGGCCCCAAGCTCTTTTGTGGACGAGGAAACAAGACAGAAAATGTATAATGAAGTTCTGGCTCTAGCCAAGAAAGTTGGATATTTTTCAGCCGGAACTGTTGAATTTATGATGGATAAGGAGAAAAACTTCTATTTCCTTGAAATGAACACCAGATTGCAGGTAGAGCACCCTGTGACCGAGCTAATCACTGGCATTGATATTGTTGAGCAAATGATCAGAATTGCGGCTGGGGAAAAGCTTGCTTATTCTCAAGAAGACATAAAACTCACCGGCTGGGCGATCGAGTCTCGCATTTGCGCAGAAGACCCAAGCCGTGGTTTCTTGCCATCGAGTGGCCGAATTTTAGAATATCAAGAGCCTGCAAAAACTTCTCACGTAAGAGTCGATAGCGGAATCGGCGCGGGCGGCGAAGTTAGTATGTTCTACGATGCAATGATCGCTAAGCTTTGTACTCATGCAGACTCCCGCAAGCAGGCCATTGAAGTGATGAAAAACTCACTCAGTTCATTCATCATCAAAGGTATTTCCCACAATATCAGCTTTTTAGAGGCGATAATTAGCCATCAACGCTTTGTTGACGGTAACATCCATACCGGATTTATTTCAGAAGAATATCCGGACGGTTTTTCAGGAGCGAACCTTACTTCTGAAATGAGCGAAGTATTCCTAGCCTCTACTATTTTCGCCTATCTTACTGAGCAAAAAAGGGCTGCGACCTTGTCGAATCAGATGACTGATCAGTCTAATAAGCTCGCCACAAGATGGATTGTTAATATTAATGATGAGCAATTTTCTGTAATAATCAAGCAAGTTGAGGATGGTTATAATATCCGGCACGGCTCAAATCGTCTGACAATTCGTAGTAACTGGAACATAGGCAGCCCCTTGATCACAGCCACTATCAACGGCAGGAAAGCGAATATCAAAGTTGAGCGAATCATCACGGGTTACAGATTAACACATGCCGGAGTTACTTTCGATACTTACGTACGCTCCCCAAGAATGTCTGAACTTGAATCATTAATGCCCGTGCGCGACTCCACCGACGATCAGAAAGAATTGCTCGCCCCTCTTTCCGGTCAAATCATAGCGCTAAGCGTGGCTGTTGGTGATGAGGTTGTGCCCGGTCAGGAGATTTTAACATTAACAGCTATGAAGATGGAAAATATAATCACAGCCGAGCGCGCAGGGAAAATAGCAAAGATCTCCGTCTCAGAACTGGAGCAAGTTAATAGCGGACAAATACTGGTTGAATTTGAGTAATAATCTTTTAATTAAAAGTTCACTCGAAGCTTCAGGCCACCAACTTGGTTGATGTATTTTTTGGATAATTTTATTTCGTAATTAAGGCCATATTCAATGCTTCCAGACTCTGAGATCGCGTTGATTTCGCCACCTATATTGTAAAAAAGCTTATTTCCTTTTGCAACGCGGGCTGGAATTGGAGTACATGCCCCCATTAATTTTGCGATAACCGTTGGTCGCTTTACTTTGAAATTATAACTAATATAAGCATGAATCTCAGGCGTCACGGGAACTCCTTTTATGAGAGTTTGAAACGCAACATCACCTCCAAATGATGCCTCCAGCACGTATGAGCTACCGCTTTGTACGGATAGGTTTTGCGCCCCCGCACCTGTTTCGGTGTATTTGATTTTATCAACCCAAGAATATCCCAAACTACCAAACGGAGTGATAATTACATTATCTTTAGTATGATGATTATACCCCAGCATAAGCTGCCCACTATATGTGCTTGCTTTGTATTTACTTACCGCAAGCTGATTGGGATTATTAAAGCTAACTCTCTTTTCCATGCCTTTCACCCTGTTAACTCCGCTAGAGAAAATCACATCACTAAACCAGTTTCTTCCGAGATCTCTGTGGGCATAGAATGAAAAAACAAGAGATTTTACTTTCACAACATCATTTGCTTTTTTATCACTAAACTTAGTAGTACTACGCACTGAAGTCATAGAAAGCCCGTATATAACATCGTCGTTAATAGGGGCATCTGCACCAATAGTGAGGCCATAAAGACGAGAATTATACTTAGGAGAATGTGGAAGCCGTCCTTGATATCCTCTTCCATAAAAACCATTTGCCCAGACGCCGTATTTATTATTAGAATCACCAGCGGCAACACCAGCATCAGCAAATTGATTACCCGTTACTAGGCTCGTAATGCGTGCCTCTAATTCATTGAGTATTGCACTTGAGATTTCAGTCGCGCGAGCACCTAATCCAGGGGTTGTTTGTACCCTTTGCACAGCCTCCAACATTTGAGCTTCCTTAAGTCTGCCTATATTGGACATCACAACATTTGTTGCATCGCATATATTAGATGAATTTGCCGAGGCAAGAGTGGCAGCCACCTTAACATCATCTTCACTACCACCCGTTTTTGCTACTATGACCGGCAGCTGCGCCGGGTTGTTCTTTGCATTTAGGGTATGTGTTGCTTCGTCATATGTCCAAGTGATCAGGGAATTATTCTCATTAGGGGTGAATGTGATGTTGTTTGCAGGTATTATTGTGCCTCCATTTTCCTCTATGAGAAGCTTATATGAGTATGTGTCCGTTGGAGACAGGGGCGAGTCCGCGGTCAAGATGATTTCTACCGGGGTTGCTCCGGAAAAATTAAAACTACTATTTGCCCCATCAACAACGATATGACCGCCTGTTTCTTTGCCTCCCCCATCCACATTGAATGTTGTTTTAAATGTGGTCTTGCCGGTGAATAATGTTTTCCCAGAGACTGTGAGTTTTTTTGTATCCAGATCCAAACTACTATCATGGTAAGTCAAGCTAGACTGCCCGGTTGTGATTGATCTGTCATTTACAAAAGAAATATTAGAACCGCTAAACGACACGCTATTAGCATAAATATTCCCTTCAAGGCTGATATCTGCTGGGTTAGTATCAAATGTAACATTTTTTAGCCAGTTGGTTTTAGAGCCTATATCTTGCAAAATCTTTGCATCTCCTAAAAATTCCAAACTCCCTGTTTTATCAACGCTTGTGGATATTGGAGTATCCATAGTTACATCATTATCAAGCTTGATTTTCGTGTCTGCCTCCATGGAGATCTTGTTCAATTTCACAGTTCCACTGATTGTTGGCTCACTGAGATTAATATTTATGATGCTATCTATGATTAAATCACCAGAGCTTGTGAATCCTGGCTCAAGCTTAAGAATTGGAGTATTTGGACTAGCCGAATGAAGCAATGTTATTTTTGAGCTAGATGTGCCTTTAAATGTAACGGTCGGGGTGTCTGAAATATATATGTCGCCCGTAGGATCATTGAAAATCGCCTCAGAATTTTCCCTGATCTCCACATTACTTGCAGGGGCGTTAAAAATAGGTTTTGAATTGCCCTTTGCAATAGTTGTGCTAGGAGAGCCGTTGAAAATAGGCTTTGCATCATCTTGCACGAAAATAGAACCGGCAGTGCTTGTTAGATTTTGTTTGAACTCAGATTCTGACGTTCCTGAAATTGTCACATTCCCTGAGGCTAGCACATCACCATGAAAAGTGACTTTAGTATCATTTTGTATGTCCATAGTGCCGCTAGTGCTTGTGAGCTTTTTCTCAAATTCAGATTCTGATGTTCCAGAAATCGTAATATTACTATCACTAACTACATCATCATGAAAAGTAGCTTTAGCCGCATCCTTCACAATAAGAGAGCTATTAGCACCCGTCGTTGCCTTGTTAAACTCAGTGATCGAATTCCCAGAGGCTGTAATATCTCCATCACTAGTCACATCGTAGAATATAACCTTTGCATCATCCTGAACGAGGATAACACCATTAGTGCTTGTGATTGACTTTTTAAACTCAGACTCCGATGTTCCTGAAATCGTAACATCACCCTTAACAGATACATCATCATGAAAAATAGGCTTGGCACTATCTGCTATCTTGATATAGCTACCAGTACTTGTGAGTGTGTTTTTAAACTCAGGCTCTGCAGCTCCTGAGATACTGATATAATCGCCAGTAGTCACCTCTCCATTGAAAGTAGATTTGCTATTGTCAAATATAAATAAATAATAATTACTCGATACCTTCCCATCAAAAGTACCAGTAGCATTTTCTCTCAAAGAGAGACCGTAATTAGCAGTGACATCTCCCGTGAATGCTGCAGTTGCATTTCCAAAAACATAAACATACCTACCTGATTCAGTTTTTGCCATAAAATTTGGAGTAGATGTTCCATTTATACTAAGGTCATGATTACTATATACATCCCCTTTAAAAATAGGAGAGGAATTATCTCTTACAGCAACAAAATAAGGGCTAGAAGTTGTAACAGATTTTTCAAAAGTCGGGGTTGAATCATCTCTTATGTTAACATAATCTCCATTTACCGTTTCCTGAAAAATAGGAGAGGAACTCCCTCTAACATCCACATCCCCGCCCGTAACATCGTTATTAAGAATAGGGCTGGAAGTATTGTCTATATCCACATTTAGAGAGTTGTAAATAGTAGGGTCTACAATAGTTCCACTATAGGAACCCGTAACATAAGCCGTGCCACCAACAATAGAAACACCCCCCAGTGCCACAGAGCTTGAAAGAGCGCTCACGCCCAGAATGCTAATGCAATTCTTTAACTTCATGCCAACACACCTACCAAAAAAGTAATAGTAACGTAATAACCCAATTACTATTACTGTAGTATAATTAGTTTGAATTGCTTGAGGTTATTCAAACTAATATACGCATTTAAAGGGGTTTTTCTTGTTATTGTGTGTATTTTGCTTGTTACTAGGTAGGTTTTGCTTGTTGTTGGGTGGGTTTTTCTTTTAATTATGGGAAAAATATGCGGGGAATTTAGACTATTCCGAAGGACCTAAGAAGCTATGAAGTAACCTAGAATATTTCGTATTTTTAGACCTGAGCACGTAGCTTCTAAAACATAACACCTGCCCTGCCCTTGCTTTGCATGCTCCGAAGCGCAAGGCGTGTATTATATTATGATCAATTCTGTGAATATCAGTTAACTTCTCTTGCGAAAACTCTAGCGCTAGATTGCTGTATGCACATCAACATTATCCTCGTCAATATGAGTTTTTTCATAATTCTCATGACGCATTTGTGCTTCGATGCATAATGTTGCGACCGGTCTTGCTTCCAAGCGTTTGACTCCTATTTCCTCGCCAGTTTCTTCGCAATATCCATAATTTCCCTTTTCGATTCTTTCGATGGTTGACTCAATTTTAGATATTAGTTTGCAATAGCGACTCCTGGTTTTTAGCTCGATTGTTGTTTCAGTTTCAACGCTTGCCCTGTCGTTCAAATCAGGCTCATTCCAGTTTTCTGTTTTCAAATGATCTAAAGTCTCACGCGAGTCATCAAGCAAATCATCGCGCCATGCGAGTAGCTTTTGTTTGAAATATTCAATTTGCATTGGGTTCATATATTCTTCATTTTCAGAGGGTTTGTAACCTTCTGGCAAAACCACTTTTTGCGTATTTGCTTTTTGAGTATCCGTTTTTTGCATATTTTATTCTCTTCAAAAATTCCCTATCAAAGTAATATATCCTATATACAAAATCCAACGCAAGTAGATTTTGCTAAATTTATCTTTTATCGCGCAAAGAGCTGTTATTGTATTATTTTCTATCACAAATTTAGATATATGTTCTGCCTTGATATATCCGCTCTAGCAAAATCTGCTCCCTAAATCATACACATACTGCAGGCGTGCAGGCTGCAAAAGTCAGAAAATCACCCTGCGCGGTTAAAAAATCACCAGGCACTGGAAGAGCTTATTTAAATTTGCTAAATTTTGATAAGATTTCTTCGAAAAAATATGCTACAATGCGAGTTCTTAAAATACAAAAACATAAAAAATGCAAATTCGAATCGATAATATAAGCTTGGCAAACCCCGTGATATTGGCTCCAATGTCCGGAGTTACTGACTTGCCTTATCGTAAATTAGTGAAGAAATTTGGAGCAGGGCTTGTTGTCTCTGAAATGGTGGCAAGCAGAGCTATGATCGCACGTTCGGATAAATCATTGAAAAAATGCGCAATCGATAATGATGATAATGATGCAACAAAAGCTTGCGTGCAACTCGCCGGGTGCGACCCAGACATTATCGCAGAATCCGCAAAGATGAACGAGGATATGGGTGCTAAGATCATTGATTTGAATTTTGGCTGCCCGGCTAAGAAGATCGTTGGCGGATTCGCCGGGTCCGCCCTGATGCGTGATGAAGAACTTGCCACAAAAATTCTCTATGCCACAGTCAAGGCGGTGAATATTCCCGTGACCTTGAAAATGCGCATGGGATGGGATGATAACTCCAAAAATGCTCCCGTGCTTGCAAAAATAGCTGAGGATGCTGGGGTGAAGATGATTACTATCCATGGCAGAACCAGATGTCAGTTTTATAAAGGCAGCGCTGATTGGGAATTTATCTCTAAAGTGAAGGAAGCTGTAAAAATACCAGTAATTGCAAATGGTGACATCGTATGCATAGATAGCGCAGTTGAAGCATTGAAACAATCCAATGCGGATGGCATAATGATTGGCAGGGGGTGCTACGGAAAGCCGTGGCTGATTTCCCAAATTGCACATTTCCTGGCCACTGGAGAAAAGCTCCAAGACCCTAGCTTGGAGGCGCAATTGGGCGTTGTGCTTGATCATTATGATGCAATGGTTGAACATTATGGTGCTGATACTGGCGTAAAAATGGCTAGAAAGCATCTTGGATGGTATAGTAGTGGTTTAAAGAACTCTAGTGAATTTAGAGCAAGTATTAACCAGCTAGTCAAGATTGCCGATGTTAAAGATAGAATAAATGAATTTTACGGGTCTCTAATTTAATGCAAAATAACATAAAAAATAACGATAAAACTCTGACCTCTGCTATTGAAGCCAGAATGGATGAATTTTTTGCAATGCATGAGGGAGACTGCCCGGAATCTGGTTTGTATGAGAGAGTCATAACCCAAGTAGAGAAAATCCTGATCAAAAAAACGATTGATCATGTTTCCGGGGTGCAAACCAAAGCGTCAAAAATCCTCGGTATTAATCGGAATACTCTGCGAAAGAAGGTCAAAGATCTGGGCATCAGCTGCCCCACACCCCGCAAATAGCTTTTTTTGCTTGAGAAGAGTTTTTGCTTGAGAGTTTATATGCTAATACAAATATTTATATGCTAACACAAATCTGGAAAAATTTAAGCAGCTATAAACTAAGTAACAACGCTATTTATGCGCTTATCTCGGTAATATCCACGAGTTTGGTGATTACATTATTCACTTATGCAGATTTTTTCTTCAACAACCCAGACCCCTTATATATCCTAGGATTTCTGCTAGCTACTCTTGTCTTGATATTATGTTTCTCGATAATTGTAGTCAACAACAGGGTCTCGAGCACATTTTCATTTAGAAAAGGCGGCAAAAAGCGAGTATCCAAGCTCAGAAAAAGAATCATCATCGCATTCAGCATCGGAGCCACCCTGCCCACTATCATCATCGCAGTGTTTTCCACTTACTTCTTTAATTTCGGGATTGAGGCTTGGTTTAGCCAGAAAGTTTCCAATGTTCTTGACCAGTCGATCATCGTGGGTGAGTCTTATATAGAAGAGCATGTCATGCAGCTCCGGGAAACGGCTATATCAGTTTCGAACGATCTGAGTGAAATGTGCTATGATTTGATTCGTGACCCGGAGTCATTTTCAAAGGTGATTAATGCTCAAGCAGAAATGCGCTCGCTGGACGAGGCTATGGTATTTCAAAAGGATACACAAACGATCCTGGCACAAACAAAGCTCTCTTTTGCCCTTTCATTCACCACCATCCCGGTTCATTTAATTACCAGAGCGGATAAAGGAGGCATAGTTCCGATTCCGGCTGGCTCTACTAAGATACGTGCTTTGATAAAATTACGCGGGTTTAATGATGCTTATTTGCTGATAGGAAGATTTGTAGATTCCAAGATTATTGACCATATCGACAAAACAAACGGCGCGGCTGAGGAATATTTCAGGGTTAAGAGGCAAATCTCGGAATTACAGATAAAATTCTCAATGGTCTTTATTATAGTAAGTTTGATCTTATTAGTTGCCGCTACAATCTGGGGGAGAGCCTTTGCTGAGCGCATCGTGAAACCTATCAGAGAGCTGGTTATTGCAGCAGAAAGGGTGAAGAATGGAGATTTATCTACTCAGGTACCTATGGAAGGGCTGAAAAAAGATGAAATCAAAGTGCTCTCCGCCGCTTTTAACCAAATGGTGAATCAGATTAATCGTCAGCAAAAAGATCTGGTGATTGCTCAAAGAGCGCTTGCTTGGTCGGATGTTGCTCGCAGAGTAGCACATGAGATCAAAAACCCATTAACCCCGATTCAGCTTTCGGCAGATCGATTGCTTAAGAAATTTGCAGGCGAAGTATCTGACCCGGAATCATTTACCAAGTACGTTAAAAATATTATCAGACATTCGAATGATATTAAATCTATTGTCTCTGAGTTCGTGGATTTTGCTCGCCTCCCTACTCCCAGCTTTGCTAAATGCAAGATAGTATCCATGATTAGCAACCTAGTCGAGTCAAGAAAGCTGATTAATGACCTGATAAGCTATAGTTTTGTGTCTGATACAGAGGAATTTGAGCTTGTATGTGATATTTCGCAAATTAATAGAGTTATGGTGAATCTGCTGCAAAATGCCGAAGAAGCCTTCGGGGAACAAGAAAAAGCCTTAGGAGAACGAACCTCCGGGCCTAAAGAGCAAACCTTCCAGCTTGAAGGACAAACATCCAAGAGCGAAGAGCAAAAAACTGATATGCAAATCAGCGTCACTCTTAGCGCGTCAGAAGATCAGTTTCTAATTATTATCGACGATAATGGCGCTGGCTTTAGCGACAAGCTCCTAACTTCTGCAAAAGAAGCTTATGTCACAACAAAGTCAAATGGAACTGGTCTTGGCCTTGCTATTGTGGACCGAATCGTGATTGACCATTTTGGAGAAGTGGCTCTATCCAATAACACACATGGCGGAGCGCGTATTACATTAACATTTAGCGTTAAAGAATTAACGCTAAAGTTAAAATAAAGGTTTATTTTTGTTTGCTATTGAGATTTATATGAAAAATATGTCGCTATGTTGCATAAATGCTATAAAACATGTTGCTTTTTTGTCATGATCAGACTAAGTTTTAAGTAAGGGATTCGCGCGTCTAAAAACTTTGTATATACCGATCTAAGGAGTTTTACAGTCAGGAATCTAAATTTAAGCAATTGCAGAATTATATAATTCTGTTGCTAACGATATAATATTTATAGGGTTTATATATTATGGCATTGGACATTCTTATTATCGATGACGAAGCAGACATCAGAGACCTTATTTCTGATATTTTGAAAGATGAGGGGTTTACAAGCAGAGTAGCTGCAAACAGCACTCAGGCATTCAATGCTATTTCGGATAAAAAACCACGCGCGATTATTCTCGATATTTGGCTGCAAGGCAGCGATTTGGACGGGCTGGGTATTTTAGAAATCGTTAAAAAGCAATATCCGCTAATGCCGATCATAGTAATTAGTGGTCACGGTACGATCGAAACTGCCGTTAATGCGATTAAGATGGGGGCTTATGATTATCTGGAGAAGCCTTTTACTCATGATAAATTGATGATCGTTCTGAAAAGAGCCTGCGAGTCTGCCAAGCTGAAGAGGGAAAATATAGATTTAAAATCTAAAGTGATCGATAAAACAGAATTTATTGGCAATACGGCGATTACCTCAAAGCTAAAGATGGAGATCGAAAAAGTCTCTCCAACATCTGGGAGGGTTATGATTCACGGCGCAGTCGGCAGCGGCAAGGAGCTCACGGCGCGCTTAATGCATAAAAGGTCAAAAAGGGCTAGTGGACCATTTTTTATATTCAACCCAACCTCGATGAATCCGACTAAAATCCATCAAGAATTATTTGGGAGCGATGAAAAGCGCAATAATCAGCCTTTATTTGACAAAAGGCTGAGCGTTCTGGAGGCTGCTAATAACGGCACTCTGTACATTGATGAAGTTGGTGATTTGCCGCTCGGGTCTCAGAACAAATTACTTAAATTTCTAAAAGACCAAACTCTGATGAAGCCAGATGGGCAGTCCGTATCTCTTGATGTGCGCATTATCACTTCGACCACAAAAGATATGAAAAAGGAAATTGCGAATGGACGCTTTGGGCAGGATTTATATTATAGACTAAACGTTATTCCACTGACTATACCACAGCTAGCTGAGAGAAAAGAGGACATCCCGATGTTGGTTGAGTATTTTGTCAAACAATTATCGAAATTCTCCGGTCTGAATGAAAGAGAGTTTTCAGAAGGTGCAATTGCCGCACTTCAAGCCTATGATTGGCCAGGGAATGTTCGTCAGCTTCGTAATATTGTGGAATGGACGCTGATCATGAATCCGCTTACTCAAAATTCAACAGGAATGATTAAATCCGAAATGCTGCCGCAGGATATTATTAGTGGTAGCGTGAATATCTCAAAGCCTAATAGCAATGTTGACATGATGTCTATGCCGCTCAGGGAAGCAAGAGAAGTGTTTGAAAGGCAATATTTAACGGCTCAGATGAATAGGTTCAACAATAATATCTCCAAGACCTCCACATTTGTTGGCATGGAGCGCTCTGCCCTGCATAGGAAGCTGAAAACGCTGAATATTCATGCATCTAGCAAACCTGAAATAGATGAATTTGCTGAATTAGAGGCATAGGCTGGGAGGCAAAATGAGAAAACTAGCCGCCATTTGGAAGACGCAGAAACTGAGTATTATTATATTGCTTTTTTCGTTATCTAGCTGTGGTGATAGTACTGAGATCCCTTCTATAGAAGCAATCTTTGCAGGAGGGAAATCTGATGAAATTTCATCCGCTTCATCTGCAGAGATGGCTCCCATAGGAGGTGGTGCCATAGAAGGTGGTGCAACGGGAGAGACTTCAATAGGAAGCACCTCAACAGAAACAACTTCCACAGCAGAGCAATCTGCGAAAATAGAATCCAGAACAACCTCAACGATAGTGCCCCCTGCTCTGCTTCCCTTAACTGGAAGGGGGACTACAGGATTAACTGAGAATCAAAGCAAAAAGATCCGAGATTATATAGTCAAACAAACAAGCAGCAACCGCCCTATCAAGTTAAAAAAGAAATTTGGCACTAATTTGCGAGGATTAAAGCTCACTGGAGTAAACCTATCTGGCACAGACTTGTCTGGTACAGACTTGTCTGGTATTGATTTTAGGGATGTAGAATTTGCCAGAGTGAATTTGTCCGGCGCAAAGCTGGATAATGTCATTTTGACCGGGGCGAGCATGCAAGAATGCGATTTTTCTGGGGTTAATTTCACAGGGCTAAGCGCAAAAGGAGTTGATTTTCACTATTCTATATTTCGCGGCGCTGTTTTTAACAAGGTTAATCTATCCAAAGCACTGCTTAACGAGGCGGACCTTACAAATGCTAAATTCCTAAACTGCCAGCTTGATGGGGTGGATTTGTCTAAAGCTGTGATGAAAAATGTGGTTATTGACAATACCAACTTGCAAAAAGCGAATTTGAGCAATGCAAATTTGAGCAATGCGAAAATTACTAATTCTGCATTTTTTGGCGTTGATTTCCGATATGTTGATTTATTCTTAGCGACCATAGAATCCTGCAGCTTTGAGTCTTCGGATTTGAGTTTTATAAAGGCCAGAAAAACCAGCTTTACTAACACAGATTTCACCCAAACCATCCTTGAGGATATTTCCTTTACGGACTCCACAAAATTTGACTCTTCGATTTTCGACTATTCCTCTATAAAGAATTCCGTTTTTGACAATGTGACGATTAATAATTGCCGCTTTAACGATGTTTCCATGGCTTACACCTCTTTCCAAGATGTTGATATTCAACATACGGAGATTAATAATGTTAAATTCTCCAGCGCGAAGATGTCTCGGGTTCATATGAATAATGTGAAAGGGAGGGATAATTATTTCAACAAAATCACCATGGATGGGGTGAAAATTACTGACTCGGATATCCGAAATTCTGTTTTTAGCAATGATAATGGTAAAAAAATCAGCTTTCTCAATGTTAATCTGACAAATACCCTGTTTGACAATTATAATCTCACCGATATTTCCTTTAAGAAAACAAGCTTATCTGGAACTGTATTTAGAAATTCCAAAATCTCCAAAGTAAGTTTCCTACATAGCAAACTAGAGAAAATCGCCATGGTCAATTGCACTCTAGAGGAGGTGACGCTAAATAATTCCCGGGTTCAGCGTTCTTTGTTCAATGGCGTCACTGCGATTGCGATGCTTGTGGTAAATTCTCCGAGCACCAGGAATATAATGATCAATAATAACGGGCTCGAGAAAATTGCTGGCAGCCAGGAAATCACCTCCACTGCCCAAATAGCCAAGATCAAAAACCTGTCAAATATGAATATGGCCTATATTGATCTTTCTTCAATGAGCATCCGGCAGGTGGATTTTTCAAACTCTATATTACTGGGTGCGAATCTTGCAAAAGCATCCTTGCAAAACTCGCTCTTTGTTAATGTTGATTTCAGATATTCCAACCTATCTGGAACAGATTTTTCAAACTCCACAATAGCAAATTCAAGCTTCCTGGGCGCAAAGCTTGACAATACCATCTTAAAAAATACCAAACTAAAAAACCTAGATTTCACCAGAACTTTCACCAGGGATGTGAATTTTGACAATGCCGAAATGGATAATGTCTTTGGAATGGACGCAATCGAGGCGATAGAATAATGTTATCAGTTAGATTAGGGCAGTCTCTAGAAAATAGACTGAATGTTTTGAGCAAAAAAACACATAGACCAAAATCCTTTTACGTAAAAGAAGCCTTGGAAAAATATATCTCTGAACTGGAAGACACATTTATAGCCTTGAACCGCTCTTTAAGTCCAAATCGCAAATTTTATAGCTCAAAAGAGGTGCTCAATATATTGCAAAATGAGACCCCTTAAGAAGCGCGAGCAGACCTGAAATTTCTCCTGTGCATTTATGGCACATGATATAGCACAAATATGTGCACACTGACCTGATCTTCTAGTTCTTTTTATATAGTAATTTCCTTGCAAATGAAGAGAAATTGCTCTAGTCTGTACTGGTTCAGATAACTAACATTTTAAGAGTAATATCATCGATGAGTGACCTAGAACCTGAAGACACACTACCCTTAAGTAAAAACATCCTGCCAATTAGCATAGAAGAGGAGATGAAAAACTCCTATATGGATTATGCAATGAGCGTCATTGTGAGCCGTGCTATTCCTGATGTTAGAGATGGTTTGAAGCCTGTGCATCGCCGTATTCTATATTCCATGCATGAAGGTGGTTATGTTAGCTCCAGACCGCATAGAAAATCAGCTAGAATCGTCGGTGACGTGATAGGTAAGTACCATCCGCATGGTGACAGCGCTGTTTATGACTCACTTGTTCGTATGGCTCAAGACTTTTCGCTCCGCGTTCCGCTGGTTGATGGCCAGGGTAACTTTGGTTCTATGGATGGTGACTCCGCTGCGGCGATGAGATATACCGAGTCCAGATTGACTAAAATTTCTCACACTCTGCTTGAAGATATTGACAAAGAAACCGTGGATTTCTCGCCTAACTATGATGGTTCGGAAAGCGAGCCTGGCGTGCTTCCTGCTATGTATCCTAACCTTTTGGTAAACGGAACAGGTGGGATCGCGGTTGGAATGGCGACTAATATTCCTCCTCATAATTTAGGCGAGGTGATTGATGCTGCTTGCGCTTATGTTGACAATAACGACATTGAGCTGACTGAGTTGATCTCGTATATAAAAGGCCCTGATTTCCCAACTGGTGGCACGATTCTAGGTACTAGCGGAATCCAATCAGCCTATTTAACTGGCCGGGGGAGCATAGCATTCCGCGGAAAATGTAGTATAGAAGACCATAATGGTCGCGAGGTGATTGTTGTCAATGAAATGCCTTATATGGTGAATAAGGCAAAGCTCGTTGAGAAAATCGCAGAATTAGTGCGTGAGAAGCGCATTGAAGGCATAAGCGATTTGCGTGATGAGTCGAATAAAGATGGCGTGCGGGTTGTTGTTGAAGTCAAGAGAGATGCGGTTGCCGATGTTGTGCTGAATCAGATTTATTCTTATACCCAGCTCCAAACAAGCTTTGGGGTTATCATGCTTGCGCTTGATGATGGTATGCCGAAAGTCATGAATCTGAAGGAAGTAATCGGGGCGTTTGTGCGCTTTAGAGAAGTGGTGATTACGAAAAGAACCATATTCCTTTTGAACAAAGCACGCGATAAGGCGCATATTTTGCTGGGCGTTAGAATCGCTGTTAGTAATATTGACGAGGTGATCAGAATAATTCGGGCAGCTCCAAACCCTGTGGTTGCTAGGGAGCAGCTGATGGAGAAAGCATGGGATTGTTCTACAATTACCTCCCTGATCAAGCTGGTTGATGACAGGACGGATATTAGCGATGATGGCACAGTGCACCTGTCTGAGACTCAGGCTAAAGCGATTTTAGAGATGCGTCTGCAGCGCCTGACAGCGATGGAAAAGGACAAGCTCGAGAAAGATCTTGGAGAACTTACTAAAGAGATCACCGACTTTATCGATATTTTAAGCTCCAGAGAGAGGCTCCTCTCTATCCTTAAATCCGAGTTAATACGGGTGAGAGACGAGTTTGCGACTCCAAGAAAAACTGAAATAATTGAAGGGAATTTTGATAAAGATATCGAAGATCTGATTCAGAAAGAAGACATGGTAGTCACGGTGACTCATAGTGGTTATATCAAACGTGTGCCGCTGGTGACCTATAGAGCCCAAAGACGCGGGGGCAAGGGGCGCTCTGGCTTGTCGATGAGAGACGAAGACATCACAACCCAGCTATTTATTGGCAACACCCACACTCCTCTATTGTTCTTTTCTAATTTAGGACAGGTTTATAGCTTAAAATTATATAAATTACCACTCGGAAACCCGCAAAGCAAAGGGCGTCCTATTGTGAATATCCTGCCTCTGCAATCTGGCGAGACCATCGCGAATGTGATGCCAATGCCTGAGAGTCAGGAAGAATGGGACAATATGCATATTATGTTTGCAACGGCGAAGGGTAATATACGCAGGAATGATCTGTCTGACTTTAAGAAGATTCAAGCAAATGGGAAAATCGCCATCCGAATGGACGAGGATGATAGCTTGGTCAACGTGATGGCCTGCAACGAGGATGAGCATGTGCTGATTGCAAGCAAGCTTGGCAAGGCAATCCGCTTCCCGGTTAATGCGATCAGAGTTTTCAAAAGCAGAACCTCTGACGGGGTGCGTGCGATGAGGCTTGCTGATAAGGATCGCGTTATCTCAATGACGATTTTGCATGGGATTAAGTCAAGCATGGAAGAACGCGAGGCGTATTTGTCTATTCCTTATGAGAAAAGGCTGGCAATTGCGGCTGGTGATCATGAATTCAGCGCCCAGGAGCTTGATGTTGCTTTGACTAAGGAGCAAATCATCGACATGGCGGATGCTGAGGAGTTCATCTTAACCGTTTCAGAAAATGGCTTCGGAAAGCGGAGCTCGGCATATTTATACCGCATCACGAATCGTGGCGGTAGCGGAATTGCGAATATGGTTCTATCTGAAAAAACTGGTGAAGTTGTTGCCTCTATGCCAGCCAATATGAATGATGAGCTGATGCTGATTACAAATAATGGTAAGTTGATCAGGTGTAAGCTTGACTCTGTGAGGATTACGGGCAGAAGTACCAGCGGTGTGATTTTGTTCAAAACAGATAAAGGCGAGCAGGTAGTTTCCGCCTCCCTAATCGCTGATAGCTCAGATGAGGAAGAGGATGAGTCTACGGCTGATGAGTCTACGGCTGATGAGTCTGCGGCTGATGAGTCTGCGGCTGGTGAGTCTGGGGCTGGTGAGTCTGGGGCTGGTGAGTCTGCTGACAAGTCAGGGACTGGTGATACTAACGAGTCTGACGGGCCTGAGTCTGACGGGTCTGAAGCTAATGGGTCAGAGGAGTAAAATTGCACGAGTTTTGACATATAACATAGGCACATTTATATAGGGTTTGACCGCATAATTAATTTATGATAAAAATCCTATATAGACTATGGTAAAATCGTTGGATTATTGAGATATTAATGGCAAAAGAACCTACCAAACTTGATGTAGATCCTTATCTTGATCTTGAATCGGAAATTTCCCGTTTAAAGAAGGAAATGAACGCTGTGATCCTTGCTCATTTCTATCAGGACCCTGACATCCAGGAGCTTGCGGATTTCGTGGGAGATTCTTTGGATCTTTCAAAAAAAGCCGCCGAGACTGATGCCGATGTGATTGTATTTTGCGGCGTTAAATTCATGGCGGAAGCTGCGCTGATCTTGAATCCTAGTAAGAAAGTTCTCATTCCAGACCTAAAGGCCGGCTGTTCCCTAGAGGATTCTTGCCCAGCGCCTGAGTTTAAAAAATTCAGGGATAAACACCCAAACCATATATCCGTTGTATATATTAATTGCTCGGCCGAGGTGAAGGCTTTGTCGGACATAATCGTTACTTCTTCGAGCGCGGAGAAGATAATAAATTCCATACCCGAGGACAAGGAAATATTATTCGCCCCGGATAAGCATTTGGGAAATTATCTGATCAAAAAAACCGGCCGCGACATGACTCTGTGGGATGGAACGTGCGTTGTGCATGAGAATTTTTCCGAGCGCGAATTGGTGCGCCTGAAGACCACCCATCCCGAGGCCAGAATCATCGCCCACCCTGAATGCCCTGCTGCTTTGCTGAGCTATGCCGACCATATCGGCTCGACTTCTTCTCTGCTGCGGGATGTTGGGGCACACAGAGAAATGGATTTCATCGTCCTGACGGAACCTGGAATTATCCACCAAATGCACAAAATCGCTCCGAGTAGCAAGTTCTATGACGTACCCTCGCTGGATCAGGCGGGTTGCACCTCATGCAGTCAATGCCCTTATATGCGCCTTAATTCGTTAGAAAAAATATATGCATGTATGGTGAATGGTGCGCCGCAAATTCGCTTGGATCCAGAGGTTTCTAAAAAAGCCAAAATAGCGCTGGACAGAATGATCGCTGGAAAATATACGCCATTAGAAGCCCTACAAGAAGGCTAAAACACCATATATTTCTGATCTTTCTCCATCTATTTTCTGAGTTTTTGAATTAAAATATCTCCAATAACTTAACCCCTAATTTAAATCTAGATTAAAAACAGCTCTAAAAATATAGGGCATTTTAGTCTGAGGATATAGCTTCGGGGCATGCGTGAATTTATCATTAACCTTTTTTTAATCATATAGAGTTAAACTAAAGATAGTAGCAATACATCGCGTTGGTAACTTTTAATGGTTTTATTTTTAGGAGGTTAATATGGCTGTACTTATAATTTCTCTGGCAGTTTTGTTTGTTTTTTTCGATAAAATAATCGAGCATTATGCACCAAATAGCGACTTCACAACATTCTCAAACGAGATTGACACGGTGATCTTAGCGCTGGATGAGCAAGATGATGCGCGTTGATATAGCTTAATTACAAGCTGGACAACAATACACCCCCCCTGCCCGTCTGCCAGATTGCCCCCAAGAAGCTTTGCTGGCAGGCGAGCCAGGCAGGTAGGCGGGAAGCGTCATATATCTCAGGTTATTTATCTAGCTTCGGAGCATCTTCGAGCATATGGCACAATTTGTCATAATATATTTGCTCATTTTGTGCCTCAGGATTAGCTTTATGAAAATTTTCTTCTGCATTTAAAAGCTCCTGCTTAAATTTAAGGTTTACTATCGATAAATTCTCGCTTGACTGTAAATCATATAAAATCTCAGCTAAAGGAGTGAAATATTTCATTATATGGCGCTGCACCATAGATTTAACGAATAAATCCTTAGAGTTAAAAGCAGGTAAAATAGGATATAGGCTATTCCACCCTTCAAAAGCGGGCATTTCTATCTCAATCAATTTGGTGGCTATGAAGTCTGTAGCGTGATATTTGTACTCCTCTATAGAAGAAGAATCGCGCTTATTTTCAACGTATAGATCAATATCCTCTTTGGTAAGCAGTGGCTGAAGATAGTCTATTATTGTCGCCAATTCCTGTTTGTGCATATGAGTAACCTTTTTTCTAATAAATAATCCTTCCTAGTTAAGTTTATCTCTTTATATCCTAGCACTAAGAGTTTTAAGAAGCTACGTACGTAGCTTCTTAGTGAATTATTTTTTAAAATCATAAAAAGAATGATTACTCACATTCAGCGCGCCCATTTACGAAGCCGTGCATGGCATATTTTCTCTGCTGCTACTTCTCTTTTTTCACCTCACCATAAGGCAAACATACCCTGAACAAGGCTCCAACATTGCGGCTTTCAGCGGAAATCTCGCCACCATGAGCCTCTATCACAGATTTACACAGAGCTAACCCCACGCCGCGCCCTTCTGCGCTACTCTCCATATTGGAACCCATTTTAAATGGTGTGAATATGTCAAAAATCTCGTCCTTTGGAATGCCTTTTCCCTCATCTCTAATAGCGAATGAAACGAAATATTTCTCTCTGTCAACGTTGATCGCAATGATGCCTTTTTCACTAAAATTGATCGCATTAATCACCAGATTATCGATCATTTGACAAATATAGTTGGCATCTGCAAAGACCATCACATCATCTTCAATATTTAAACGGAATTCTAGCGCTTTCTTATCTTGGGCATAAATATCGCGGCAATTCTGCGCACGCGCGCGAACTAGCTTGCTGAAATTCACCTCCTCTTTTTTGAGCTCGATCTTCTTAGCCTCTAATACAGCCAAATCCAGCATATTCAGAATCATACTAGATAAGCGGTTCGAGTTATTATAAACCTCCTCAGAAATCATCTTTAATTGATCATCCGAAAACTTATCCAGCCCATCGCGCAGCATTTCAGCAAAATTCATCACATTCCCAACAGGCAGGCGGAGCTCATGATTTACATTATTGAGAATCTTCTGAGCCGTCGCACCCAGCCGCTCAATCTCGCGGGCTTGGTTGGAAACACGCTGGCTATAATGCCCGACTTCCTTGTTCAGGGTTGTGATTTTGGTGCCTTGAGTGGTCACTTCACTTTCCAAATCCTCCACCTTATCCTCAGTTTGTTCCAAATGCTCCTGTTTTGGTTTGAGGAAAATCACTAATAATGCTCCAATCAGAATAAGGCTATACATAAATACAAACAGAGGCGAGCCTATAGCCATATCAATATCATCTATTCCTTTGTAATATTTGAAAAACTCAATCCCGCCATAAAAACCTGTAATAATCATCAGGCTTGCGAGCCTCCAACCGGCAAGCAAGATGAGCAATATAGTATTAACCGTGAATATCACAAATTGCAGCTGTCCGAATTCGCTAATCAGAACAAAGAACGTGCTGAAAAATGCTAGCATATAGAATATGGCCGGGTTCCACCATGTTTGCGCTACGCGTTCTTTGATAATCTTCTTAATGCTAAGCGGCCAAACCGGATACATCGCCATCATCGTTCCCGTAACCATCATAATCTGATAAATGGCAAGCACGATCTGGCCGTTTGGTGCCAGCAATTCCACCTGAGTTGAATACATAGTAGTGATGGTGCATATTATGGAATAAACGCCGAAACCCGTATAGGTTAGGTCATCCTTTGGTGAATATTTTCTGCACAGATTGAAGAAATTAAACTCCTGCACCCATCTTAAAAACGCGCCTTTATTCTTCTGGCGAATCCGCTTTTGCTTGTCTAAATATTCCTTATCCTTTATTCCAACCCAGCCTCCCTTCTCACCAAGCAAATAGTGGCTGCCGAATAAAAACACAACATTTGCGATCATACCAAAGATGATAGGGTCTGCTTTGATGCCAGAAATCTTCCACAAAACCACCGTGCAAAAACCTGCTCCCATGCCGATTAGCACGGATTTACTGCTACTGCGGAATCCGAGAATACTAAATAATAGTGGAACGGTTACAAGAGGCATATAGAAACTTTGAGCAACCAGAATTATACCTAAAAAATCTAACTCTGTTAGCGCTAGCATTATGGCGCCGCCTCCTATTGAAAAAGAGAAAATCTTTGCCAAAATTAATTCCTTACGCTGCCAAATTTTCAACACTCCACATATATCATGCGCGAATAAAACAGCGCCAGTATTCATGAGTGAGTCTGCAGTTGACATAGCCATCGCTATGACTCCAACAATAATCAACCCTTTGAGCCCAGTATATGTATAATTATCTATTATATATCCCAGAAGCTGATTTGCTGGGATATTCTCGTCTATATTAAAAATAAGAAAAGGTATCCATGCTATAGATAATTTCAGAAAGATCAACAGCCCTGCAGAAATAGCCCACGCCTTTTTAACTTGCTCTAGGTTTTTTGCTATAGAAATTCTTTGAAAGTTGATCGGTATCATATTCGGCATCATAAAATAGAGCATTAGCAGGATCATTTCCCAGAATTTTGGTTTCCCAACATCCAATACATAACCAACGTCAAATTTTGAGGCTTGAAAAGCATTCGTAAGTGAGAAATCAGTAAAGTAGAGCTGATTCCAGATCATTATACCAACTAATGGCAACGTAAAACAAAATGCAAATATTTGCAGCATATCAGTAATTGTCACAGCCTTGATCCCCCCTAGAGACGAATAAATAGTAACAATTATTCCCGATGTTATGATGGAAACCTCACTTGGAATTCCCATAAAATAACTAACTATATTCCCGAAAGCTTTAAACTGCACAGCTATAAACCCAACAGAACCTACGGCTCCAGATATTGCTGTAATCACTCTTGCTTCTTTGCCATATAATTTTCCCATCGCGTCGGCGACTGAAATGCTCCCTAAAAACTCTCCCATTCTTGGCACAAATACAAAGGCAACAAGCAATAATTGAACACCCATAAATAATGTAGCAAATAGATAGAAAAAACCATCCGTATATGTTCTGGATAAAGTAGTAAAAAACCCACTCCCACTTGCCCAAGTAGCTGTGATCGTAGCAACGAGCGCAGCAGTTGAAAAATTCCTGCCACCAAGAGCGTAATCTTTGATCGTATTAATATTGCCACTATATTTCAACCCTACAATAAGAGTTGCAACCAAGAAAGTTACAACAATTGCCATATCAATATCAATACCAAAAAACATATATCTACATTCCTTCCGTTAAAAAAAACTCCGACCACCATTAATAGCCTGATCTAAACACAATTACAAGCCTTCTTTTTAGAAAAGATATTAACAACAATCAACTATTTAGTTACACAAACAACCCTAAGCTAGAGTCTGAGTGTTTTGCATCTGGTGCATTTTCTGCGCTACAAGGTTTTAATATTGAATGGCTTTTGCTGTTTTTGGGTATTTTCTTGTATTGAACTTTTGATTGTATAAATACAACTATACAAACCACTTAAAGAAATGAAACCTAACCAAATTGACAAAGAAGGGAAAATGGTTTATATTCATAAGTAGTGAAAATCAAATTATTCATGAGGTCTAATCATGGCAAATACAAGCCTAACACTTGGTATTCATTGGGAAAAATTTATCAAAAATGAAATAGTAGGCGGGAGATATGCCTCTGCTAGTGAAGTAGTTCGCTGCGCTCTTCGAACCCTAGAAGAAAAAGCAGTAAATACTCATTTAGAACTCTTACGCCACGCCCTAATCCAAGGTGAGCTAAGCGGTGATGCTGGAGAGTTAAATATGCAGACCATACGACGTGAAGCAAAATCTGAACTGAGCCCGAACCTGAGCAATGATGCTTAAAATTCACCTACAATCGAAAGCGAATGAAGACTTAAAAAATATTTGGAGTTATTACATACTAACAATGGGGCCAACGCGGAGCTGATGAATATTTTGATCAGCTCACTACGGGATTCAACACTTTACAAAACAATCCTCAAATTGGTATCAATTGTGATTATGTACGACCTGGATATCAGCAATATCAAATTCATAGACATTTTGTGTTCTATAAACTCACAACAACTCGTATAAATATCATCAGAGTCCTACATGAAAAAATGGATTTCAAAACTAATATACAAAATATTTGAAGCATGACGATTGATTGCTGGCTGTAGGAGTTTACAAGACTTGTAAATTACCCCTAATCACTACTCACTACTCACTACTCACTATCATGAATATTTATCACTTCTATAAAAATATCTGCATATTTTTCAAGCTTGCTGGCTCCGACGCCGTTTATTTGCTTGAACTCATCATGAGATGATGGTTTGGTCATTGTCATTTCTTTCAAGGCTTTATCCTGAAAAATCACATATGGCGGCACGTTATGCTGCTGCGCAAGTTCCAACCTCTTGACTTTAAGACTCTGATAAAGCTCTCTCTGATCATCATTCGTGAAAATAACATCCACCGCTTTTGAGGCGGCCCTCGTGCTTGCTTTCTTAGCTTTAGGCTGCGTTTTATACTCACATAGAGCTATGGTTTCTTTATTCTTTAAAAATTTCCTCCCATGCTCGGTGATCAAGATGCTCCCATGGCCCACAATGTCCACTTTGAGCAAATTACTCGCCACTAGCTGCCGGAAAATGCTTTGCCATTCTTGCTTGCTATGCTCTGTCCCTATGCCAAAAACGCTGATTTTATCATGCCGAAAATTAACCATACGATCATTAATCTTACCGAGCAATATGTCAATCAAATAGACAACCCCAAACCTCTGATCAGTGCGATACACGCAGGAGATCGCCTTCTGCGCCGCTATAGTTCCATCGAAAGTTTTCGGCGGATTCAAACAAATATCACAATTACCGCACGCATCCGCGCTGTCACCAAAATACTCAAGCAGAATCTGACGCCTGCAGCGCGACGCCTCGCAAAGACCAAGCAGAGCGTTTAATTTCTGATGCTCAATGCGCTTTTGATTGTCCGGCGCATCCCCGTTTTCAATGAAGCTACGCTGCATGGCAGAGTCCTGCATCCCATAGAACATCAAAGCGTCCGAGGCCAGCCCATCCCTGCCGGCGCGCCCTGTTTCCTGATAGTAACATTCGATGTTTTTAGGCATATTCATATGCACCACAAAACGCACATCTGGCTTGTCGATGCCCATACCAAACGCTATCGTCGCAACCATTATAACCCCCTCCCCTTTGAGGAACCTATCCTGATTTTGCGCGCGCTGATTGCTTTGCATGCCAGCATGATAAACCAGCGCATCATAGCCATTATCCACCAGGAATTTTGCCACTTCTTCGCACATTTTCCTGGAGAGACAATAAATGATTCCGCTATTTTCCCGCCTCCTTCCATTGATAAAATCCAAAAGCTGTTTCTTCGGATTATTTTTAGGAGTGATCGAATAACTGATATTAGGCCGGTCAAACCCAGCCACAAAAGATCGGCAATTTGTGAGTCTCAAACGTTCGATAATATCATGACGTGTTGGAGCGTCAGCAGTAGCGGTCAGGGCTATGCGCGGCACTGATGGGAATTTCTCGGCCAAAATTTCAAGCTGCGTATAATGTGGCCTGAAATCATGCCCCCACTGAGACACACAATGCGCCTCATCTATAGCAAACAAGGCGATCTTGGCATCTTTAATTATACCCATAAATTCTTCGCTCAGCAGCCTTTCCGGGGCGATATAGAGCAAATCTAGCTGATTATTCTCTATTTTTTCAATAGTAGCACTTATTTCCGCATATGACTGCGTGGAATTAATCGCCGCAGCGCTCACCCCCAGCTGGCTCAAAGCCGACACTTGATCCCGCATCAAAGCGATCAAAGGTGAGATCACAATCCCCACCCCCGGCCTGCACATGGAGGGAATCTGATAACAAAGCGACTTCCCCCCACCAGTTGGCATCAGGACAAATGTATTGTTACCATCGATAATATGGTTAATGATCTCCCCTTGATCACCGCGAAATTCGGTGTAACCATATATTTCCCGCAAAACGGTGAGTGAATTTGCATGCACTGGTTTCATAGATGCTTTTTTTTGCTGATAATATAATGAGCATCATCATATACCAAAAATACCCAACTGGGTAGGGTTTATTTTTTGGAGGGTGGATCAGAAGTCTGTACCCTCTTCAGCACCTGCATCTCCGGCTAGAGGAGGCTCAATAAGAGCAATGTCGTTAGAAGACGCGCCTTCTGGTAGGGTTGATAACAGCACTGATTTTAATAAATCCTCTAGTACAGCGGGGTAAAGAGCCGTAACTGCTTCTAGCTGAAGATAGCTTGCATGGCATAGTAGTGATTTTACAACTGGTTTAGAGGGGTCTAAGAGACCAAACAAACTAAAGGATATAGTTAGAAAAACATTAGCATCGTATGCTAGAAGCCCCTTAACTAACTCTATATTATCTCCCTCACCTACCGCAACCTGCAAGAGCGGAGTAAAACTACCCACAACTTGATTGGGGTTAGCTCCACGGTCTAAAAGCGTTGTAATTAACTCTATACAACTATCTACCCCAATAGCATGTAAGAGCGGGGTAAAACTACCCGCAACTAGATTGGGGTTAGCTCCATGGTCTATAAGCATTATAATTAACTCTATACTACCTTTCCTAATAGCGCATCCGAGCGGGGTAAAAATATCCACAACTTGATTGGGGTTAGCTCCATTGTCCATAAGCGTTTTAATTAACTCTATACTACTATCTACCTCAATAGCATATGAGAGCGGGGTAAAACTACCCGTAACTAGATTGATGTTAGCTTCATGGTCTATAAGCATTGTAATTAACTCTATACTACCTTTCCCAATAGCGCATCTGAGCGGGGTAAAAATATCCACAACTTGATTGGGTTTAGCTCCATTGTCCATAAGCGTTTTAATTAACTCTATACTACTATCTACCTCAATAGCATATAAGAGCGGGGTAAAACTACCCACAACTAGAGTGGGGTCAGCTCCATGGTATATAAGCGTATTAATTAACTCTATATTACCTTTCTCAATAGCGCATACGAGCGGGATCATACCACCCACAATTAGAGTGGGGTTAGCTCCATGGTTTATAAGCGTATTAATTAACTCTATACTACTACCTACCATAATAGCGAGTACGAGCGGAGTATGCCCCTCACTACCCACACCATTAATAATCCTAGCATCTTGCCTCAGAATTTCTGTTACTTTGTCAATATCAACTCCTCTGATAGCATCTATTAACAGCTGAACTTTAGCTATTCTTTGCTCTCTTAAAACACCCCTTGAAACCGCTAAATTCCTAGACATAACATTACCTCTTTTGTTTTATTACCATTTCAGATACAAATATAAAGGATTAGTTAATAATTGTCAATTACTTACATCGAAAAATTGATTTATCTCCCAGGGTGATTGCCCTGGCTATATTAACTCAGCATTTTTAATACGGTTGAACTGGATTTATATCTATATTAATTTCATCACTCATAGACTCAGGATTACTTCAACTTCCCGGAATCACTGCTATCATCTTCTACGTGACCGCCTTCAGAGGACATATCTTCTGCATCTTCTGAAGCGTTGCGCTGATTATGCGTGTTTGTCTCGTGCTTTTCTGGAGTTGGAGCTTTATCTGGAGGTGGCTCCTTAGATTCAGACTGCTCCTTAGCTTGAGGCTCCTGCTGGGATTTTGGTTTATTTAAAGCCTCAGCATCCGGCTTTAATTCTGGAGATGGCTTTTTCGGCAAGCTGGCTTCTGCTGGCTCAAGTTCACTTTTTAACACATTGCCAGACTCAGAACCCAGAGCGTAAACACATAGCTCCTCCAAAGGTACGGAGTTTTTTTTCGCAAGCTCATTTAGCTGAGTAACAGCATCCATTACGTCCGCAGGAATCGTTCCGCCTCGGACCTTCATTAACCAATCAGCCTGAAAATGCAAAGGGTGATGCACCTTTTCTGGAGTTCCAATATAAATAGCAAATGGAGCCATTTGCCCATTAAAATCACAATTTATTGTAAATTTCTTCATATGTTCCGCACTATTATCCTTTGCACTAATCATCGCTGAAATCAGCTGATTAATAGATAATAGTGGAAAATCACTCTAGTTAAAACATTTTTACAGCAAAAGCTGCTTTATTTTATCATGAAGTTTGAAATTTGACGCTATAAGTAAACCATCCTTCTCATGCGTAGAGCCGCCAGCTTCCAGCAATAATAGCTGAATTCCTGCAAGCGAGATCATGCGAGTCTCTAGCATTAAAGCATCGATCTTACCGCTGACTAGCAAGGTAAGAGCATACGTATATGAGTCAAAAAACCGGACATTCTTAAATGATTTAAAAGCCTTCCCCATCTGCTCGCGCCCGCCAGAGACCACAGCATCTTGCTCTGATTGCGCGCCGGAAACCCTAACGCGTGATGCGCCAGATATATTGGATGAATGACGCTCTACCCAAGCACCCCTCCCTTTTTCTGCGTAATATATCTCATTCAAAGCTGGCAGGTTTATGATGGCTTTATCCGCAACAATCTCGCCATCTTTATTGGAGATAATAGTCACCATAATGGCAAAAAATGGCAAAGCTCGCTCTAAATTACCAAGACCATCCAAAGTCTCAACCAATGCAGCTTTACCGCTGAAATTGGTGCTTTTCACTTCATCACTAGAGAAAATTATCGTTTGATAATATCTCTTCAGCTCATCGTGCAATGTATGCATCACTTTAGTGCACGCCTTTTGACAAAAGCTGGAAGTCTTGCTCCCAGAGGCTTGCAGATGTTCGAGTTCAAAATAATCTCTTTGCAAAAATCTTGATGCTTTTCTCATAGCATCGACAACTAAACCGGTATCTCCTAACATTTTTTCGCCCTTTCTACAAAAGTAAGATCTTCTGTCTTAATTACTATTTTCTCTCCAGACACTAAATATGGAGGAACCATTACTCTTAAACCATTCGTTAAAATCGCTGGCTTATATGAAGATGTGACCGTAGAACCTTTAATCACCGGATCTGTCATCTCAACATCGACTATAATAGTTGCTGGAAGCTTGATACTCAGCGGTTCTTCTTGATAAAACTCAACATCCACATTCATACCATCTGCAAGTAGCGGCAATTTATCCCCCATCAAGCCTTTATCCAGCAATAATTGCTCAAAAGACTCCGGATCCATAAACACCAAATGATGCTCTTCCGCATATAAATATTGCATTTTTTTGCGCTCTAGGAATGCTTTTTCAACGCGATC
>NVVL01000051.1 GCA_002402195.1 Rickettsiales bacterium | reverse complement strand
ATTTTTTTGTATTTATAGTTAGGGAATATTATTAATATTTTTTTACATTAGGTTTTGCAAGCCTATTCAGGTCACTATTATAAATGTATGGTAGTACTCTGTATAGTTTTTAAAACTATACAGAACCTTAAAACCTATGCACATAACCACACGCAAGCCCTGCCCGGGTAGCTTCTAAAAAAACTCACCCTTCTTTTTCATAGATGAATTTATTACTATTAAACTCGTCCATAGCTTTGGTTTCGGCTATTTTTTCTTGTTCTTGCTGCTGTTTGATTTTCATCTCCAGAATGATCTCGAACTTCTTCAGCTCGGAATATTGAGTCTCTAAAACTTCTCTTAATTTCTCTAAAATCTGCACTACCTGCTCTATATGTGCATCGACGATTTTTATGGATTTTCGTGCGTTTTGCATATAATTATCAAGCATATATGCATATTTAGTGCCTGAATATCTGGCGATTTCTGCTTGGGATTCGTCTTCGATTTGCTGCTTTTTCTTCTCAAGACGGTCTTTTTCAGAATCTCGATATTTGATCTCCTTTAAAAGAGTATCCATCTTATTTTTATTCAGCTTCACAAGGGTTTTTAACGGCTTCAATGATTTGTTTGATTTTTCTAATCCCATATAACTACCACACTCATCATTATAACTACAACATTCATCACTCAGTTATGTTAAGGATAGCCCCGAGCCTTTTGTAACTCTCTTCCATAGAACAACTCTCATCAGGTTTTTGATTCAAAAACTCTTCTATTTGCTCAAAATAACCAATCGACAAATCAACCTCCCTATCAGTACCTTGCTTATACGCACCAAGCCGGATCATCTCTGCCATGTCATGATAAGTCGCAAGCATCCGCCTTGCATAGGTGATCTGCTTATTCTCCAAATCATTATTACACCGAGGAAGCGTGCGCGAGACACTCCTTAGCACGTCCACAGCCGGGAACCTTCCACGCTCTGCGATCGCTCGGTCCAAAACAATATGCCCGTCCAAAATCCCGCGGACAGCATCACTAATCGGCTCGTTATGATCATCTCCCTCTACCAGAACCGTAAATAAACCCGTGATATTGGCAGACTCAAGCCCAGGCCCGGCGCGCTCTAGCAGTTTGGGGAGCTCGCTAAATACAGATGGGGTGTATCCTTTGGTCGTGGGTGGTTCGCCGACCGCAAGGCCAATTTCCCTTTGAGCCATGGCAAATCTCGTCACGGAATCCATTATGCATAGCACCTCCTTGCCTTGATCGCGGAAATACTCAGCGATCGCCATGGTGACGTAAGCAGCACGCTTGCGAAGCAGCGCAGACTCGTTCCCAGTTGCCAGGATCACTACTGCTTTCTTCAAGCCCTCTTCCCCTAAATATTCCTCGATGAATTCCTTTGCCTCCCTGCCGCGCTCGCCTATCAGACCGATTACTTTAACATCAGTATCCGCATATTTGGTAAGCATTGATATCAGAACGGACTTACCAACCCCACTACCTGCGAAGATGCCCATTCTCTGGCCGTAGCAACAGCTCACAAAACTGTCGATCGCTTTTACGCCAAGGTCGATCTTTTTGCCTATGCGCTGTCTTTTATGCGGCGGTGGCGGGCTTGTTTTGAGAGGATATGCTTTTTGCCCGGATTTAAGCGGACCAAGCTCATCTATCGGCTCCGCAAAGGCGTTAATCACCCTGCCAAGCCATTTATCATCAGGATATATAGCATTCTCATGTTGATCGATCTCTATCTCAGCGCCGGAAGCCACGCCTTCTGTATCCTCAAAGGGCATTAATAATACGGAATCTACATCAAACCCGACTACTTCGCATAATATATAGGAATCTTGCAAATTATTTTTGATCCGGCAACGAGAACCAATCGAAACGAACCCACTAATGCCGCGAGCCTCTATCACCAAGCCTTTCACCGAGACCACCCTGCCCGATAATTTGACGGGTTTTATGTCTTCTATTTTAGAATTCAGAGCGTCTAAATATGTTGTAAAACTCATTTAACTTATTCTATTTTTCATTGCCTCGGCGAAGAAATTTCCTTGCATCGCATCTATCTTTAATTCCACTAAAAGCTGAGCAACTTTATTATTTTCTACAAACTCAGCAACTGTTTTGATTCCAAGCTCACCGGCAAGCCCCACCAGCGCCTTAACAAAAGCTTTACTATGGTTGTTCACCAGCATGTCACGTATATAGCTGCCATCGATTTTGATAATATCAATAGACAAACCCAGCATCTGCTTGAATGAGGTGAAACCTGAACCAAAATCATCTATCGCAAACAAGCAGCCATAACCATGCAGAACATTGATGAATTTCTGAGTATTGGCAAAGTCACGATTCAGCGATGTTTCAGTGATTTCTATAATTAACCTATTTGCAACATCATGCTTCTGGAGCAATTCCTCAATCCGTTTCAGCAGGTTTTTATCAAGCACACCCATATTCGAAATATTAACGGAGAGAGTAACATCCTTATCGCGAGATAGCTCGCCAATAACCATCTCTATAACAGCAAAATCTATGATATTAATCAGCCCCTTGCTCTCTGCATCGGCTATAACCTCCCCTGCAGAGACAAACTTATTATGAATATCCGGAGCGCGAAGCAAACATTCGTAATATTCTATGTCACCTGATATTCTGTCTATCACAGGCTGATACATAAATTTCACCCGACCCTCTGATATCGATTTTTTCAGCTGGTTCAGATTGATATTCCCATTGCGAATCTTTTCAATATCAACCGGATGATCTTCATAGCAATGATAGGGCGGGTGCCCTGAGCGCTGCATACTATATTCCAAAAGCGACAGCAGCTTTGATGCACTAAATTCAATAACCTTCCCATTGGAGTCTTCCGAGGTTTGCCTGAATTTAATACTACCAACTGAGCATCTTAAATAAGTCTCTGGAAAATCTGAATCCGTATATTCCTGCATATGCGCATAAATAGAATGAGCAATTTTCTTAATGTCTTTAGTATTCTTGCCAAGAACAATATAAACCTTAGCCGGGTCTGTGGTTTTGACGATTTTGTGGTCTGGCACTTGCTTACATGCCTGGCTAATCCTGTCATAGAATTTCGCGATGAGAGGGGTGGTGTCCTCTATGAGGATATTTTGTTCATCCATATTCAAAAGCAGCACCTGCAATAAAATGCCCGATTGTGCTTCTTTGATTTCTCTTTGTAAAATTTTTGCTACCTTTTCAGCGTATGCCATAAATTATTCTATACTCCCGAAATAATCACTGATATAGTAATGTTCTACCTCACACATACCTAGATATTTATGGAAAGTGAGTATAGCATGATTTATTTAAATTTTAAAATACTAAACGAATTAATGAGCAGAGAAACAACCATTAAAAACAAACTAGCCATCCTAAGACCGCACATCCTTGAGGTTATTGATGAAAGCACACAACATCAAGGACACAGTGGAAACCCAGATGGCGCAGGGGAAAGTCATTTTTCAGTTAAAATAGCTTCAATAGAGCTTGATGATTTAACGAGAATTGAGAAACATAGAGTTATAAATGAGCTCCTCTCCAGAGAGTTTGCGAGCGGCTTGCATGCGCTTTCTATTGAAATAATCCCAAGTTGAGCAAGAATTATGACACAAGAAAATATCATCAAAATACTAGCCGGAATGAACTCCGCGGCGCGCAAAGCCGGCGAGGCTGTTAAGGAGTCAAGCTCTCAATATATCGAAGATAATGTAATCAAAGGAAACTATGTTTCCCGCGAGGAATATAACCAACTCCACAAGCTCGTGATAAAATTAAGCAAAGAAGTTGCAGAGCTAAAAAGCTATAAAGCCACCTAAGAAGCTATGAAATAACCTAAAATACCCCATATTTTTGATCTTTTTCCATCTATTTTTTAAATTTTTGAATTAAAATATATTCAATAGTTTAACCCAAAAATTTAAATCTAGATTAAAAATCTCTAAAAATACGAGATATTCTAGGCCTGCGGACGTAGCTTCTAATACTACAGTTGTAGTTCAATTTATAGGAAGATTTTTTCCTTTTGTAACGATAGAATTTTGTAATGATTTGGTATTTTTGGCGCCAATATTACCACTAATATGACCTGATCTAGTAACTAATCATCTCTTTTTTATATCATTAAAGTAAATTACAACTGTAGTACTAACTAAGCTGACTTTCTTTTTATATCGCTAATTAGAATTTCTGCTGGAATATTTAGATTTTTATGCAATTTACGAATCATTACTAAAGTTAAGCTTCTTTTTCTGTTGAGAATTTCTGATACCCTGCCTCTAGAACCAATGCTTTTTTCCAAATCTTTTCTTGTTAATCCAAGTTGTTCTGCTCTAAACTTAATAGCAGAAATTGGATCTGGAACATCTATTTTATAATGTTTGTTTTCATAATCTTCCACTAATAACGATAATAGCTCTAATTGTTCAGCTTGCTCAGAACCTGCCGGAGAATCTAATAGTAGATCAATAGAGTTTAATGCTTTTTCATAATCTTTTTCTGTTTTTATTGTGTGTAATTCCATGATTAAACCTCTCCTACATTTATTTTGTCATATTGAGCATGCGTTCCTATGAATCTTATATATACTATTTGAAGATCATACCTTATATGTATGACTAATCTGTATTTATTGCCCGAAATATTAAAAACAACTCTGTTATTACCAACAAAACTACAGCTAGAGAACAAGCTTTTTATCTTGTTTGGGTTATCAAAAGAACCTTGCCTAAAAATTTGATACCATACCTTTAATGGTTGCTCAGAATCTGCGTACCCACTTTCCCAGAATTCTTTTAGTCTTTTGATCGCTATAATTCGCATTATTCTTGTATCAATTAGTGTCTTATCTACATATTCATAGCATAGCATGTTACCACAATGGGAGCAAGCAATTTCTATACATACTGAAATAATTTTATCCATTTATAACATGCATTAAAAAAGACAGGGTATTTTAGTGCTACAGTTGTAATTCAGATTAGTAGCGCAAAAACCACCAATCAGTTGCTAGATTTATTATATTACAGCCCAATATTTGGATCAAAAACCTCAAATCATTGAACTATTCTATTATTATAAAATGAAAAATCTTTCTATAAATCAAACTACAACTATAGTACTAGAATCTAACGCAAATACAGAGCTAAAATCTAATACAAATGCCGATTAATTAAAAACAAAGCAGTGATATAAAACCCTCAGGTGAAAACCTAATTTACCATTTTTTCATATAATTTATAGCCAGAATAGGCTAATTAATGTTTTAATTTAAGTTGTCTATACAGAAAAAACAACTTAAACAAAAAGCCTTAAAGGGGGATTTAGAGATGAATAATAACACCAATCCATTTGATCAGATGAAATCATTCATGAATAATGATAATTTAAATCAAACCATGCAGAACATGCCAAATATAGACTTCTCTGCAATGACCGACATGATGAAAAACAATAATGATACCGCTACTTCTAGCGCTCAGGTGGCAACAGATGGGATTCAGTCTATTTTAAAGAAGAATTCCGAGTCACTACAAAAAGACACAAACGACATGTGCAGCAGCATGAAAGACGCAATCTCTGCTGGCGATGTTTCCCAAATCACCCTATGCCAGCAAAAATTCATGAAATCTGCGATTGATAATCACGTCAAAAACACGAAGGATATTCTAGACATATCCGCAAAATCAATATTGGATAGCATGAACCTATTTCACAATGTCGTGAATGATAATGTGAATAAAGTCTCTGCAAAAGCGAAGAAATAGCTGCTTGAGCGAAGAAGTAACTATTCAGAGAAACAGCCAGAAGTGAAAACAAAGAACAAAAAAGCAGCCGGGATGATGTGTTTTTATCACACTTAAGCCCGGCTGTTTTTTAGTCATATGGAAGCAGCTTCTTACTCCACAACCCTAGCATACATATAATAATCCCTATATTCACCGGCAACTATTTCGTATTTCTTCAGCACGCCTTCGCGCTTGAAGCCGCAGCGATCTAGCACCTTTATTGAACGTTCGTTGCTGATCAGAACTGTGCCTTGTATTCGGACGAGCTCCAAGCCGCCATCAGCGAATTTTAATACACCGTTGATTGCCTTCAACATAAGCCCCTTGCCCCAATATTCTGGGTCTAGGTCGTAGCTGATCTCGGCTCTGGAATGAGGGAAAGAAATATGGTTGAACCCGATTGAACCTATTATTTGATCGGTCTCCTTCCAGGCGATTGCCCAATATAGACTTCTTTTACTGTCAAATAACCCGCTCCAATATTTCATTTCCTCTTTTGCTTTGGCAAGGCTTGCTGGCATGTTGTCTTTTGTCAGAACATCATGCATCTCAGGGCAGTTCATATATGCCATATAATGACTCGCATCATCTTCAGTCATTCTTCTGAGAACTATTGAACCCAAATCGAGCACCGGGAATTGCCCGAAAAAATATTTTATATTCACAAATTACCTCACGTAAATTATTGGATCTTGTTTATTATTACCTCTAAATGCCTCAAGCCTTATAAGACAAGCATTGCACGCGCCGCATGACTCTGCAGCAGGGGATGGGTCATAGCAGGATATTGTGCCGGAATAATCAACACCAAGCTTTAATCCGGTTGCTACTACCTCCGTTTTTTCCATATCTATCAACGGGGCATGTATCGAGATTTTTGCCCCTTCCGTGCCTGCTTTTGTGGCTAAATTCGCCATTGCCTCGAAGCTTTGTAGATATTCCACCCTGCAATCTGGGTAATTCTCCCTGTCAGTTAGGTGAGCACCGATGAAAATATCCTGCGCGCCGATAACTTCTGCATATCCAAGGGCGTAGCTCATGAATATCGTATTCCTAGCTGGAACGTAAGTTACTGGAACATCGCTGCCTATGTCGCCTACCTTTTCATGCTTTGGCACATCCACAGATTTATTGATCAAGGCACTAGTGCTGAAGGCAGAAAGATCCAGATTGACTATCTTATGTTCTGCTACATCGTAATTCTTGATGAATTGTTTGATCTTCTCAATCTCAATGAGGTGATTTTGACCATAATTAAAACTAATAGCGTAAATCTCAAAACCTGCATTCTTGACAATCGCAAGAACAGTGGAGGAATCCAGCCCACCGCTGACTAATATAACTGCTTTTTTCATACTGCCTTATACTCTTCGTTTGTAGTTTAGTTCTACTTATGCCTTCCAGCCTGCTTCTAGTTTATCTTTAGCAGTCCACTTAATAGTGAATCTATTTATAATTCGCAAATCACTCTATCCCAAGCACCTTGTGCAGTTGGTATGATAGACGATAACCATTATTGATCGCTATATCAATAGCTAATTGCTTGTTCCTTAAATTAACTTCATCATTATATTCATCCATAGGCTGCACGAACACAGGAATATCATATTCCCTCTGCCCAAGCTCTGGAACTAGCGCGTATCCACCCGCAGCGCAGGAGATCAAAAACTTAAATGCGGTCACTCTTGGCAGCATCTCCCGCCTTACCTGCAAATATTTCCCGCCCGCAACTTTTGGGGAGCAAATAATCTCGGCATCCTCTGGGATTTCTCTATATATAGTGCCATTTGTTTCGATCTGAACCTTAACCCCAAGAGCAAGCAATCCCTGGCATAGCGGGCTAATTTGCTGACGAAATGGCTCGCCGCCAGTAATCACGACTAGATCTATAACAGACCTGCCCTCATCATTCAGTCTCAAGCTAGAGATTTCTGCCAATATCTTGCTTAAATCCAATGAGTGGTAATCCTCAAATTCTGTATCGCAAAAACTACAAGCCAAATTACAGCCACCAAGCCTGATGAATATTGCCGGAACGCCAGCATGCACCCCTTCCCCTTGCAATGTCTTGAAGATCTTTTTGACAAATAAACTATTACCATCACCGGAAACCGGCGGGCGTTTGGGATTATCTCCTAACATCCCCTACCCCAATTTTAATGATGACAAACCAACAAGAGCGCAAATAAGTGCCAATATCCAAAATCTGATAACAACCTTGGACTCCGGCCAGCCCTTTTTCTCAAAATGATGATGCAAAGGAGCCATTAAGAATACCCGCTTCCCACCGCTCATTTTGAAGTAATAAACCTGTATTATGACAGAGAGCGTCTCAATCACCAGCACGCCGCCAATGATGCTAAGAGCTAGCTCATGCTTAGTAATCACACTAATAATCCCTAAAAAACCACCCAAAGCCAGGCTGCCAGTATCACCCATAAAGATCTGCGCTGGATAGGAATTATACCATAAAAACCCAATAGACGAGCCAATAATAGCCCCGCATAGCACAGCAAGCTCACCCGCCTCTGGAATATGTATTATCTGAAGAGACTCCGCATAAACGCTACTCCCAACCAAATAAGAAATTAACGCAAATGAGGAAATAGCAATCGCGCCGGTGCCAATAGCCAAACCATCCAGCCCGTCAGTTAGGTTCATCGCATTGGAAGAACCAACAATCACGAACATAGCAAATGGGAGATAAAAATATCCTAAATCCAGAAACAAGCTTTTGAAAAATGGAAATGTTAATTGCGTTGCATATTCAGGCTCTGTATATCGTTGAACCACAATAAAAGCTATCATACTAACTATCATCTGTATCGCAAGCTTCACCCGGCCGCTAACACCGTGATGATTATTCCGGCTAAGCTTAGTATAGTCATCCATAAACCCAAGCGCGCCGAAAGATAGCATCACAAAAAGACACACCCAAATATATGGATTATACAGATCCGCCAGTAATAAAGTTGATATAGTCGCAGAAAAAAGCACCATCACCCCGCCCATAGTCGGCGTACCGGCCTTGCTAAAATGAGTCTCGGGCCCATCTTTGCGTATTGGTTGGCCATGCTTTTGCACCTTGCGCAAGTAAGATATCAAACTAGGTGCGATCATAAAGCATATAGAGGCGCTAAGCAGCGTGGCAAGAATGCTCCTGGAGCTGATATATGCAAACAAATTAGCAATATCACATGTTCCCGCATACGATGCCAGAATATTATAAAGCATCCTTAACTCCCAAATGCTTTGCCACCTCCTCAAGGGCAAATGACCTTGAACCCTTTATCAAGATCAGCTCTTTGGAATGCAGATGCTGATCAATCTCTGCGATTAGATGCTGCGTGTCTTTATAGCACCTTACCTCTATTGAGCTTGGGATTTTATCTTTTATCCTAGCCATCGCTGGGCCAACCAAGAAAACTTTTCCAGCTCCGGACTCTATAATATACGGAACGATGCTCTCATGAAGCTCCTGCTCTTTTGCCCCAAGCTCCAGCATATCGCTGAGCACGGCTATTTTGCTATCGCTCGCGATTTGCTCAAGATATTTCAACGAAGCTTTAAGAGAATTTGGGTTGGCATTATAATAATCACAAATAATTCTATATGATTTTTTCTTATCTTTCACCGCAACCAGCTTGCCTCTGCCAATAATAGGCTGGAACGAAGAAATCGCATCAGATGCTGCCTCTGGATCCAAACCAAGAGCCCTAACCACAGCAAAGGCAGCCGCAAAGTTCTCAGCCAAATGCATTGGCAGCATGTGCATGGCAACCTCGAACTCATCATCTGCGATCATATATTTCAAACGCACAGAGTCACTATCTAGCTCCTCATAAGACACAAAGCGTGTGACTGCCTCCTCTGATTTGCCAAATGTTTGAATGTTCTTCAAACCAATCTTCTTCACATTATTGATACAATTCTCATATGTAGGAATATCATGATTAAGAATCCCGACCCCATGTTCTTTATCCAGACTTTCGAATATCTCACATTTTGCATCGACTATGTCTTGCAATGACTCAAAAAACCCTATATGACCTTCCGAAATGGAGGTAATAACAGCAATATCTGGCTTGGCGAGCTTGCTGAGCTCTAATATCTCCGAACGCGCATTCATGCCCATTTCAACAATCACATATTCTGCATCATCCGGCATTGATGCCAAAGTGAGTGATACTCCCAAATGATTATTAAATGTGCCATAATTTGCATAGGTTTTGCCGTAAGGGGTCAGCATCATTCTGATAGCTTCTTTAGTGCTAGTTTTGCCCTCACTCCCTGTGATTGCAATGAATTTCGCCTTGGAATGGGCGCGTTTATAGCTGGCAAGCATATGAAGCGCCGCCAGGGTATCTTCCACCTGAATTATCTTGTCAAGATCGACCCCTGGGGAGATTTTAGACACGATTGCCGCCACAGCCCCCCGGCTGAAAGCATCATCAACAAACTGATGACCATCCCTTGTGCCTTTCAGAGCGATGAATAAATCGCCTTTTTTTACATCCTGAGAGTTAAATTTTATGCCATTATATTTGGCCTTAAAAGAAAGCTCTATACCCAAGGCTTCTTCAAGTTGTTTGGAGTTCCAGCACGTCATTTTTATTATACCATATTTCTGTTTCTAATCGCAGCAAACGCTACATCAATATCACTAAAATCAATCACAATATCACCGATTATTTGATAATCCTCATGCCCTTTACCGGCGATCAACAATATATCATTTTGTTTGAGTTTTGCAACAGTTTCATTTATTGCAAGCTTTCTATCGGCTATTTCTTTAAGTTTATCCGCTTCTTTATTACCAAATTTTTTGCTAGTTTCCTCTTTATTTCCAGGCTCTTTGTTGCCAGCTTCTCTATAATTTAAGCCTTTTAATATCTCGCCCCGAATTTTCTCAGCATTCTCATCTCTTGGATTATCATCTGTAATCACTACATAATCTGCAATATCAGTCGCAATTTTACCCATTATAGGTCTCTTTACGCTATCCCGGTCACCGCCACATCCAAACACAACATATAGCTGCCCCTGGCCCTGCTTAAGCTTTTCAAGCTCTATCAAAGATTTCTCAAGCGCATCTGGGGTGTGGGCATAATCCACAAACACTTGATATTCAGCATTTTTTTCAGTAATTCTCTGCAATCTACCACAAACGGGCTTTATTTTCGATAAGAGTGGAGCAATCAAGCCAAACTCTATACCCATATTATATACTAACTTTGCCGCAATTAAAATATTTGTTGCTTGAAACGAACCAATAATCTCTGTGCTAAACGAATAATCCTCCCCCAAAAAAGAGAAGTTAACCCGCTGCCCACCAATCGATTGCTGACAATTTTTGATCTGCAAATCCCCGTTTGCACCCACGCTACTATAGGGAATATCCCGCTCATCCAGAAACTTCCCAATAAACTCAGCAGATTCCATTTCAGAGTTAATCACCGCCTCGCATCCATCAGCCAAATGCTCCGTGAAAAGCATCATTTTTGCCAGCAAATATTCTTCCATAGTATGGTGATATTCCAGATGATCTTGAGAAAAGCTAGTAAAAGCTGCTCCATTCGCCTTAACCTCCCCAAGCCTGAATTGATGCAGACCGTGGCTAGATGCCTCCAGCGCCAAATAGCTGACGCCCGCGCGCGCAAGAAGAGATAGAGTTTTCCTGAAACTCAGCGGGTCAGAACTTGTCATCCCTGAGGAAATTTCCTTGGCATTCTTACTAAGCTCCTCTGTTGACTCCACCCCAAGAGTGCCCATGGATGCGCTAGATTTTCCGAGCATTGTAAAGATTTGATGAACATAAGACACCACAGAACTTTTTCCATTAGTGCCCGTCACTGCGATAATATTCTCTGGCATCTGTGAATATAGCATCCCAGCAGCCATCGCAAGCCCGCGCCTGGCATCCTCTATATGCACTATCTTGTTATCCTTTTGAGATTCATCATCTGTAAATACCACAGAAGCCCCGAGCGCTAGCGCATTATCTATATAATCATTACCATTAAAACACTCGCCCTTGATAGCAAAAAATGCATCACCCGGCTTAACTAGCCTCGAGTCAAAACTAATTCTTTTTATCTTCTTATCTGAAAAATATTTCTGCAGCTGTACTTTAAGTTTCATTCTCTATTTTATACTCAACATTATTTAATTCCTGAACCTCCTTGCTGTTTTTATCCAGCTTGCTAAGGCCATACAGAGCAGCCATTCTGCTAAGAACGGCACCAACTGTCGGCGCTCCTGTCCACCCACCTCCAGCCCAGCCAAATGTTTCTTTTATGCCTTTTGGCTCATTATATACTACATATATCATATATTTCGGCGAAGAGGCAGGCATAACACCAAAAAATGATGAAATCCTCCGAGTTTTATCATATTTCCCAGCATGAGCAATATAAGCTGTTCCCGTTTTTCCTCCAACATAATAGCCCTTCACCTCAGCCTTTTTACCGGTTCCACGTGCTACTGTCAGGCGCATTAATTGCCTCATTGAGTTTGATGTGCTTTCTTTAAACACCCTCTCTCCGGTGAGCACCTCCCCCTCATCCCGCCGCAGCAGAGTAAGCGGATAGATAATACCACCATTCATCACGGGGATCATTGCTTGCATAAAATGCGCTGGGCTTTCTGAAAAACCATAACCATATGACATAGTAGTCAAGCTCAGATCGCTCCAGCGGGAGAATGGCTGAAATAACGGCCTTGCGCGCTCAGGGAGTTCTATTTGCAGACGATCTAAAAAACCTATTTTTCTGAAATAATCCGACAATTTCTCCCTGCCAATCTCAAGCATAATCTGAGTTACACCAATATTACTCGATTTCATGAAAATATGAGGAACGCTATGCCAACCCTTCATCTGGTGAGTATCTTTGATCACCTTTCCCCCTACTTTCATATAGCTCAAATCATAAACATCATGCATGGAGGTAGTGCCACTATCAAGGCCAATCGCAACAGTCAGAGCCTTCATCCCCGAACCCATCTCATACACACCCTGCGTTACGGTGTTGAATAGCTGCTTTGGCCTCGCATCCCCGGGGTGATGAGGATTGAAATCTGGCTTGCTTACCATAGCAATAACCTCTCCATTATTAGGGTCCACGATAATCCCAGAGGCTCCTTTGGCGCTAAATTTCTTTATCCCTTTATCGATCTCCGCGCTCAGGATATTCTGAACCCTGACATCAATTGAAAGCTTAAGCGAGGAGCCGAGCTTTCTTCTATCTTCCTTTTCCTTCTGACCGGTTAGGAATTTCTCGAAATATTTCTCAAGCCCCGCAAGCCCGTTCAGGTCCCTGCCAACATAGCCAACCACATGAGAGAGCAAATTACCATATGGGTATATTCTTTTTTGTTCTCTCTCAAACCCTAGCCCCGCTATTCCAAGATTATATATCTTCTCATGCTCTCCGGGTGATATGTCTCTTTTTATCCAAACGAAGCTTTTATTCTTTTTAAACAGTCTAAGCAGCTCTTTCTTTTTTAGCTCCGGGATAAGCCGGGAGAGCTTATTTGCAGCATCCAGCTGATCAATGATCTTCCTTGGATTTGCATAAAGAGAAGCCCCGGGCAAATTCACCGCAAGCAGATTATTATTCCTGTCGACAATATCCAACCTTGAACCGCTCGCAACTTCATTTGCCCGGCGATAGCTAGTATATTCGCTAGTTGCGACCATAATAAGACGAGCACTAATTACGAAAAATACAAAAGCAAACACCCCTATGACGATATGCATACGCATGCGAGACTGAGAATAGGATAAGTCCCAAATATATAGAGACCTGTATAGTTTCCTCCATTTGAACTCATGCAGAGAATTAGAGAGTTTTTTTATACGAAAAAGCGCTGCCCTCCTAAGCTTTAACAGGATTATGCGTGGGTATAAAACACAAAACATAGCCCAGCTCGCAACAATTATTCGTAATTTTCGTAATTTTTTGATTAAAGAAAATATCATAGATTATTATCATAGGTTATTTATGCTAGATACGTATCATAGATTATTTTTTGCTAGATACTCTTATCAGGTATTTGCTAGCTCCTCTTTTATAGTTCCATCTTACCCGAGCCTTCGGCGCGTTGCTGGCAATATATACAGGCTCTGCTTGCTTCAGAGGATCAGATATCATTTGCGACACTTTGGTATCTTTTAATTTTAAATATACATTATTCAATTTTTGCAAGCGTTCCGGAGAAGAAAGATAAGCAAGCTCCGCCTTCAGCACATGAATAGTATCCCTCTCGCTTTGAAGCTGCTTGTTAACCTCAGATAGCTCCGCGCGGATGATAATCACATTGCTCTTAATGCTGAAAAGGGTGCATACCGTAATCAAACAGAGTATCAGAATAATATAAACAGGCACCCTGTTAAGTAACATCTGCCCCTCCTATTTTCTCAGCAACCCGCAGCCGGCTAGAGCGCGAACGCGGATTCCGTAGCACTTCCTCGCGCCCAGGAGTGACAGATTTTCTCGTTATGACCTTAAGCCATTTGCCATCTTCAATAATCTCAGGAGTTTTCGCATATTTTGACCTTGCCACTTTAGGCGCTGAATATTCTTTGAAAAATGCCTTCACTATACTATCCTCAAGGGAATGAAAAGACACCACAAGGATGCGCCCGCCAGGCACTAGCATATCCTCCAATTGATCCAGGAACTTCTCCAATGACTCCAGCTCTTTGTTGATATATATCCTGATAGCCTGAAAGCTCTTAGTCGCCGGATCTATTTTGCCTTTGCGATAATGCATAGCATCTCTAATGATCTGGGCAAGCTTCAAAGTCGTATCGATCGGCTCGGTGGCGCGGCATTCCACGATCTTTTTTGCAATCTGACGAGACTGAACCTCCTCGCCATATTTATAGATAACATTGGCGATCTCCTCCTCGCTTGCAGACTCTATAAACTCCGCAGCATCTATCCCCGCAGAGCCCATCCGCATATCAAGATGGCCATCACGCATGAAAGAAAACCCCCTCTCTGCCGAGTCTATCTGCATCGAAGAAACCCCAAGATCAAGCACTATACCGTCGAATTTTTGACCCCCTAGCTTTGCTTTGGCCTCTGCGAAATTAGTTTGCACAAATTTAAAACGATTGCCAAATTTCTCATTCACCTGATCTGCGAACTTCTCTACATTCCCATCCTGATCAAGACCCGTCACGCAGCATTCCGCCTGGGCTAGCATCGCCTTTGTATAGCCGCCAGCGCCAAAGGTGCAATCCAGATAATGCCCCCCATCTTTGATCTGCATATATTCCAGAACCTCAGCCAGAAGCACCGAGCAATGAGGGGAGATATTCTCGTTCTTGCTTGAGGAGTCACTAGTGGCTTGTTGCTGTAAGTCAGTTTTCTTGTTCATTTCCTAACTCACATTATTATTTTGATTATTCTTCAAGATAAGCTTATTACCCTTCGCGATCTCTCTTGCGGATTTCAGATGCTTATCAAAACTCGGAGGATGCCAAATTTCAAACACGACCCCCTTACCAACAAAACATGCCTGGCCTGATATCCCCACCTGCTCCATTAAATAGGCTGGCAGAATCACCCTGCCTTCATTGTCAAACGGCAATTGCACGGCCTCGCCTAGCACTATAGTTTCAAACGCGTCGCGCTCTTCTGAATACGGGTCTAAATTCTGGATGATTTTGCTGAGCTCTTCAAGACGAGACATGCTGCACGCCTCAATGCAGTTATTTTTAAATGATGGATAAATAATCACGCCGTTGAAATCTTCCTTCAAAAGAGTCGAGCGATACCCCGCAGGAACGGATACCCTGCCCTTTTTGTCGATCTTATTCAGATATTTCGAAAGAAAAATATTCATATTTTCAAATCCACTAAAAATCTAACACCCCTTTCTTAAGTATCATAATAACCCTAAAATGGTAAATAATGGGTTAATATGGGGTTTTATGGTTCTATATGGAAAATATGCCGAAATTTTGCCTGAGTCAAGTGATATTTGTGTAACAAACGTTATAATCTACGTGTGCAAGCCTAAGAAGCTATGAGGTACTTCATCTTTTTTAAAGATTTTTTTATCTAGATTTAAATCTTTGAGTTAACATAGTTGAGAGTTTTTTAATTCAAAAAATAGATAAAACAGATCAAAAACAGCTCAGAAAAAAAGAGGCAACTGAATCAAAACCAGCGCGCCAGAGGCACAAAAAAACTAGTTTTATTTCAATCACCTCCAAACAAAGGTTACTGAGTAGCTTTCAACAATCTTCTTTGGGCACCTTCCCTTCCAAAACCGACAAGAACAATTGACTCTTCCGAATGGCCTGATGCTTAATCACATATCTAGTAATTTTTATTATAAAGCTTGGTTCCATATCTGCCAGATAACAGATTTCCTGGAAATGAGCTCCATTGCCAAAAATCCAATGTTTAGCCTCTATCTCATTTTTCCTAGAGATCACAGAGCTCGATATGTTTGAAGCGTCTATAACAGCCTGCAAAATCGTTGCTTTATATAGCTTCACCTCATTAGAACAAGGATATTTCTTTAACTTTTCAAAAGGAGATTGAAATTTTATTACACCATACATAATTTAACTCTTATTTTAATTAACAAAAAAACTATAGCTATAGATTACCAACAAGATGTGACTACGCAATACAATTATTAGGTAAATCAACTGCATGCACAGACACCCCTGGTTACTAATATAACGCTTTTTTTTGATTAGCTAAGAATTTTTTCAATTAATTTAGATATTTTTTATAAAAAAAAATAAACCAATGATTTATATAGATAAATTGTAACAAAAATCACAAAATCAAGCACCCCACCCTGTTCCCAACTGCTTGGGTATTTGAGGTAATGGGGGAATAGATGTTAGTCTGAGAAGCTGCGCCAGTAACCTAGAATATTCCATATTTTTAGAGATTTTTTCATCTAGATTTAAATTTTTGGGTTAAACTATTGAATATATTTTAATTCAAAAAGATCAAAAATATGGGGTATTTTAGGCCTGCCCGCGTATCTTCTCACTATTGCAAATATTTCCCTTTCAGATAATCGATAAAAATACCTGGTGCAATGCTCCTATGACCCGTTGATGCTTCCAGCAAATCGGCAGAGTTTTTCGAGCAGCCATATTTCCTTAAATTATCAGTCAAATACCGGTTCAAACTAGTAAAATTCCCGGTCGATAACTCACTATCTATTTCAGGATATTTTTCCTTTGCAGATTTCATCAGCATGCTGGCGATAAGTGCGCCGTTGGTGTAAGATGGGAAATAGCCGACCATGCCGGATGGCCAGTGCACATCTTGCAGGCACCCTTCCCTATCAGAACTTGGTACAATCCCCAGATATTCCTCCATTTTACTGTTCCAAATATCTGGTAAATCCATTGCTTTTAGGTTTCCGTTGATAATCGCTTCTTCGATTTCAAAGCGCATAATCACATGGAGCGGATAGGTTGCCTCATCCGCCTCGACCCTTATGAAGCTTGGCTTAACTCTCGTTACTAGCTTATATAAATTCTCCGCAGAATATTCAGGACCAGAGAATGAAAATTCATCCTTCAACATTTTAGCAAGGAATTCCATAAAGGCCCGTGATGTTCCTACCTGATTTTCCATAATCAAAGACTGACTCTCATGAAAAGCCATCCCTTTATAGTCTCCAACTGGCTGACTCCTATATTCCGCCGGGAGATTTTGCAAATATAAAGCATGTCCAGTCTCATGAATCACCCCAAATAGACTGGAGAGGAAATTCTTCTCGTCATATCTTGTCGTGATGCGCAAATCATCATTAGAACCGATGCAGAACGGATGAACGGACTTGTCCAAACGCCCAAGATTCATGTCAAACCCCATAGCCCCCATCACCCGGAGACCAATTGCCTTCTGTGTTTCCTCAGAGATAGTCTCTGATAGCGGAATTACCTTTTCTGATTCTTGCTTTGCCATAACCCTCTCAATCAACGGAGGTAGCTCCGCTTTCAGCACATCAAATACAGATCTAACATCAGCGCTGGTGCGGTCTGGGTCATAGCTGTCAATCAGCACATCAAGAGGTGTTCTGCGTAATTTCTTGGCTTGAATAGATGCAATATTGCGCACAGAATCAAACACACGATCCAAATATGGTTCCAGCTTTTTGAAATCATTCTGAAGCCTTGCCTCTCTCCAGACAAACTCAGACTCCGCGGAGGCTATGTTATATTCATGCTGCAATTCGGAGGTCACACAAACTTGCATATCATATGTTTTTTTGGCATTAGCCAGGTTTGATCTTTGCCAATCATTCAAATGTTCAAATTCACCCAAAGACCCGTTGATCAAATCGCTTATTTTATCAGAAGTTGATTTCTCATGAATAACAGATAGCAACGTCGCGATCTCCTTTTGACGGCTCGGTGCAGACCCGGAAGCCAGCATAGTGGAAGAATCCCAATGAGCGATCTTGAAGAGGTTCTGCAAATGAGTTATTTGCTCTAATTCCGTCTCTAGATTATCATAATCCTTTGTGCTTGCTGTCATGAGTTTCCTTCTTATAAATCAAAATATTTTACCAAATCCGCAGCGGATAATTCCGAACGGTCCGCCCCGTGCATATCCCGGGCAATAGAACCATGATACATCATGATAGTTCTGTTCCCATATTCAAGTGCTTGTGACATACTATGAGTAATCATCAACGCTGTCAAGTTATCTCTTTTGACTATTTTATCTGTGAGTTGCATGATCTTCTTTGCGATTTTCGGGTCAAGAGCTGCGGTATGCTCGTCTAGCAGCAGGATTTTCGAGCCAATCATGGTTGCCATAATTAAACTCAGAGCCTGTCTTTGCCCACCAGACAGGGACGCCACCTTATCAGACAACCGCTCCTCTAGCCCAATTCCAACATCAGCGAGCGCCGCTTTAAACTGCTCGCGCAAAGGCTCGTTGCTGCTCATGGCTAGCCCGCGGCATTTTCCGCGCTTGATTGCTATGCTCATATTTTCCTCGATTGTGAGGTCGGAGAAAGTTCCGATCATCGGGTCTTGGAACACTCTGGAGACCATAGATGAGCGCTTTTCTGTCGGCATGCGCGTAACATCCAGATTATCGATAAAAATTTGTCCACTCGCCGGCGCTACATTCCCGGAAAGCACGTTCATCAAGGTGGATTTACCGGCGCCATTCCCGCCGATCACGGTTATAAACTCGCCGGTTTCGACTTTTAGATCGATCGATTTTAACACATGATTCTCAAGCTTTGTGCCTTTGTTGAAAATAACATCGATTCCTTTTAATTCTATCATATTACCCTGACCGTATTTTTTTTCTTCCATCTCGTTGCAATCATCGTAACTGCCACTAATAATGCTGTGATGAGGTTTAAATCTGAAGCCTCAAGGCCGATATCATGGGCGTTTAGTGCAAATGCAATGGCGATTCTGTATAATATAGAACCAATAGTGCACGTCACCAGTGAAACCCATACTCGCTCTGGATGCACCAACGCCTCGCCAATTATCACCGATGCAAGACCGACAATGATCGTACCCGTTCCCATCGAAATATCCGCAAATCCTTGAGATTGCGCAAACAAGGAACCCGCCAGCGCAACGATCGCATTACTAAGACCAAGTGCTATGACCTTCATCGCTCCAACCCTGATTCCATAAGAGGTACTGACTTTAGGATTAATACCAACCGCCCTGATCGCAAGGCCGAATTCAGATGCAAAAAATCTTGTCAAAGCTAATATAGCCACAATGACTATTATCAACGATATTACGATAATAGACCAGCTTCCAAACACAGTTTCAGAGTCGATCATCGCTATGTTTGGGCGGCCCATGATTCGCAAATTGATGGAATAAAGAGCTGTCATGGTCAGGATTCCGGCCAGAAGACCGAGAATATCCCAGCGCACATTCAGATATCCCGTAAGCATCCCCGCCAAACCACCAGCAATAATCGCCATGAGCGTTGAAAAATACGGGTCATAACCGGCGAAAATCATAGCCGAACTAACCGCCGCGCCAAGGGTGAAGCTGCCATCAACGGTGAGATCTGGGAAATCTATTATTTTAAATGTGATATATACTCCAATCGCCACAAGAGCATAGATCAAGCCGATCTCCATCGCGCCAAGAAGTTGTAGTTGATTCATTTATTTATCTCCTTCTTTTATGTTTTTAGGCACCGAAACACCCAGCATCTTTGCTATTTTATGGTTAATTTTTAGCTCTTTCTTATCAGAGCCCTGAATATTCTGCCGAACACCCTTGCCTTCGATTAAATCTGCGATCATATTCCCGAGCTGCATTCCGCTACTGAAATAATTCGCTCCAAGTGCGATCATCACGCCGCTAGCGCTTAAGGTAGGGTCATTGGCGATTAGCGGGATGTTCAAAGAATTACTCAAGCGCGCTATGTGCGAAAGAGCCGACACCACCGAATTATCCTGAGGAATATATATCAAATCCACAGAGCCTGCCAGCTTATTCATCGCCGCTTTAATGTCGCTTGGATTAGTTATCACCGCCTTTTTGAGCGCAATATTATGCCCAGCCAGGATTTTCTCCAAATTCTCTATCACCTTCTGCGAGTTAACCTCTCCAGCATTGGAGATCACCCCAACTGTTTTAAGCTCTGGGAAGACTTGGAGCGTAATGTCTATCAGCTCCCGGATTGGCGGATTATCCGTGACTCCGATAACTTGCTTTTGCTCAAGATTAGCCGCTGCCGGGTCCGTAACAGCCAAAAAACCCAATATCGTTTTGCCGCTTTTCGCCTTTAAACCCGTTTGCGCCGATGGCGTGCCGATTGATACCATAAAAGCTGGCTCCAGCGATGCGTGATGCTTCGAAATTTGCACGCTATTGGTAATATTCCCCTGCGAATTCCCGAATATCATACGAGCTCTATCTGGCAGAATTCCGCGATCGGTAAGTGCTTTTTTCAAGCCGGAATTTGCTTTATCCAAGGCGACATGGCTGACAAACTGGTTCACGGCGATGAGTATTTTCTCCTCTGCAGAGGCGATATTTGCATAGCAAAATACATTCACACACACAAACATCATTAACATGAATCTTGAAAATATCGCTAATACGAACCTTGAAAACATCGCTAATATAGACTTCATCAAAAAACATCTAGCCATAATCCTACTTCCCCACGATATTTGTTTTGATTCCCAGTATTTCGCTCGGAATTTCTATATTCATGATATAAGCTGACTTCTTATTAACAAATATTTCCGCCTTGCTCGGCTTTTCTATAGCAATTTCCCTCTCCCCCGCAAGCACCCGAACAAGCAACTTGCCCGCCACCTTCCCAACTGCATATTGACTATATCCAATACACGCAACCACGCCACTCCGGACGGAATCCGGGTCGCTTGAGAAAATTGGTAATTTATGCTTTCTGGAGAGCTGAATCAATTTCGGCATGGCAGAAAAAACCATATTATCCGACGGGATATAAACAGCATCCACACGCCCGACAAGCGCACTAACAGCCTGCACGATCTGGTTTGAATTTGCTAGTTGAGCGTCGATATATTTAAACTTACCATCCATCGCCTTCTTCATCAAATTCACTGTTTTCACCGAATTTGCCTCGCCAACATTATACAAAAACCCGATAGTTTTTGCCTTGGGAAGCAGGGTTTGAATCAGCGCAACCCCCTCGTCAATCAAAGGATAATCCATCGCGCCGGTGACCCCATTTACTGGAGATGACAAATCCTTCACCAAGCCTGCAGCAACAGGGTCAGTCACGGAGGAGAAAACCACCGGCAAACCCGCTTTCCTGGCAATTTTCAAAACCGATTGCGCCGATGGAGTGGAGATCGCAACGATGGCATCCGGAGATAATGACACAAATTTTTTCGCAATCATCGCAGAATTTGCGATTGACCCTTGAGCGCTCTTCTCAATCACCTTCAGATTCACACCAATCTCATAGCCATTATTCTTTAGCTCGTCCAATATCCCCCGCTTTGCTTGCTCCAAGGACGGATGCTCAACAATCTGAGTAATTGCGATCAGCTTTTTCCGAGGCGCCTTTGCAAACGCGGTGTTTGATGCTACCAGAGCGAAGAGGAATAAAATAAATGAAAGAAAAATCTGGGATAAAACAGGAGTTGTCAAACGAGCTGCAAGATCATTTTTTATATCGATCTCAGCTGCGAATACAGTTTTAACTGGTACAGTTTTAACTGGTACAGTTTTAACTGCGGATCTAGTTTTGATTGTGATTGTAGTTGCAGTAATTGGTTCCATTCTATTTTCCTATTCGTCAGATTAACTATTTTTAATAAATGCTTTGCTAAGAAGCAATATGCGGTAAACGCGATAAATCGATAATATGAGCCATAGCCCATGAATCTGGAAAACCCGAATAGGAAAAAGTTTTTAATCACGTTAAGCTTTGAAGACATTTATTTAAATATAGTAATTTATAATAGGTGCAATTATAGCACAAGATGCACAAACAGTCAATGTAGGAAATCTGGATAAAATTTTTAGCTCGAATAAACCACCTCACCCCCTGCTCTTAAGCTGTTTGTGATGAATCAGTTAAAAAATCATACCCCTATAATCTAAATAGATTAATAGAAAAAAAGAAACTCATAGACATAAAAACACTAGCTGTTTTCGTGCACGCAGCATTTTATCTGGTTGATTATATTAAATATATTTAATATACGATTGCTTTTGAAACCACCTTGAGTTACGTTAAAACAAATTAACTATAGGTAAGTTTAATGTCGAAACAGGGAAGCAATGGGACTAGCGAGCGAGAAGAGACTTTAAGCTCAAGGTTCCGCGCATGGATGAAAGCAGAAAGAGCAAATAGCGCGCAAAGCATATTTGAGCTTCACAAATTAGAAGCAGAAACTCAAATAATATTGAAGGAAATTCATTCAACACAAGACAAAATAGAACGGCTACAAGACGAAATAGAGTGGCTGCACGGCGGCATAGAAGGCAACCTTCCACGACAAAGCATCCACTGGATGGAGCTATCAGGAGAAAGCACCCGATCAATGGACACATCATCAGATGGCTAGCGCCTCCTAGCCCCAGAATAGAGAAAGCGCCCACCCTGAGAAGCCAGCAGAGCCGCACAACGAGGAACTCAAACCTCCCCTCCCAGGAAAAAACCCTAAGAACCAGAGGAGCAACTGCTCCCCTGGTTCGTAGAACGAAATAGGGTGATTGGGACGGGGGTTATGAGGCGTCACCTTCGACTGTGAACCCAGTGCTTGAGCCCTCTCCAGATACTTCTACATCACCTCCTTGCAAACGCAACACGAAGCGAAGCTGGCTTGAAGCCTGATCAGCTTTCGACACTTCATCAAGAGTCTCTGAATCATCAGCTATTGATCGCGGAGTGTCATTTGCTCCATGAGTTCGTTTAACAGGGTGATCAAGATCATCAAGCTCTACAGGAGCATCTGCTGCAAGAGCATTTGTTCTCATTTCCAATGTTATTGTAGCATCATCAGGTTTTAGATTAGCATCACTTGATGATGAGGTTTCCTCAACACTAGGAACATGAACATGCTGAGAACATGTTGTTTTTAATACCTGCTTTATAATAGTAGACACTACAAAGGGCTGACATAGCAATTTTGTAGCAAGCTTAGGTATATTAACATCTGCTTTATCAGCTAGATCAAGATTCATCATAAAATCGTTATAGACATCAAAATCATCATTACCACGCTTATTTTCAAGAACTTCTTTTATTGACTCAAAATACCAACTAAACAACTTATCATCTGAAGAATCAACTCTCATACTAGACATAACACACCTCTTTAAATTTCATTAAATCACGCAAACAACTCGCGTGAATCATACTATCTATATTACGTAATAACTAACATTTGTCAAAACTTTTTTTGCATTTTTTTATTTCCATCACAAAACCCACCATCTTTTTGCCCTACTCCTCAAGCCCATCAATCACTTATCCACTAAAGCCCCGCATACATTCAGACTAATATCACAGCCACCTTACCAGGTTGTTGTATCGAGCAATATTACTTATATATAATAACACTACCCTGCCACCAAAGACTATACTAAATCCTCTCTCAAAAAAATAAGCATCGCAGGAAAAACCCGTGATGCTTATTTAAGAAGCTATGCACCTCCTAGAATATAGATATACTGCAACAGCTCCTCTAGCTCTGGGAAGCTACATCCACAGGCTTAAACCAGACTCCAGAGCCATTTCAGCAACCCCAGACACCGGGATAATCCAGCAACCCTGAGGCAGAGACCCAGCAACTATGCTGTTTTCTTCTTCTGCGCTGCTGGTGCGTAAGTCTTTCTTTCCTTGATTCTTGCAGCTTTACCACTCAGCTCTCTGAGGTAGAATAGCTTAGCACGACGAACAATTCCTCTTTTTATCACATCAATCTTAGCGACGATAGGGGAATAAGTCATGAATCTTCTCTCCACACCCTCGCCATGGCTGACTTTGCGTACTAAAAATGAAGAAGTAATTCCTCTGTTTCTTTTGGCGATAACAACACCTTCATAAGATTGAAGCCTTTCAGTTGTGCCGTCAATCACGCGAACGCTCACGCGCACAGTGTCACCTGCTCTGAATGTAGGGATTTCTTTGTTTGCGGTCAGTTTCTCAATCTGATTCTTTTCAAATTGGTCGATTAGATTTGTCATTTTTAGCTCCTAATAATGAGTAGTTTATTTTAATAAATTTCTTTGGCGCCTTTTGGTGATCTGAATGGATTTCGCCTTTCTCCATTCCTCAATCGCAGCATGGTTTCCTGAAAGTAAAATTTCTGGCACCCCTCTCCCCCTCCAAACAGAGGGCTTCGTATATAGAGGATGCTCAATCAATTTTAAACCTTCCTCCTCAACCTCAAACGACTCTTCCTTTAAGGTTTCCTGGTTTGCAAGCACCCCAGGTAGCAACCGGACAACACTGTCTAGAATCGTCATTGCCGCAAGCTCACCGCCCGACAAAACATAATCGCCGACGCTAATCTGGTTTGCATTATACTCATCAATTACCCTCTCGTCAATCCCTTCAAAGCGTCCGCACAAAATAATTATGTTTTTTTCCAGGCTAATCTGCTTCGAAACATCTTGAGTAAGCGGAATCCCGCGCGGGGATGGGTAGTATATCTTTGCACCTGGCGACTCCTCCAACGCCTTGTCCAATGCCGCTCCCAGCACATCAGGGCGCATCACCATTCCATGCCCGCCGCCGCACATAGTGTCGTCGACATTTTTATGCTTGGTCAGGCCAAAATCTCTGATATTAATTACATCAAGCAGCCAATCACCCCGCTCAAGAGCTGCCCCAGCGAGGGAATGACCCAAAGTTCCAGGAAACATTTCAGGGAAGATCGTCAGGATGCTTGCGCGGAAATTGCTCATTATTTCAAGATTATTTCAGGTCAAACTTACTTTGGATCAAGCGATTTTCTGCAGAATCCAGTACTGTTTCCGTAAGATCTTGAGCGAATTCTTTCGCTATTTTATGCATGCCCAGCTTTTTCTTGAACCATGAGGTTTTATTTTCTATATATTCGATCTTCACATTATCGCCATATTTAGTCTGAATGAAAGAATATAAATCATCAATCCCGTCAATCAGCCCATAATCCAGCGCTGTTTGACCACACCAAAACTCCCCGTTAAATAACAGATCATCGCTTTGAGTCAGCTTGCCGCCGCGCCTGGTGCGGACAGTATCTATAAAATGATTGTGAATTTCCTTCTGGAGCTTCTTGATGATCTTCACATCACCAGTCTTTGCCGGTTGGAATGGGTCAAGCACGGATTTCGTCTTCCCTTCAGTATACACCCTGCGCTCTATCCCAAGCTTGGCAATAGCATCCTGAAAACCGAAACTACTGGAGATCACTCCTATGCTGCCGATGATGGAGCTTTTACTTGCATAGATCTTATCCCCAGCGCATGCCAGCCAATATCCACCAGAGGCGGCTACATCTTCGACAAAACTATATACTGGGATGTCCTTTTCTTTTGCAAGGCTAGTGATTCTGCTGGCAATGAGCTCCGACTGCACAGGCGAGCCGCCAGGCGAGTTGATGACAAGACAAACCGCATCTAACGAGTCCGTCTTAAAGGTTTTCTCAATAAGCTTATTCAGCGCGCCGAAATTAAGCCCAGACCGACACGCACCACCCTTGCCAATGACACCCTCTAAGCGCAGCACAGCAACAACAGGCTGAGACTTTCCAAACCCAAATGGGAGCGCCATTAATACTTGTTCCAGCCTAGTTGGAGCCGTTCTGGAGAGGATAGGCCGAGTATCTGTTATAGTATTATTACTTTGATTTAGTGCTTTTTTGCTCATTTTTTTTCACCTCTTTATTGTCTATTTGTTTTGCGGGCGCCGCTTGCCTCATGGGCGCTGACTGCTTTTCTTGCCCTGCTGGCGCTACTTGCTTTGCGGGCACTTTTTGATTCGCTGGGGGCGTTGGTCGCACTTGCATATTCAGCTCGCGTGGCTTGTATGTATTATGCGGAGTCTCTGGATTGCCAGCTATTTCACTTAATATCATAGCGCGAATTTTCTCATCATGCCACTTGATTCTTCCTTTAAAGCGGGTTTTCATCTTTCCATTTGCATCAATCAGGAGCGCAGTGGGCAAGCTGCTGATTGATAAAGCCTTGAAAAACTGATTCTGATAATCATGAAATATTTCTAAATGACGGATTTCTTTTTCCTCAAAAAATTTCTGCACCGCCTGAACTCCATGATAATCCTCAGAAACTGCGATTACTTTAAACGGTAATTTGCGAAAATCCTTCTGAAGATTATCAAGAACTGGAATCTCATTAACGCACGCACCGCACCATGTTGCCCAAAAAACAAGAAGCACCGTGCTGCCCTCATAGCGCTCCAGAAATACTTTTGCGCCCTCGGAGTCGAAAAAATAACTATCCTCATCTAAATAGCTGTCATGCCTGGTGATAGAGGCGGATGCAGCATTCGAGCTCAGGGGCAGAGCAGTAATAAACAAGAGCGTAAATGCCACCATATATTTTTTAGCGAATGTTTTTAACATAATTAATATTATTTGCACCCAATATTTGCTATGATCGCATACTGCGAATCTTTTTTAAGAGTTTATAACTAACAATACCATGAAACAAAATATTTTTATCCTTTTAATGCTCATTCTATTATCCAGCTGTGGTTTTAAAAGACCACTTTTCCTGCCAGAAGAACAAGAAAAACCATCTTCCGCGAAACCCAGTGAGACTTAAGATAAGAGCGCTTCTAAGCTTTTAAACAAATAGCTCGGCTATGTTTTTAGTAATACAGATCAGTTATTAACCTGTAATATAATTGCTCTTTTGTTTTTTTTCATGTTGATTTATAATCATATCTATTTATTATTGATAATTGCTATGTAATAATATACTCAAAATAACAATATAATAAAAACGAAAATCAGGTAATTTATATGACTTACTATTCCTATATCCAAATATCCGTCGGACGCGTCCTGCTAGTCTCAGATGGCACCAACCTAACTGGAGTATACGTAACCGGCCAAAGATACTTCCCGGAGATAAAACCAGAATGGGAGGAAAAAAGCGATCTACAGCTTTTCATCAAAACAGAGCAGCAGCTAATAGCCTATCTAGCCGGCGAAATAGGCGAATTCGACCTGCCCTGCAAGCTAGAGGGCTCGGAGCTGCAAGAACATGCCTGGCGCGCCATCGGCCAAGTAAGACGCGGCGAGACCATAAGTTACAAAGACCTAGCCTCCAGAACCCCTTATATGCCCGCCATCCGCGCCATCGCCTCTGCGGTCGGTCAGAACCCTATATCGATCATAGTTCCATGCCACAGAATAGTCAGGCACGACGATTCCCTAGGCGGATACGCCGCCGGACTCGAAGCCAAACAACGCCTGCTCGACCTGGAAAGAAAACCAGTGAGAGGGAAAGGGTGATAGAGGAAGGAAGGAGGTTTTTGCTGGATGGAGTTTTATTAAGTTGAAATTAAATTTATGATTGACTCGGTTGTTTGTTGCGCCTATGGTGTATGCGTAATAAATGACAATAGCTTTGTAATAAATTGGGGGTGTGATTGTAATGTCAAGTCTTAAACGCGAAGGATCCGAAATAGACGATGCGCCTGGGGCAAAAAGAGTTAAGCTAGGGCCTGCTATGGAACCCAAGACTACTATAGGAGTCAAACGCGAGAGATCCGAAGAGGATACGAGGCCTGATTCAAACGGATCAGCGCCGCCCGCAGAAGTCAAGAGAGCCAAACTCGAAAGCACTGCATGCGTTACACAACCAGCCTTGCTTACCGGCAACCCGCTAACCCAAGTAGAAACCAAAGTCTTTGACGCTCAACACCTTTCTCCAGAGGAAATATTCACGTCACGTTTCCATATTCCTTCTGAAGCAGCAGCTCCATATACTCACGATGATCTTCTTAGCGCCCTCAAAGAAAGAAAGACAAGCAAAACACGACAAGAATCATACCTTGAGAACCTCCCAACTGAGTACAATCTTAAGGATTTAGTCAAGGCATTAGGGGAAAACAATTTTGCTAAGGGGCTTGTACAACTTCCTGTATCTTCACAAAAATGGCTGGTTAAAAAATACCTGAGCGGAGAAAATGAACTAAATGCCGCAATTATGGAGCTTGATAATAATAATTTTTCTACTGGATTTGGCAAACTCCGAGCCTCTATACAAACTGTCATACTCAGTCAATATACTGACACAGAAAGCCTACGTGACTTTATCTTAAAACTTGGCAATAATGATTTTGCTGCAGGATTCGAGGCTTTAAGAAGGCCTGCTAAAGCACCAATAATTAAGCTCTATGCAACCAAGACAAAATTAAATGAATTGGTTGATTTGGTCAGCGAAGAATCTCTTCACACAGCTTTTACACAACTAAGTGACACCAATAAGAAAAATCTAGTTGGCTCCGATTTTGCCTCTGAGTTGTGTGACCACCTTCCTACTAAGTGTATGGCAAGAATGTTATGCTATATGTTGCCAAATGCACAAAAGGCTCTACTAACCAACGTCCTGGCACTTGATACTCTTGATAGATTAACAGAATTAATGAGTTGTAGTAATTACTTTATGTTACAAACAGATCATACAGAAACAGCATTAATTGATGAAATAATACAAAGGTACCTGGATTATAACAATCTAGATGTCTTTTTGAAGATTCCACTTTCTTTATTTCGGGGTCTACAGCCAAAAGTACAAATACTCGTAATAAAAATCTACTTCGAGGAAGACAAATTACACTCTTTATTATTTCATCTGTGTGTACCAGGGTTTTCAAACAAAAAACAAAAGGAAAAAGCCAAAATGCTGGAAGAGTATTTAGACTGTAGCGCGCCTGACAAGCTCTCATATCCATTGACTCCTGCCTTTATTAATATGTCAGAAGAGACAAAAACCGCAGTAATAAAGGCCTGCCTAGAATATGGTGAATTTAATTTTTTGTTGCTTCTTCAGCCTGAATATTCTCTTGCAACTCTTGCAACTCTTGGCAATCATTTCGTAAGCACAAAAGATGCGATTCTAGGCCTTACACCTGAAGACCCAACATCTAGAAACCAGATACCTGAAGACCTGTGCAGACTAATAGTAGACTTTACTTATAGTGAAGTTGCTATCCCACAATCTGACGACTCCGCAAAGTATCTCCCTCCATCGGCTATTATCGCCTACCTCCAGTCCTTAGAGACCCCAGACACACTACCCCCAGTTTATCTCGCTGGAGATGCCACCCTCATGGAAATCGACTAACCCGAGCTCCCCCCAGCTCTTCTAATGTAGGCGCATTCTATCCATTAGATTATCGAAAATCTTGGTTTTTGCACCATCTAGGCTGATATTTGCTTGCACGCTATGCATTAAGGACTGCATCCGGCCAGTAGACTCAACTAAATCGGAGGAGAATAGGTAGTTATTTTTGGAATCAGCACTGTTAATCTCGCTATCATTAACATATAGCGAAGCCTCGACTTTTTTCTCCTCTAAACCTATTGCCATTGCGGCTGCTCCGCGAGCCTGGCGCGCATCCAGCTGAGCGGCATCCCGCTGATTAGCTGTGAACTGACCATCTTTTACCATATTAATATAACCAATTGTTTTATATATAGCATCCATTTCCGGATGCAGGAACCCCTCCTTCACCTCGTGAAAAGCAGAAACGGTCACCACAGTCTCATTGGGTGATGTATCGCTATAATTCCGGCTCATTTGCCCACCAATTAGGCTTGTTGATGCTTTTAGATCTATGGCAACTCGAACCCCGTTATTATCCAGCTTTGAAAGCGGATCTATATATGGCGTGCTGCCTCCGAATATATAACGCCCTCCAGGGTCTTTTCTTCGAAGCACCAGAGACATTTTCTCAAGAGCTCTGTCGGCTTTTTCAGCATCCGTGCCCGCATGATCTGACATTTCGCCCATATCTCGCTCAAATGCAACTAGAGCTGCGTTAAATTCGGCAAGCCCTCTATTCTCATTTTCTAATTTCACCGAGATAACTTGAGCGCTGATCTTATTTCCATTAGCTGCAAGAATCGCTCTTTGAGCATCATCATAAAGCCTGTTTAGACCCGAGGCGTCAAGCTTTGCGCGGGAGGAGAACCTGTCCGGATTAGTGATGCTTGCCATTGCATCGTCAAGCTGACTGGTGAGCCTCGCGACCTCGCCCTTTCTAATCGGCTTGGATTCCAATATTGATGATGTTGTTGTGATGCTAAGCGCCATATTTCCCTCTCTATTACAATCTTATCTTATATTACTTTATATTATCTAATATAGTTTTTTCAATCTGTTGCATTTGACCAAGAATATGTGAGAGCATATTCATATATTGCGCAAGATCTACTGATCTTATATATTCCTCTTCCCTGCTAATACCAAAACTACCTTTAATAGCGGAATCTGTTTGCTTAAGAACAGTCACTGCTATATCCGATTTTTTCTCCGCATCATTCACATAATTAGAGAAGAACCCAGTAACCATAGTCGCAAGGTTGGATAGCGAAACAAATGATTCAGGCACAATCCCCTGGCAGTCAACATGAATCGCCTGGCCCTGCAGATTGCTTATGGCTTCAAGTATCTGCAGATTATTATCGTCCATATCATAGCGAAACTCTTGGTTAATAGTTATTTTATCTGTGCCGCCTATAAGCGTGCTAATAACCAGACCAGGAGCGGGAGCAAAGCCGTTTATACTCGCCGTAGCACCACCAACCAAGTTAGTTCCAACAGCAATCGCATTACCGCCAGTCCCAGCAGCCTTTGCAGTGACTGTTATGGTATTCACATTCAAAGTCGCCTGCACCAAATTTTGCAGCGCTGGATGAGCATTTATCCTATTTACAAGATTTAGCAGGGGAGTACCAGCCACATCAACATCACGCGGATCGGCAGGAACGGGCAGCGGGGCATTCCGGAAGGTGAAGTCAATACCATTAACGGAAACAACATCACCCGCTGCAATAGCTCCCCCGCCAAAAAGCATCGGCGCAGATGCCGCCACATCCCCAACCATGCGCCCGCTATCGCTACCATTATCCTTTTGTATCCTGCCCACCGCAAGATTACCAACATTAGCGCTAATATCCGAATTAACCTCCATGAAGCCAGTATGAGCATCATAATGAAATAAATCATTAAAACCAAACTTTCCTCCAAACCCACCACCTTGAATAACAAGACGATAGGAGGAATTATTCGTATCTATAACGAGCTTTCCAGACCCTCCAGATAGCGGATCTATCTCAGCTCCGTTACTATCCACAAGCTTCGCGCGCGCCACACCTGAATGCGAACTAAGATTAGTTCCTATCGGATGAGCAAAATCGCCCGCCACAACATTATTCGTAGCCACCCTGGCACCCGGCGTAATTGCTGGATTCACCACAAAGGAAACCTCCCCTCGGCTGACCACACCATTATCACCAATTACTCTAATCTCCAAAGTAACCTCACGCCCTGCCCCAGAATTTTGCAGAGTAAAAAACTGACCGCTTGCTGCGTTTGTATCCTTCTCCAACCTAAAGCTAGATGGGAGCTGATTTTGCGCCAAAGCTAAATCATTACCCCCACCAACATCGTTTGTTTTAACACCAAGAATTTCTATATTACTCCCAAAATGTGAACTCCCCTGAAGATCTAGCTCAAAAGTCACGCTATCTGCAGGCGCTACGCCACTCACCTGACTGCGAGCAAGGAGCTGAACATTATTAAGCAAATACTGACCATCTATCTGAACGCCTGCATCATCCAAAATAGCGCCCATCGCTGCTCTGTCCCGCGATGGCGCAAGATCCAGCTTCTCGTTGAGCTCGCGGATGAGATCCGCCATAGTCGGCGCCTTGCCCTCTACGGAGCTTAGTATAGTTGCTGGATCGATATTCACCTGGTTCAACAAGCCCGCCCCGCCCCGCAGCTGGTTTCCATTTTGATCTACCGCGTAAATAGAAAACGCTCCGAGCCCATCCAGACCATCCGCACCTCTATGCTCTCCGCTACTTTTGAAATAGCCTTGCGCAGGGCAGGAGGAACCATCATTATGCAGAATATTGATTTTCCCAGAGAAATTCTGAGCCAAAGTATCCACGCAGCACCAAGCCTCTGGTAGGATCTCGTCTCTCAACTTTATCAGAGCCTCCCATTTACCGCCCTTAAATAGGCTAAAACTGCTTTTGAAATCAGTAAAAATGCTAGTATTAGTCTGCTTTTGATCTTGATTATAATGATGCATTTTCAGTGGAGGATAGTCTGCATGATCAAGAATATCAGTTTTGGTTAAAATCCCCTCATAGCTAAACTGCGCGAAACTATCCCCAGAAACCAGCATCTCGCCGCTAGATTTAGACTGAACCTTAGCCACACCGCCAACCCCGTAACTCACCTTAATATCAAATGCTTTGGCAAGTTCGCGCGTCAATTCGTCTCGTTTATCATATAATTTCAGCGGAGTTTGAGCAGATAAAATATTCTGATTCAATGCATATAGAGCATTTATCGTACTATTTAAAGAAGTAACGCTATCTCGAAGCCTCGTATCTGCCTCTAAACGAAGCTCTGTAATCGAATCAGTCGCCTGCGTTAACACAGTCGCAACATTCTCAGCCTTACCAACAAAAGCCGCCCTCATTGCAGCGCCGCTATTGGACTCCAGGATCTTGGCCTGCTTGAAGAAATCATCGATAACCGAGACTAATCTGGAGCTTTGTGAACTCCCCCCGCCACCAATGACGGTTTGCATAACATCCATGAATTCGGTATAAGTATTCCTATTTTCAAGCTCCGTCACCTGGCTCATATAAACCCTCTCCCTGAGAGGATTAGTCGGGCGGTCCATCCTAAAAGTAGTTCGAAGGAGCCCCTTACTGCCAATATTATCAGTCCCAAGAGAGGCCCTCACAACCCTTGCATTCGGGTCTTGCAAACGCTGCAAATTATAGGCAGGCCCTTCTTCCAGAACTCTTCCCGTATTCTTGAGCGTGTCTGCTATTGTTGTCCAATTGCCCATAGTTTTTACATTTAAATTGTATCATTAAGCCCAATTGATGGCATTATGCTCTCTACATTCTTCGAAACAGCAATTTTACCTTTTTTATTATAGCCAAACTTCCGGAGCGCCTGAGCTTTCTTGCTTTCTTTATACATCTCAACAATTTTCGCGCTAACTTCTATATTACTTTGAATCAGCACTTCATTTCGCCTGGTATGCTTGTCAAATTTCTGGAATAACTCCATTGCTTGCACTATGTCCGGCTTTCTTTGATCAAAGCTACCGCCTTGTTTTTTATAAATTTCTATATTAATCTCGGCCTGATTAAATTTCTCTAATGCAGCAAATTTTTCAGCAACCACCGCATCAAGCTGAGAGATTCTACCCCCCTCAAGCAAGATATTTTCTCTTGCTATAATATCGATCAGATCCTTCAGGACCCTCGACAGATCGCCAATCAGCTGCTTTTGATTCAGTTTATTTGTATAATTTATATTATTTTTTAGCCCTAACACTTTCTACATTCTCCCTATCGTTTCTGACCAAATTATTATAGATCGCCTTTCCTATCTCTCCAAGTTCCGGGTCTGCGCCACTCTTTACGACTTCATGCAAATAAGGAGTCCGAAACATCTTTTCTGCAAAACCACCTTCAGGATCATTTTCTCTGGCATTATCTATCATAACCCAAAACATCCCCATCAACTGATTCTCCATTTCCTTTGACAATCTTTTAAGAGCAATTTTCGTGCCATCATCTGTCTCGCGCGGATTCATGCCGGTGCTTAGCGATGATTTTCTATGCATCTCAGGAGTTTGAAGATGTTTAGAATTGGACGTTTGGAGATGCTCAGAGCCTGGAGTTTGGAGATGCCCAGGACTCCTTGGATGGGCAGAATTTGATCGGGTAATCTGAGGACGTAATGTTACTGGAAGGACTTTTTTATCGCTAGGGCCCGCCTCTAAACCAGGCTCCAAACCTGCTTTCAATGGCGCCTCCAGCTTGGAGGCTGCTTTCTTCATCACCTCATCAAAGCGCCCTGCCCCGCGCGCGCGCTCAGGCGAGAGGTTTTTCCTTTGATCAATAATCTTATAATGCTCAACCGGTTTTTCGACATTTTGAATACCGCCCCCAAAATAACCAGCCATATCACCTACCTCACTTCAATCACCGCATCGAGCGCGCCGACAGATTTCATATTATGCAATATATTGATAATATCTCGCGGATACACCCCAAGCCGATTCAACCCAGCCACCAGATCGCTCAAATTAGCTCCCTCTTCCAGCTGACGAATTCCTCTTCCCCTGCGCTCTTCCACAAACCCGTTCACTAAGTCTCTGGTCTCCTCGTCCGTTTCTGGGCCGTATTTCTTGTCGAACTCAAGATGCCCCACATTCACGACCAAATTCCCCTGAGCGATCGCCACAGGGCGGATATGGACCTTATCACCGATGACTACCGTCCCTGTGGATTCATTAATGACAATTTTCGCTTTATAATCCGGTTTAATCTCAAGCGATTCGATTTCGGCTATAAACTCGACAAGATCATCCGTTCTATAAGTCGGCACTACTATCTCGACCGTAGCCGAGTCAAGCGCTCTAGCGGTATTCCCTGAGAGATGGTTATTAATCGCCGCTGCAATCGCGACCGAAGTGCCAAAATCCGGCAAATAAAGGAACAATTTAATACGACGCATATTGGTAAAAGTAAAATCGATTTCATTTTCGACTATCGCGCCATTTTGAATATAAGCATTAGTCTCAACAGCCTTAGACTTCGTTTTCACTCCCCCGGATGCCGGCGCAAACTCTGGAATCACAATAGAGCCTTGAGCAACTGCATATACGGTACCATCTGCTCCGATCAATGGTGTTGCAAGTAGCGTTCCACCGTTCAAGCTCTTTGCATCTGCGATGGTGCTAACTTTCACATTAATCCTAGTTCCCATTCTAGCAAACGGAGGCAAATTCGCTGTTACTGTTACGGCTGCGATATTTTTGGTTTTTATTTGAGCTCCCTGAACATTGACTCCAAGACGTTCTAAAAAATCGGTCAATCCTTTTTCTGTAAATGGTGAGTTTTTGAGTTTATCCCCTGTTCCGTTCAGCCCGACAACCAGCCCTTGCCCGACCAGCAGATTATCGCGCACTCCTTCAATGCCAGTAATATCCTTGATTCTCGTTTTAGCCGCCAGTGAAAATGGCAGACAGATAATGAACGTAGCTATTATGATCAGGTTTCTGATATCCATGAGTAATATTCCCTCGCCTTATTTAGGTCCTCTTGCGTATCAACGGAGATAGGTATTTCTGAGGAAAAGCAAATTCCAATTTTCATACCATGCTCCAACGCTCTGAGTTGTTCCAGTTTTTCTATTTTTTCATATTCACTTTGTTCCAGATTGACAAATTTTTCAAGTGCATCTCGCTTAAAACCGTAAATTCCGACATGATATAAAAATTCTGTTGCATCATAGGGCACTAAACTGCGAGAAAAATACATCGCCCTACCAGCCAGATCCACGACGACCTTCACGTTTGAAGGGTTTTTTGCGACATCAGCTGTCACTTTAACAACTGGTGTAACAATGTCATAGTCAGTTGTTTTTAATTTTTTAATAATATCATTGACAGCATTTGGGTCGACAAAAGGCATATCGCCTTGGACATTGATGATATAATTAATTTTGTGATGATTTGGTATTTTTTCAAAGGCTTGAAACACTCTTTCTGACCCGGACGGGCAGTCCTCATCTGTCATAATGGCTGTTGCGCCGGCTTTTTCTGCTTCTTGCGCAATTTCTTCTGAGTCGGTAGCTACATAAAGGCCATTTTTTACGAGTTTCACTAATTTTGAAACGACATGACTAATTAAAGATTTGTCTCCAATTTGCGCAAGAGATTTCCTTGCAAGCCTTGTCGACCCTAGCCTTGAGGGTATTATGACCGCCACATCTGAATACATATCGACCTACTAACACATTAAATTTTAAAAAAAGTTGTTGACATGTTATCGTTTTTAGTAGATAAAGTAAACCAACATATTCAAGGGAAGGCGTTCTTTGTTCTGGTATTTTGATCATTACTGAAACATAATTTTCCAACAATTGGCTATGTTAAACAATGGTGAGTTTTATTGCTAAGATTAGCGCTAATTTGCGCATAATATTACTTATCCACGGAACACTCTTTTAGATCTTGAGTATCCTGGGTAGATAGCAGCAATTCAAATCACAACATCATGAGCCTGTAGCTCAGCTGGTAGAGCACTTGACTTTTAATCAGGTTGTCCCGGGTTCGAACCCCGGCGGGCTCACCATTGTTTCCCTAGTGTTCCCCTTATGTTTCCTAGTGTTGCTCCCATATCTTCTAG
>NVVL01000050.1 GCA_002402195.1 Rickettsiales bacterium | reverse complement strand
AGCCATCGCCATCGCCAGAGCCAGAGCCATCGCCATAGCCATAGCAATCGCCAGAGCCATCGCCATAGCCAGAGCCAGAGCCATCGCCATAGCCATAGCCATCGCCAGAGCCAGAGCCATCGCCAGAGCCAGAGCCATCGCCATAGCCATAGCCATCGCCAGAGCCATCGCCATCAAACTTATTTGGCTTTTGCATTTTCAGCGCCCTCTATCGAGTTAACAGACGCTGGCGCGCATGGGATTATTTCAATAGCTTTCATCCAGACTTTACCAACCTCTTCACATATCTCACTTTTATCACACCGAATTCCATGTATTGCCACCGCGCTCAAACTGATAGACTCTGCCGCCCACCATCGCCACATTCTACGAGCGGATTGCAAGATAACCTCCTCCCCGTCCTTTGCGTATAGTGTGCCAAACCAAACCCCGGCAGAATAAGTGCGCACTATTACTTTGCTCCCTACCATATCTCCAATATTGTTGGCTGCCACACTAACCGTCCCGCCAGACGTTAACCCTTGGATTTCTCTAACCTGTTTTATTGTTAAATCTTCAATATTCATCTCTCTTCCCTTTTTAGTTAAAAATTATTTAAACCCGAATACAGGACGTATATCAGTCTCAAACGCATAAATTATCTTGTCTTTTTTGTCCACATACAAACTGATTGATGGCCTGACACCATCGTTAATATCTTTTACCGCTTTATGAATAGCTACAGTGCTTACATCGCATTGATTAGCTATATCTTTTAATGTGTAGTTGGCTCTAAACCCTATTAAAGTGGTTTGCCGTTCGCCTTTTGATTTATCTAATTTACGCATACTGTCTCCTTGATGTACTTAAACATATATTAACTTATAGTTAAGTGCAAGTATTAATATTAAGTTAATTTAAGTGTTGACGTTAACCTACAGTTAATCTATATTGACTACACAAACAAGCAAAAGGGAAAGGGAAATGATAATCAACACAACAGGCGAGCTTTTAGATCTGCGGGATAAAAAAGGCGTTATCACGTTAGAGGACGATACTGTTATAAAGTGTGATGTCCCATACAGTGTGGGGGCCGAAATTAACGGGCTGCACGCTAAAGGAAACCTGGACTGCAAGGGATACCTGTACTGCGAGGGAAACCTGGACTGCGAGGGAAACCTGGACTGCAAGGGAAACCTGGACTGCGAGGGATACCTGGACTGCAAGGGATACCTGTACTGCGAGGGAAACCTGGACTGCGAGGTAAACCTGGACTGCAAGGGAAACCTGGACTGCAAGGGATACCTGTACTGCGAGGGATACCTGTACTGCGAGGGATACCTGGACTGCGAGGGCGATTATTTAATAATAACAGGTACGTTATATTGGTCTCACGCATCCATGCCAGTATTGCCCGCAAAACATTACATCAACCGTGTTTTACCGCAAAAATGGCAGCGTGAATATTATCAAGAACGCCTTGGTATAGATATTAGCGAAGGCTGCTACGAAGAAATCTGCATCACTGTTTTAAAGCAAATTATTAATCTATTAAAACAAGACAAATGGACGCCTACAGAATTATGGATGCTTGAAACGTTAAGGGATAGCTTTAAAAAGCCACCTGTTTGGGTTTCTGAAATTAGGGGAGATAAATAATGGAAATAATATTAATCAAAGCTCTAAAATATGGGTACACAAGAATTATTGAATTAGATGATTTTCAATACTCTAGAGAGAGTCACATAGTGATATCTAAACCGTTAAAAATTGAGTTTGAAATGTTACCTGAATCCGATCAAGTTAATGCCGAGGTTAACGTGTTAAGAGATATTAAAGAAAAGGGGTTGGCCGATGCTCAAGTGGTGGCTAATAAGATTGATGAAAAGATACAAAGCCTGCTGGCTATAGAGGATAAAAGATGACAGAACAAGAATATATACTAGCAGCTAACCTAGCAAAAATATCAACCGCTGTAACGATAATGAGAGGTGTTTCGCCTGGCAATAATTACGGTATTAGTGATGATGACTATAAATTAATTCTCTTGATTCTGAGAAATTCACAAACAAGGCTACATGAGCTAGCCAAGACAGATTAAGGAGGTGTTATGACTGATGCAATGAAGCTACTAACAGCGCTGTGTGAGGCGTTAGGGTTCGATGTGGTAGTAACTACGGTTTAGCATAATTAATTATAAGAGAGTTAAAGATGGCTTACAGTGATTACGGCGGCTATGCGTACCGCAACAATGCCCGCGTGATAGAAAGAAGTGATGCAATATTTACTGAAGAGGGCTTGAAGAGTACCCCTGGGCAATGGCCTGGGTTTAGCTTCCCTGAAGGAAGGAGAGGAAGAAGTCACCACGTTATCCTTGGGGATGGCCCCGTACATATTGGGATGAACAAGCAATCTTCCCAGTCAGTCTACCTACACGGCGAAACCTTTGATATTGACCCGCTAATTATCGCCCGCCACCCTAACACAAACACAAAATGGATTGGTGATAACGGGGAAGAGCATTCTTATGTAGACCATGAAAGCCTGCTCAATACGACAGTAGTAGAGGTGATTTTAGAGGGCCACAAAATAGAAATCTTTTGGGCTGACACTGACAACTATTACATGCATATAAGACTAACTCAGCCTGATGATAACATTTGGATTGGATGGTCGGGATATGGCGTTGGGGCGGGCCTTGAGGACTGTGGGTATGGTTATTCAACGGAAGATATTATTGGCGCGTCAGAAGATGTGTGGAAGGTGAAGCTAAGATGAATAAAAGACAAGTAGGATTCGTAAACATTGGTTTAATCTTCATCGTCATTGTCGCGGTAGGCGGAAATGTAATAGCGAACACGAAATTAGAGTCTCAACGTAAGCTGCTCAACTGTATTTATGCGAAGCCTACGTATCTTGATAATCAAGTTAACTACTGTGAAAATTTGCTTAAGACTAAATGGGTTGTTGAATAGGAGGATTGGATGGTTGTAATAATTTGCGCCTATTGCGGTCTAGAAGCTGAAAAGACTGAGGGCGAAAAAAAAGAGGGAGAAAAAAGAAAATAGAGCTAATTGTTGCAGTAGATAAGGATTAGATCTAGATTAGTAAATGAAAAAGCCGCTTGGTCGTGGTGCAAATAGGACCGTATAAAATCATCTGCCCACAGCGGCACCTCGAATTATACCCTATCTGATCTCACTTTCAAGCTGGCCCAACCGATTTAATAGATTAATCGCAACCCACCAGGGTTAATCTAATCAAAAACAGGTTACTGGGAGCTATTGAAAGCCTGTACACGTGGCGATGTCTAATACGAGCATAGTTAGTATATTGGTGACAAACCTTGCTAGCAGCGCTCAAATAAGGCGTGAGGAGCGTGTGATAAGTGGGCATGGTAGAGACCCTAAAACAAGTCCTCAACCGATCAATACCATAGGATCGGCAATGTAAGCTCTACTGACCTCTATAGCGAGTCATGAGATTTACAATAGCCTTAATCATTCTTTTTTTAGAGTGCTTAGGGTTCTTTGTGCCTGAAGATACGACATACGCAAATCATGAGGTTTAAAAGATGGTGATTACTAAAGTCTGGATCATGGCAAACAGAACTAAGAAAGGGGCTTGGACTAAGTCACAAATACAGGTATTGGGTATTGATTGGCCAGCTAGACGAGGGTGGATTCAGGATATAGCGGGGGCCGAGATAAGCGAAAAGAACAGGGTGTTATTTGAACTAAAGCTTCCTGTTAAAAAGGTGCCTGTTGATTTGGCCAAATCGTCTTATTCTTCAGTAATGGCTAGGATTCGTGATTTAACTGACCAGCAAATATCAAACCTAATCAGATCATTAGAAACTGAAAAGTGGTACAGAAATGGAATGTAACAGAGGGAGTGTATGCAAAGAAAGCGATCATCAAGTTAAAACTCTTGAAAAAGCTGTTGAATGGTTTTATGGGGTAGAGCTTGAGCATTTACCAATCAGAGTAAACCAAGTCACTGCTCATAATGGGCGGGTACAGATAACTATTTTCGATTGTGACGGGGTTCCGATCCATAAACGCTGGTGATTGAATTTAACTAATGAATGGAGGTAATTATGTGTGAAATGCCTAAAGCGTTTTCAACCAAGACACGTAAAGCAAGAAAGCCTCATATTTGCTGTGAGTGTAACCACGCCATTAATCCTGGCGAGGAATACCAGTACAGTTCTGGTATCTGGGATGAGCCCGAAAGGCACTTATTAAATAAAGGAGAAGGGAATGAGGCCATTTGACGTATCACACTTAGCTTCTAAAAGAATCTGCAAACAAGCAGAGCAATTATGCAATGAACTTAAAGAAGCTATCCATAAATACGATAATGAAATGCCGATCGCTTTAGTGCTAGGGGTTTTAGATATCGTAAAGAAAGAAATAGTAGAAGATTAATGAATTGAATTCTGAATACAGTGTGTATATGTGGTGGCTATATCGGACAGAAAGTCGCAGGTCAATAGGTTAATACCTATCAGACGGCACGAGGCCCCTGGTATAGCCCCTTCATATACGCACTGGAGCCCATTCCGATGGGTGCTCTAAGCCGTAATCCATGGTAATACGGTGGTGTATGTAGACTGGAGGTACGGTCGGGGAGCGGACTAATTAACCGTAAACACGAGTTCGATTCCTGCACACCTAGAGCATCCTTCAGAGTGGGTTGATAGATCGTTTAATGCTGTACTTAGGGCGAGAGCGTAGTTTAGCTGGGATTGTGTAGAGCAACCCTAAATCTGCTGAGTTGGAAAACTTAGCCCATGCTAACAACGATCAACTTTAGATTAATTAAAGGAGAATGGAATGGTGGATGAAGAAATAGCTAGTGTAGACAAAGATTGTTTTAGGGATTTCGGCTAATGATTCATATAGCGAAGGCGTACCTCTAGGTGATTTGAGAGAGTATTGTTTTGGGTTTATGAGCACTGACTTCGAAGGGCGTGATTTCGTTAGATGGTTAGCTAACGATTTCGGGGTTAGATTTGACCAAATGAATAGATTGCTTAACGTTATTTAACGGCTAATAAGACGTTATAAAAACCATTAATTATTATACCAATCTAGGATTAATATTATCTTGTATTACACCCCAAAGCATGTATAATGATTACATCAACTAGAGAAAACAAGGGGAAGGGAAATGGCTATCACTATAAATCAAATTTTAGAACTTGATATAAATTCAAGAAACGGGTTAGTAGATATAGGCTACAACGATAGTCTCAGAAATTTTTACAGGTTTTACGAATTAGACAGATTAGAGAAAGATATCACAAAAGCACTAAAAATTTCTAGCCTGGATCAGCTTCAAGCAGTTGCTATAAAGTACAAAAATTCGGGCTTAAACGCTTTTAATTGTGACGATTTAATCGAGGATTTGATGGGCGATGATTATTATGATTGGGCTGATGCAAACATTCTAGATTAACTAAACAAAGGGGAATTGAAATGGACTTAACGCGATTTGATGCAGCAAAAAAAGCCTTAGAGTTTGCAGGATTTAACGTGTGTGATGATGGTGGGGTGCTTGAAATATCAAAGGATCGAATATGCGAAACATTTTATCAGACAGGAGAGCATTTTAATTCGTTATCATTCCATAAATCAGTAGAATCAGTCGTAGCTTATGCTGAAAAAAGCGTAATTCTTGGTAAAAAATACCCTCTATCAGAACTTTAATTAACCAGGATGTTTAATGTGGAATACATGAAACACAAGTTGTCATTAAGAGTTAGATCAGCAGTTATAGAGCTGCTAAAGAAGCGTCAATGTAAATCACTAATAACGGTGGAGCTGAATATGATTCGATTTTATTTGGAAGCGCTGCAATGATGTTACCTGAGTACATCAAGCGAAAGTATGGGACACAGCGAGGCGCGTTACAGGCTTTTGCAGACGACATTGGTAGACCGTACCAGTCTGTTCAGCGTTGGATTAGAAACAAATACAGGGTCGAAGATGGCCGTGTCGTAAAGAAACAAACTGTAGTTGTGTGTGTATTATGATAAACAAACAATTGAATCCACTTATTGATTTTATGATTAACAGGACTGACGGGATACCTGGCAGCGATAACTGTGATGATATCGCGGTGCTAATAGGTGAGTCTATTACGTTGGAGATCATTGAGTATTTTCAAGACTACATAAACCAACCATCGACAGATAACGCTAACGCATTAGCTAAGAAGCTGACACAAACGTTTTCTGATTACGTCGAAAAGGAAGACACGTTTAGGATAATGCAATGAGAGTATCCCCAACCCAGACCACAGTAAACGCCATCCACAATAAACATGTGGGCCATCAAATCAACCTTGATTGCAAGCTGATGGGAATGTATTTGGAAGGGCTATCACTTATTAAGGTGGAACAACAAAGAAAGGAGAAGCAAGAGAAATGGGCAGAATTCATAAAAGTATTAAAACAATGAAAATATCATACGATGCTAAGTGTAAAATTGGGATGGTATTTGTAATTTTAGTGATTGTTGTGGTTGGGCCTACAATTGAACATTGGTGAAAGTAAGGGGAAGGTTATGGAAGGGGAAGAGAAAACACATTACAGGAAAGCGTTTAATTCGCCGTACCTATCTAGTGCTGATATTGTTGGGCCAACAGTGCTAACAATATCCAGGGTAGGGTTGCAATCTGATGCGACAAACAAAACAAAGGACTCGTTTAATACCGCTTACTTTGAAGAACAAGAGCTGCGTAAAGGCGAGAGACTAAAGCCGATGATACTAAACGCTCACAACTCTAAGGTTATGAAGGATCTAACAGGCTCCCATTTCCTTGAGGACTGGAGCAATGTGCGCGTAACGATATATGTTGACCCTAACGTGAGGTTTGGTAGAGAAACTGTTGAGGGTCTAAGAATAAGCCCACAGCCACCCGCTGAATCTAAGGCAACAATAACGCCAGAGAAGGGGCAAATGTGGACCAATGCTAAGAATGCCTATCTAAGGGATGGTGACTTTGAGGCCGTCTTAAAAAGGGCTCATATAAGCGAGGAAAATCAAGCGTTGATAGTAAAGGAATGTGGCAGTGTTTGAGTTTCACGATATAGAGCAAAATACTGACGAGTGGCTTCAATTGAGGTGTGGACGGTTGACTAGCTCTAATCTCGGCAAAGTGATGGCTAACTTTGGTAAATCTTTTGGCGAGCCTGCTAAGAGGCTAGCGGCTCAAATTGCAGTGCAACAAATAACCGGCAAATGTGAATCTAATGGGTTTTCAAATGAGCACACCGAAAGAGGCCACGAACAAGAGCCCGTTGCCCGTATGCTTTACGAGGAGAGGTTTTTTTGTGATGTAGGCAATGGTGGGTTCTTTTCAACAAAAGATCTTGGGTGTTCTCCTGATGGCCTTGTATTAGATAGTGGTGCAGTAGAGATTAAGTCAGTGATTGCCGCCACCCACTTTGCAACAGTAAAACGTCAAAATGTGGACCCTGCCTATCGATGGCAGTACATAGGCAATTTAAAATTTACAGGCAGGGATTGGTTAGATTTTATTAGCTACTGTTCTGAGTTCCCTGCCGATAAGCAACTTTATATCCATCGGTTAAACAAATCAGATATGACAAAAGAGTTTGACATGATCGACTCAAGGGTTGAACAGTTTATGGCGCTTGTAGCCACGACGAAAGAGACAATACTAGAAAGTAATTATTCAAATTGAAGAAATAACAAAGGAACACTCAGAATGAAAGGCGTAAACAAAGCAATAATAGTGGGCTCGTTAGGAGCCGACCCCGAATCTAAAACGATGCCCAATGGGTATATGGTGTGCAACATATCAATAGCTACTAGCGAGCAATGGCTAGATAAAAATGGTCAGAAGAACGAAAAACCGAGTGGCACCGAGCGGTCGGCTTTAGACGTACCGCCGAGGTCATGGCCCAGTATTTAAAGAAGGGCTCGAAAGTTTATATTGAGGGGAAGCTGCAAACGACTAAATGGCAGGACCAAAAAGGTGACGACAGGTATACCACTGAAATTGTCGTTAGAGATATGCAAATGCTGGATAGCCGCAATAGCGGGGAAAGCACCCAAACGAGGAGCGCCCAGCCGCCACAAACCCAGGTGGATGATGGAAAACAAATTGATGACTTCGATGAGGATTTGCCTTTCTGATGAAAACACTTAACCAACATAACTGCGATATACGCAACGCCTCCCCTGATGATATTAGAGCTGGGGTATGCTGTGATAGGTGTAAGACTGAAATGGTCTACCCCAGACAAACGAGCAATACTCTTTTATTGACCAATCCACATAAACAAGAAGTGCAATGTCCTAATTGTGACTTTATTGGGTATAAATTTTAAGGAAGAAAAATGAATATAGGCGCAGGTAATTTTATAGAATTAGGCGAGCATGATAATTGCGTGATCATAGGCGATAACCTGAAAGCAACTCAAGACTACCACCTAATTATTGAGGGGGTTTGCGATCAAGTAATGACGCCAGAGGAACATAAATTAATAAATGCTGCTGTGGCGGTGACTAAACAAAAGTGTGAGGCGTATTATGGTAATCTTTTGTATCAAGCTAAAACCCTTAGCTCATACTCTGGAACGCCTCGTAATGAACGATAGCTCTAATGGCCCCTGTGCTAGTGAAATTACCTGAGTCCCTAGTTATCGTTACATCAACCTCTGCACTTGCAATATCTGTGGCCGCGTTCACATCAAAAAAGGTATCAACAATATGCCCTGCTGTAATGACCTGGCCAGTCGTCACTATTGATTGAGTCGACCCTCCTGAATAAGCAGCTGACCACGTTTCCCCTGACCCTAAAGCAGTGTCTACTTTTAACTGACAGCCTATAATTTTGGCCCCCGAAGGTATGTTGACTTGTATTATAAAAGAGCTGGCAGCCCCTGGCGTGGTAACAGATTCGCTTAAGTTTTTATAAAGCCGCCCACTACTGCCCAACTTCCCTATAGTTGCCGATCCATCCGAAGGTGAATAAAAGCGTGGCTTTGGAGCGTTAGACGAACCCCCTGCACAAAGAGAGACTGTACTGCTCTCATCGAACATCTCATAATTCTCACCAGTGATCATAATGTTATGATTTAAAGACAATGTAGTAGCAGAGTCCACGGCTGATACTGTCGTTCTCCCGACTCTTAACGTGTAGCTATCTGAGGCGTCCCAATCGTTCTCTGTTCCACCGGTCAGCGTTGCGGTTATTGTGGTTCCAGTATTAGCCGTTACTGTACCGCTTGAGCCGTCTGTCGTGTTATAGATAATCCTGCCTAGAAAGTCATTAACACCCCAAGACTCGCCGCTGTCAGTCAATACAGAAGCCCCGCTTGAGCCATCATGGTTTCCTGTCACCTCAGTATCAGACAAGTTTTTTACAGTTAGCCCAACGTAAGCATTCGTTGTAAAGTGCTCTGTTGAATCGACCAGCTTATCCGTAGTGGTGCTGGTGGTCTGACCTGTAATCAATATAGGCACATCAGAATAAGCGCCTAGAATAGTGCTTTTATCGCCATCCACAATATTAAGATCGCCAGAGACCGCACCAACAAAGGTATTATCATCCCCGGTCATGTCAGTGGTTGCCCCGTGAGTAGCAGAGGCCCCACCGACAAATGTATTTCTGTTTCCTTCTCTTGAGGCAAGTCCAGCTTGAGCGCCACAAAACAAGTTAGTATCTCCCCCTAAATAGCCGTCTGAAGCCTTACCGAAGTTTAGCGCAGCACTAAAGCCTATTGCTGTATTTTTGGTTGTGGTGGCTGTACAATTGGCCAGGGCAAACATGCCTATACCCGTAGCGTCATCATTGTTATTGCCTAAATAAAGCGCTTGAATACCAACGGCTGTATTATTGCTAAGAAGGTTTTTCTGTAACGCTCCATACCCTACAGCTGTATTGAAATTACCTGTCACATTGTCATCAAGCGCCGTATTACCTATCGCTGTATTCTGGTAGCCAGTAGTATTAACATCAAAACAATTAGCCCCTACCGCCGTGTTCCCTCCAAAACTTGAGGCATCCGCTATGTGCGCTTTACCACACTCATAACCAATAAAAGTATTATCCCTAGAGGTCGTTGTATTCTGCCCAGCATACGCGCCTATCATTGTGTTATGACCCGCAAATACGGGAGTAGTTAACGCTGCTCCCGCCTCTGGCCCTAACACTAAGTTGTGCCACCCTGCAATCGTTCCCGCACCACCAAAGACAGTTTGTGATTGTGACCAATTGTGAACAGTACAATTTAAAGTGATCGTAATGCCTGTAGTGGGGTTTATCGCCCCAGCCTCTAGAATAACAATGGTAAGACCCGCAACGGTCTCTGTAGCCCCTGGCGCGATGACAGAAGAGATAAATAAAGTCTTGCCTGCCGCCGCCGCTACAGCCAAAGCAAAAGTAGAATAGTTCTCAGCAAAGAACCAATTATTAGTTGAGGCACTTCCTTGGATACTGTCAAACGGCCCCATGTAAAAAGGCGTGTTAGCCGTAGCATCCGTCGCATTAGCAAAGATACCCCATTTATAAACGCCGTTAATGTGAGGCACTATCTCATTTCCTGAAACCTCCCAAACACCATTTGAATTAGCGGTGACAGAGGTTTGAGGCGAGGTTGCATCCGCATCGATAGTGATACTTTTAGAGTCTGTTGTCCCGACATCATAGGCTTTTAAAACATACCCACTACCCGCCGTACCCGCTGCATCAACGATAATAGGGTTTGGGACTTCACTCATTTTTTGATTAGCCATTAGGGCTCCTTAAGTAATTCTTTGATTGCTTTGAATGCCCTTGGCTTGTTAATACGCCTAAGCTTTTCTATTCCTTTGCCTACTATGCTTACCCCAAGATCAAGCGCTCCTGCTTTAGTGGTCCCTGCCCTAACGCCTTGTTGAAGGGCTTGGTCAAATTGGCCTTGAAGTGATGTTCTAGCAGCAGGGCCAAAAACATTATCTAGCTCATCGGCAAATAACACTAGCATTTGTAAATTATCAGCCTTGCCTGCTTTGCCCTCGATTCTTAATAGATCACTGCCGCCATGCTTTTTAACGGCTTCCTCTATGTCTTCGATAGCATCAAGGAGCCTAATACGTGACTGAGCATTACTCATTAAGCGGCGCATTAAAGTCCCTGTAGACTTATCAGCATTCTTTCCTAAAAGGTTCATTTTCTTTCCAGCAACATCTTGAAGGGCATCAAGGGCTTTAATCGTTTCTGAATAAGCCACGTTAGCATTATTATAATCTGTAAAGCTTTCATCAAGAATGACATCAAGGTTGTTTCTGTAGTCCTTTAGGATGCGTTCTGCCTTTCCTGCTAGACCTTTTAGTCCCTTGCCATAGGTGACTTCACTATCTATTAATAATTTCAGCTCATGCACATCGTGCGCTGTTGGGTTTTCTATATCGCCAATACGTTTAAATATATTTCTAATAGTGCTTTTAGGCCCACCCTGAAATTCTATTATTGAACCTGTAAAATCAAGCTTGCCATCATCACCCAACTTAATACCAATACCGTCTAAGTCTTCCAAAAACTTATCACCTGCATTAGCAACATTAACTTTCTCACCCCTCAGCTTTCTAGCCTCAATCCCTATCGCTTTTCCAGCTCTCTTATTCGCGTCACGTACAGCCCTAACTTTATTCATTAGCACGTCACCAGCTAGATCACCTGGCCTATTTTTCATACCAAAAAGCTTATCCTTAGATATCCTTTCCGCCACTTCAGCCATCCTAGACATAACCTTCTTGTCCGTTCTGGATGCCTGCTTTAAAGGCTGGATAACGCCCTCATCAAAGCCTTGCTTGACCGCTTGAGCCGCTAAAGAGTCTTTTTGTATCTTAGGCCCTCTAGTATCAAAGAACCGCTCTATGCCTGTTGGCTCGCCCTCAAAAGTCCTTAATGGTTTTAGCTCAACTCTTGCCGCCGCTGGATCTGCTGTGCCTGCCTGGATCTCTCTTGCAAGCTCTCTAGTTGCCGGTCTCTGTAGACCTGCCACACCTTCAACTACTTGCTTTGCTGTCTCTGGAACGGCTTGGATTTCTCGCCCTATCGCTTGGGCTTGAGGCGTTTTAAGCGCTTGCCCTGCACCCTTGGTGCCTAATATTGCACCCACCAAATCAGGTATGGTGCCTGCCGTAGCCGCCGCTAACGGGCTTCCTGTCTGTTGAAAAGTTCGCTCTGCAACTGTAGGCCCTACGCCTTGCGCTTGAATGCCCTCTATAGTCTGTACGGCTTGATCTAGCCCTTGGCCGCTAACTAGCTCTAATAACGCCCCTATGCCGGACGCGGGGACATTAAACCTGTCTACCATGCTTTGGATAACATTGCCGACATTTTCTAACCCCTCTTGACCCGCCCTAGTTTTGGGCTGAAAAGCGGCCTCTTGAAATTGCCTTACAACATCACCGCCTACACCTGGCTCTGCCCCTGGTGTTAACTCAGCCCCTAACCCCGCTAGACCGCCAGCGACCGACGCTAAAGCACCGCTACCAATCGCGGCTATAGGCTCTAAAACGCCTGAACCTATAAATTCTGGCCTTGCCTCTCCACTGGGAACGCTCTCACCTGCAGGATCAAACGCCTCTAAGTCAATAGCACCAACAACAGGGCTAGCGGTGCTTAAATCAAACCGCCTTTTTACTGGTTTAGCAGTTGATAGATCAAAAGCCATTTTTATAGCTCCTCAAAAGTGCCGTCTTTAAATACCCTTGCCCTGTTGCCTTGGGCATCGACCATTATTTGTCCTTCTTGACCTGTCGATACCCCCCTCTCCTTTGATCTTAAAAACCCAGCCTTAGTTCCTCCTTGGTCGATAAAATCTATCTGTTCTTGGTAATAGGCCATTAATTTCTCTTGAGCTGATTTTTTATCGACAAGGAACTTTTTTAGCTCGGCAGGTTCTAACTTTGTAGGCAAAGCAACCTCTTTAGCTAGGTCTAACTCGCCCTTACTTAAAGCTCCAAACGTGGTAGCGCCGACAACATCAAGAGCTAACTCACTTTGTATCTGTTCTAAGGCAACAGTTGACGCCCTAATTGACGGAAAGAACCGGCTTTCTATGGCGCCCGTACTTGCCCCCGCATCAATCTCTTCTATTGCTTTATTTATGTTGTCAATATTCTTACTAATGGACTGTATTTTATCAAAACCTGAATCAATAGCTTTAGCCCTAGATGAGCCTGTTAATTTGCCAAACTCTTTCCCCTCGGCAATGGTGCCTTCAGTCTTCGCGATATCAGCAGCCATGTTTTTTGCCGAGATAGTTTGAATAGCAGACCCAACCGCCCTAGGGTCAATCCCCGCCTTTACTCGTCTAGTCTTGATCTTGTCTTCTGGTGAGAACCCCTCTGTCAGGCTAGCGAATTCTTTTTGCGCTGAGGTTAGCTTGCTAGGGTCTCTTAGAAACTCATCAGTCTGGGCAATAAAGCTAGTTAAGGATTCAGGCGTAACGCCTTGAGCCAGCTCTTGAGCATCAACGCCTTGAGCGCCTAGAAACTGCACTACTCTAGGGATGGCTTGCTGCCACTGAGAAGGATCTGTAGCGCCTATAGCCTTAGCGCCCTGGTTTAATAGCTTGATCCGCCTTAGAGCTTGCTCTTGATCGAATTGCTGCCCCTCTCGCCGCTGCCCCGTCTGCGCTTGCTGCAATTGAATCTGTGCAAGTTGGTTTCTTACTGGTGCTGCCGCTGCCTCTCTAGCAATGCCTTGCTCTTGAGATTTAATCCCTAAAGCGCTGGACTTGCCGCCAGCAAAATCAGCCAATGGGTTGAATCTAGCCATTAGAACGTCCCCGTTGATTGTAATAAATTAGGCTGTTGTGATTGATTAAATAGATTAGGGTTTAAAGCGTTAAACCCACCAGAAGGAGCCCCCCCCCCTGCGGGGGCACCACCAAAACCACCACCAAAGCCAAAACCAGCAAGACCTGCAATATTAGAAATAACCCCTTGGTTGGCGGCTGCCTTTTGCTGAGCCCCCTGTCCTTGAGCTTGCCCTATATTGCCTAATAAGTTAGATATGTTGCCGCCTGTTGTTAAGGCTGCCTGACCTTGCCCTACCGCTGCATTTTGGCCTAAGCCTAAAACGTTAAATAATTGGTTGAACCGTTGCTGTTGAAATTGTGGAACCAAGGTTGAAGTAAGACCGGTTTGAAACCTTGATAGGTCTTGGTCTACATTGCGCCCACCACCAGAACCGCCTTCTCTAATCTGTCTAAACCCTTGCTCTTGCAAAAAGGAAGCTACTGGGTTGATCTGGTCTAGCCCTGCACTAGGGTCTTGTAGGAAGCCTTGCAGCTGCTCGCCAGCACTGAGGCCAAGATCAAGAAACGGCTGTGTACGGGCTTCAAATGCCTCTCTCGCTGCTCTTTGTTCGGCAATTCCTGCAAGCCCTGCCCTTTCTCCTGCATCTGCCGCCGATTGAGCGCCTTTTCTCTGCTCTCTTGCGCCTAATAGTGAGCTGCCTAATAAGGCCCCGCCAATCGCTAACTCAATACCCATTTTTCACGCTCCAAACCAAAGTAAACTTGGTCATGCAATTGCCCGTCTTTCATGATAGACCGTTTATTAACCCCTTCACGGATAAAGCCTATCTGCTCTGAATACTTTAAAGCCAACTTGTTGTAAATAGGGGTTGATCCGTTAATCTTTAAGCACCCCGTATGGTTAAAAACCCAATCTATCGCTAATCTGCCAGCCTCTTTTGCCTTATTACCGTACTTGCCTGGTAACATCGCCGAATGAGCATCAAAAGTGACCGCATTTAAAGGGTAAACAACGAACATCCCTGCCAGCTCTCGATCATACACCGCTAAGTAGTATATATTATCAACAATCGGGTACTCAACATCGCCACTAAAATCATCGCCTATACAGTCTTTTACCTTCGGGTGCTTTAATACTGCATTGATCACATCAATATCGAACGTTCTAGCTACTCTCAATTTCTGACCCATAAATAGCTAAATTAAACGCTGTTGCCCCGTCTGCTTGTACTTTAATCGAATCCCCTGCTGCTAGGACGCCCCTCTCAAAGCCGTAGTAAAGGCGCTCTCTTCCTGCCCCGCCTGGAATATGGATAGTATTCTTTAAAAAATCAGTGGCCCCGTCATTGTGGTATACATCAATATTTAAAGCCGTTGCTGTGGTATTAACCAGACTAACCACTGATATAGTCGAATTAATACCCGTCGCAGCTGTATAGACCGTTGTTAGCGTTGTTGTTGCGATCTGTTGTATGTCTCTAAAAGGATTTCTAGCCATGCTATTCCTTTAAAACCGTGTCACCCAAAATAATACCCTGGAACCTTAAAAGGCCCGAAAGATCATCGCTAATAGTAAGGTAAAACCCATCATCAAGACCTGCTTTATTGCCTGACGTACCATCTAAAACGACGGGGGAGGTAATATCTATCTCGAGAGCTGTCCAACTGTTAGTGGCCCCCAGAGATGATGTTTTCTCATCGATTCCAGCTAGATAGAACCCACCCATATCCCTAATAATGCCCTGGAATAAGCTCTCCCCATTAGATACAATAAGCAAGTTAACCCCGTTGGTCAGCGCCGCTAGGCCCATAAATTTATCGTATTCAATCTCTGTAATGTTATCGGCTAGAACAAACCTTAACCGTTTAGCGAGAAAGGTAGTGCCGTGGTCCGGTAGTGCCATCCACGTCGCCGACCCTGATGCATCTCCTAGCTGTAAATCATCTAATTTAAAAGTGGGCTTTGAACCACCCGATCTTAAAACCACCGCTTGAAGCTCGTTAACTGTCTGAGATGTTATTCCCATGTCCGCTAGGGGTATTGAAAAGGATTGCTCTGAAACGTCAATCACATTAATATAATCATTAATATTAACCGCGTTCCCCACCAAAACTGATGATGAAAGGAACGAGAACTCAACAGAATGATTAGCGCTATTGTAAGCGTCTAGGTCTATTTTGCCCGTTAAAACCCCGAAATGCTGCATATCCGATGTTCCGGCATTAGTAAATAGGGCTGCATCATTATTGTTCGCCGCTGTACAAACTATTTTGGCCCCACTAGCAAAGTTAAAGCTCGCATCACCTGTTCCTACCCACACAGCTCCCACAGTGAAAGTCTCTGTATCGACCATGATCGAGCCATCAAGGGTTAGGTTGTCATTATCCACCACCGCCGTGACTACAGCATAAGTTGTGTCAGTGGTATTTCTAACCGTCATTCCTACGCCTACAGTGGTTAAAAAGTTCTGCCCCGTGTCCTCTAGATTCGTTCCTGACGTTCCACCCGTTGCCGTTCCGCTGTCGGCGTTGGTGGTATCTCCCCCATCGTGGATAACCGTAGCCACTTCTGAGGAAACAATGGCTTGGTTCATCTCCCCGCCATAGGTCTCATTAAAGAAAAACTTAATATCAGCCCTCAGATTGTCATACTCACGCACATAGTTTACTGAGCCAACAACACCCCCACGATTATGAAGGCTTGCCCTGGCGTCTTGACCACTTTGATCAGCCCCAGAAGGAGTAACCTTTATCCCCATTAAGCTCTACCTTTCTTCTCATAGTATCCGAACATAACCCCAGCAACATCGCCGGTCGTCCCCTCATCATACTCAAGGGCGATAGCGTCACCAACACCTAGTCTTAATCGATCATCAAGGCGAAATTCCTCATGCCCTGTTGCTGCCACATATAAGAAATCAACAAGGCCGATAGAGGTTAATGTGCCTATACCTGTCGCTCCAGTATCCCCTTGCACCGCCGTTGTTACGCCGGAAGATGCTGCCGTGTTAGGGCTTGATCTATTCATATTCAAAGGGGTTATAGCTGTTACCCCGCTACCTGTCGCCGCCGTACCTGTTACAACGTGTAACTTGATTCGAGAAGCCTGAACAGCATTAACCCCAATGGCACTAATGACAAGTTGCAAGCTATTAGGGTGGTTATTCTGCCAGTAGGCGAAGTACTCGCCAGCGACAGGTGTGGTCATTTCAAACGCCACCGAATAAGCTTGCCCCGCATCCCTGGCGTTATAGTAACCTCTAGAATCTGATCTGGAACTAGCGTTAAATCTGTTGTCAGATCCCTTAACCCGAGCATCAAAGCCGGTCTGGTCGTCTTGATATAAAAATTCTATTCCGGCCATCTTACAAATCCTCTGCTATTTTGATTAAAAGTTCAGGCTCAACATCTAAAATCAGCGCAAGTCCTGCAATAACGGCCTTAAGTAGCCTAACCTGTTCCTCGGCACTGGTTTCTATATCTCGTTCATGGTCAATGCTTTCAGCTTCAATACTCACGACGCCCTCCAAAACTTCTCTGTACCATCACTAAACAGATACCAATGGATACTTGTGCCTTCTTGTCTGATAGTAATCGTGTTGCCGCGCTGGCCTTTGTATCGAAGTTCTATAGTGCTAGTTACCTTAACCGAAGAGCCATCACCATTAGTCGTTATAATCTGATCATTCCATCCTGCATTAGAATCAAGCGTCACCGTCGAGCCATTTCTAATGTCACAAAAATCATTGTTAACCGCTGTATAGTTTGCCGTCACTATCTTAGAGTATAACTCGCGAACTTGAGTCGTCGGAATTAAGTCCTCGATCTGCTCTAATTCGCGTTTATGTGCCTGATACTCTGAACTAGCGCTACTGGTTTCAAATGACTCGCTATTAGTAACGTTGGTTATTGCATCACCAAAGCCTAGATTAACATTAATGTCTTGCTTCCATAAATTGTCGTAGCTAAACCAATTTATAAACTCTTGGTTGTTAGTTTCTAAGACAAACTTTGGAATAGGCTGCACATAAGGCGCTATCTTTTCAGCCAAGACCCATCTCCACGTCTGCATGTGCAGAAATTAACACCCAGTTGATTGCATCACTCATAGAAAACCTAAACATTCTGTTGTAAAAAGAGCCTAAACCTAGCCACTCTACATGATAAGTATAGTCTCCCTGTTCCCCTATATCAGCCCAGCGCTCACTAGACCATGTTCGCCCATTATCATCAGAATATTGCATCATCACCGTAGCTTGGACTGTAACTAAACTAGCCCCAGGCTCAATAACTAACTGCAAACTATTCATAAATAATTTATGCCCAGGGGGGCCTAGATCCTTGCTGCTAATGCTGATTGTATCGCGCTGCCTATGGATAACCAACCCATTATCAGTATAAGTATTCATGTCTATCTCGTAAATATTGCCGTTACGCCTATCTGATACTAGGTGCTTACCATAGACAAACTGATAGTCGCTAATAAGGTGTTGATCCTCTACCCCAAAAGCTAGGTTTGTCCATAGCTGCGATTGCTCATTAAAAAGCCATGTCTCATCGCCTGTTGGAAAGCTAAACAGGCAAAAATCTTGATTATCAAAACTAAAACAAACAGTGAAGCAATCACTCACATCCGAATACTTAGCGATAGCTTGCCCAATAGCCGGATTGCCGATTGCCTGTATTGTGATCCCGCTCATTCTTGAGGGCTGTTTATTATTGTCTAGGAAATAAATGTAGTTGTTGTTCGTAGACACTGAATATTTAGCGCTCGTGCCTACTTGCTGTACAGCGTTATTAACCCTTGCATAAGGGGGAGTGCCAGTGCCTATAAACGAGTTAGGCTCTATAGATTTAGCCCCAAACGCAAATATTTGCTGCCGATGGGCAACAACAGCCATCATCCCATCGGCTTTAGTATTAGCTTTTAAAATATTAGCGCTATTAACTGTTAAAGGCGTGTCAAGGTCAGCAAAGGCTAGGCCTGTCGTGCTTTCATAAATCACCCTGTCGTTAATGTATGCAGCTGTTGACGCTTTAGGTAGGTCGCCATCTTTGCCTAGGGTTAAAGTTGCACCGTTATAGGCGTAAGGTTTCCCATGCCCTGTCGTTATCACCAAATTGCCGGCAGTGTCCTCAACAAGAGTGCATCTAGTCGACCCTAAGATAGTGCCAATTAGAACGGCATCCCCCCTACGGTCAACACTGTAAAGTTCATCCCCTGATACTTTGTACAGGATGCCATTTAAAACGCCTAGCCCCCTATCAAAGCCATCTCCTGCGCTACCCCACTCCTTCAGCCCTGGAAATGGCTGCATACTGACCGCTTCATCGCCACCTTGATTAACCTCAACATAGAAATTACGGGTAACCTGCGCCCCGACCGGAAGCGATCGATTGGTATATGTCGGGCCAACTAAAGGGACGGGTATTTTAGCCATTATTAATATTGTACCGTTGCGATCCTGAGAGGGCTGCATCTAACGCCATCACAGGTAAATTAGAGTACTTGCTTTGTAATTCCGTGACCATTTGATCGCCTGCCTCAGAAAGACCTGGCGCTATTTGTCGGCGGTGCTTTACCATTAGCCGTAATGCCAAACTAAGCTCTATGGCTTCCTCATCTGCAACATCAACATAGACCGTATCTGAAGCCGCTAGAGTGGCCAGCCCTAAATCAATGCCAATGTTCGCCCAACGTGCAAACATGCGGTTTAGGCGGTTTAACGCATCTGTATTCACGCCCGACTCTAAAGATTGCCCTTCTGCCAGTATCCCCGCCATCTTTGCTGATGAATCAATCATGTTTTGCGCGGTTGTCATACGGTTAACCCTTCGCTAGTAGCCTTGGATGTCTTCTTGCCAGCTTTTGCCGCTTTTGGCGAATCAAACCAGCCTTTAGGGATCTTATCAGGGTCAAACAACTTGTTAACGACTTGACCATTCTCAAACTTATACATACACCACGGGTCTTTTGCCGCTACTGCTGAGTTGTCATGCCCACATTCTGTACAAACCATAATCTCTCCAAAATCGGGGCCGTTCTAGACCCCTTATTGCTTATGCAAATGGTGTTGCTAGCGTTCCTACGCCGTGGGTAGTTCCTGAAATACCCCACGTGGTAGAACTCAAAGCCACTGCTCGGATTGCAGACCCAACCAACCGGCCTGTTACATCGCTGTCCATATCAAGTGATACGGTAGATGAGATGGTAGCTACAAAACTATCACCACCCTCTGCCACTGCCGTTGATACAGCAGCAACACCGCCACCCATAAAAGTGGTCGACGCATCAGTATCGATTGAATGAGAGTTACTAGTGCCTGCAACTGTTGTTAAGAAATCAAAAACCATGCCTACCACTGGTGCTGGTAAGATATAAATTTGACCCGCTGCATCATCAAAGAGACATAAAGACCCTGATTCAGACGCAAGCAACTGTCGCGCAGTAGTACCACCCGCTAGACCGGAAATAACCTCAAGGTGACGCCCTGGCATTACTGCCCCCTCATCGGTGTTCGTTCCTATTTGTTCTAAAGCCATGATGACTTCTCCTTAGTTGTTAGCCCATCGGTGAGCAAGCTCAGGCCGGATTGCATTGAAGCCGTAGGTAATATCAAACCGGCTCACGAATCGAGAGTTAACAATATCAAACCCTCGGACAAATCGCATTGAAATGCCATCCATGACCTTGCGCCCTGCCATATCCATTCCACCAGGTACAGGAAGGTCAGCAGTTGCAAAAGCAAACGCATCTCTATGGAACCCTAGCGAGACATCATGAGCGGCCGCATTGCCACCAACTTTAGTAAGAGCTTGGTTATTAGCCGCGCCATTACTCACGTTCTGGTAAGGACCTGTTGCTATAATTTCAGGCGTAAACGTGATGGTTGTTGCACTTGCGCCAATAGCGGTGGTAACAACAAACTGCTGCAAGTTACCAGTATCCACCTTAGTTTCTGGATGCACCCGATTAACGCCTGCAACGGTAAAGACATCACCCGCTGTCATGGTGCCAGCACCCGTATCGATAGTAAGGCTTGCGCCTGTTTGAGCAGTTGCTGAGTCAGTCAGATAATCACCTGTGCCGTCATCAGTTCCAGTGGTGTGGCGAGGCATGTGAGTATTTTCAAAGAAACTATACCCAGAAGTCCGACCTATACCGCCTTCTCTAAAGTTAGCCCCGATAGTACTTTGAGGGTTGAACAAGCCTTTTAACGCATCATTCAAATCAAGATTATCAGAAGTATTTAAACAAGCCGTAACAGTGTTGTCTTGCGGCACAAGGTTATCGACAAGAAGCTTTCTACCATTACCGATTAACTTGTACGTCATGTCAGACGCTACGTTATTGACTTGATTGTAGACTTGCTTATAAACACTGTTGATCATGTCTGATTCAGCTTTAGCAGCTAGTACTGACATGGCAGGTTCAAGGTGTAGCTCGGAGAATGAATCAATATCCATCTGGAGCTCTTCATCAGTGAACTTCGCACCAACGTGCTTTCGACTGGTAATAGCTAGAGATGTGTTCTTCTCTACTGTGTCTTGTGCTGTTAATACTGCACCGTCTGTTACCTCATACTGAGCAGGTAAACGAATCCGCAGAGTGTCCCCAATCTGTGCACCCTTATTTGCAAAAGAACTATCGTAAGATCGGTTCACCCGACCAATAAAATTAAGTTTTGCATGTAAAACCCGTAGGGATTCTCGCAAAATCTTATCTGTGGTTAATAGCGTGTTAGCCATTTAAATCACCTATTGCGAATTTCTCGCATTAATTTGTGCATATCGTGCCTCTAGCCATTCTGCGTCGGTCATGTCGTCTTCATCCTTTGAGACCTTCTCCGCACTGCCTAGAGGCGTTATAGGATCAGGTGCGCCACTTACCAACTTGGGTTTTAGTGCGTCTACCTGAAACTCAATTTTGGTTAACTCGATAGCTTGCTGAATAGGTGGTAAGGCAAATATCTTTTCAGCCACGTCCAAATTTGATCCCAAGTGATAAGCAACCTCTGGCCCTTTATCCATGTCAAAGAGGCGCTCAGCCATATCGATAGACATAAATTGGTGCCCGTAAGCAACGTCCTCAAAGTCTTCAAAGTTACCTCGCTTCTCTGCTAAATTAGCATCAAAGCCAGCCTTTTTAGTCTTCAACTCCGCCTGCCTTGCGGTCTCTGTATTCGCTTGATCTCGTACTTGGTTCTCTGCTGATATCCTGTCGTAAGCTGCATTACTAGCCGTTTCAGCTACAAACTTGGCGTTCGCCTGCTGATACTTTGAATGATTATCAAAATCATCCTCATTAGGTGCAACTATTTCAGGCTCTTTAGTAACGGGTTTATTAGTTTCAAGCTGTTTAATTCTCTCCTCTAATGCTGCCGTTTCTTGCCTTGCCTCGTATTTCTCACGAGTTAACTGATTTATCCGCTCTTGAACCTTATTCACTTTCTTAGGCTCTATAGCGTCCACATTCTCTATTTCGGTTGTGGCGTCCGGTGCAGGTGACGATTCTGCAATAGGTGCGTCTTGAGTCACTTCTGATTCGGCTTCTTCACTCATTTAGATACGATCTCTCGAATTGTTCCTAGCGATCCCCACTAGTAGGGTTTAAAACAGTTTGGCCACCTTGCCTAGCTGGTCATGTGCGTATTGTCTAGCTACGGCAAACTGCCTCAATTTATCAACCTCATCCATCTTTGCTTGAGTGCAGATAAAGTAAACATCCTCACCCTTGCCTTTTATATAGTCGCCAAGCTTTGTCTGCTCATCGACTCGGTATTCATTTCCATCTATTAATATGTGCATAATTTCCCTTGAGTAACGTCTCCACGAATTTAACCTACTAACCCAGTAGTGGGGGCCTGTTGTGGTGCAGGCGCACTTTGTATCAAGCCTACTATCTCAGCCAGTGCTTGATTCATTAACTGTTGATTGCCCTGGTCTCTAGCTAACTCAGCTAAGGCTACAGCGTTCTCAACGTCATTCTGTTCTGCTTCAGTCAAACCTTTAACAGCTGATGCTTTCTTATTCGCTGTATCGGCCTCTATATTGCCTATTTTAGCCTGTTTTTCGGCCATTTCCAATTGTATAGCGGCTTGCTGTATCTGTTGCTGTTGCTGGGCTTGCTGTTGTTGTTGTTGCATTTGCTCTGATTCTTCCTCGGTAGGCTCAGCAATACCAGGCGGTAACAGCTTTCTAAGACGTTCAGCTATCTCATCAGCACCCGGCCAATCAAGGTTTTTAGCTACCAGGTCGCCAGAGACCTCAAGTATTTGAGGAAAGACCCTAGCCAGCTCAACCATACTACTAGCGGCCTCAATCCGTCTGGTACGATAGGACGGGCCAACACCGACTCTTACATCGTATTTACCGCGTGTCAGATCGTTTTGGATCCGCATACCATCTGGGGTTAACATAGGCCGGTTTATCTCTACAAACTTAATAGAATCGTCCTCCCCCCTTAATCTAATCATTCTCTGTGTGTCATAGTATTTAGGGATTAAATCTAATATCACCCTCCCAGTGTGCTCAACAGCAGACGCTAGGTTAGCCATAAATAAAGACGTTCCTAGATCGGCCTCTTGTTGTAGCGCAATGACCGCCTTACCTGAGCGTTGTTCTGGTAGCTGCCCCGTGCTAGCTTCAAATACGCCCGTAGCCTGTTGGATATCTTGAGCGCTTATCTGAGCTTGCTGTAACAGTCCTGACTGCATTGAAGGTGGCGCTATTCGTTGTGGCGGTGGAGCTTTGGCATCAGGGTTGTATGGTAAATAAGGCAGATTCTTTTGATTCGCTTGGTTCCAAAACTCTTCATAGCCTTTGATTTGATCTTTAGTCACTAAATAAGGCGCTTTGGGTTGCAGTGCTATTGTCTCAGCAGCTGCACTATTCCAATAGTTGTACATCCGTTGAGGATCTTTAGCCGGCCTTACTATGCCTCTGTACTCAGTTTTGCCCTCGATATTCTCCTCAACCCCGTAAACTGGGATACCAGGGAAATACTTACCAGGCCAAATAGTGTGCTCTAATATGTCAAACGCCGATAGTTTGTACCAATGGATTTCATCAATCTCAACCTCTCTGGTCTTGACCGGCTCAATACCTTGCTCTCTATACCCTTGAACGTCTTGTTGAGTGATCTCATCGGTTGGGATAACCACACCGTTAGATAATTGGGTTAATTCGCGCTTCTTCTTCTTCTTAACAAAGTATTCACCAATCCTAACTGAATCAGCCGAATACCAGCGTTCCATCGACTCACCAACACTAGGGCTTGGCGTAGAGCTAGGAACATCTTTCCCGTAAAGCATCTTAAACTTATCAGCGCTCATGGTTTCAGACTTGATACAAAACCGTCCATCTTGTTTTTGTGGCTCTGTCGCATCAGGGTCAAAGTACCAAGTAAAAGGATTACGCTCACGCTGTATAACAATGTCCTGGGTGAATATATCATCGGTATTCTCTACCGTGTTAACCCGCCAAACGCCGTATCCCATCTTCACCTGGAAGTTAGCGGCTGTCATATAAGCCCCAGCTTGGGCTTTTGACGTTTGCTCAATCTGCCTTGTAAGATCCTCTAGTACTGATGCTGTTTCCTTATCTGCTCCATCATCAATGGGGTCCACTTTAATAGAAGGCATGTTCTGTCTAATGCCCCCAGTGACCTTTCTAATAGACTGCCCGATGTGATCTAGGGTGAGCATTGGACGCCCTTCTCTGTCGTTCTTCACATCCTCATCCCACTGGTCCAAGGCAGCGAATTTAAGATCATCTACCATATCAGCTCTATTCTCAGACTCAGCGGTAAACGCTAGATCAAAGTCAGCCATAAATTGCTTAATGATTTTATCTTTCTCAGCCTGCGAGAATGTGCTTAGTTTCTTTTCAGGCATTCATCCAGCCCCCAGAAGATACGGGTATTGATAGTTTCGACCCCTGACTCACTGGCTCAGCAAATGTCAACGCTAAGGCATCTCCGATATCAGGGCTAAATCCATATTCTTTTTTAATCTTCTCTTTCTTCCACAACACTATTCTATCCATTGAATCCCTATCATAAGGGCTAGCGCAAAGGTCTGCCTGTATCTCGTCATCATCTGGTATCTCTACATCTAGATTCTCGTCAGCTAACCATAAATTCATTTCGCCCCACATCTCACCGCGCTTGTTCTTGTACTTATCCGCATCTAGAGGGCTTGATCCAAATGCTACAGCTTTAACGTTGTCATACCCCAGCTCATGTAATCGATCTACCAAGTCACTACCACCACCAGCATCTATAAACATCATGTCGGGCTTCTTGTTAGCTGTTGGGCAGGCAGTATCTAGAACCTTCTTGCACTTCTGTACAGCCTTTCCTAATGAGTTAACCGCCTCGCCTGTCCATGATTTTGCATCGTAGGCTTTCCTGCCCTGCCGCTTAATGATTGAGAATCTATCCCCCCCTCTGCTTGGGTCCACGCCAACAATGTAAGAGCCGTTACCATTGACCTCTGACTTTCTAGCCTTAACTACGTTATCTGCACCAATCAATCCAGACTCACCTGATAGTTGAAAGGCTTCCGCTGCATTCATTGGATACTCTTGTTTAAACGACCGTTCACCATCGGTGCCGTCTGCTGACAAGTCGGCTATCTTTGTGCGTCTCCAATAAATCTGATCGGTTGTAATATCATACTGTTCAGCTAGTTCAGACTCTTCTACCGTTGCTCTAAATTCTTTAGGTGGTGTTTTTGAATACTCTTCTTGCCAAAACCAGGGAACGAATACAGGAATAAAATCATTCTCCCCCCTCTCTGCAGCTTTCCATTGTTGGTGAAAGAAGTTGCCAACCCCATTAGCTGTTGACTCGTATATTACCTCTGTTCCATCAGCATCAGGGACCGTTTGTAGTATCCCTTTAGCGTGTTCACTTGCGTTGGGCCAGAATGCTACCTCAGACCCATGAAAGTATTGATTCGTTTGGCTTCGACCTACCGACTTATTACCTGCCGTGCCTATTTGATAGCCTGAGTCTAAAAGGTTAAACAGGAGCTCTTTAGCATTGGCAGCGCTTGTACTTGGCTTAACAAACTTAGGTAGATGTTCAAAGTAACGTTTAGCCATGTTAAACAGGTTTTGTGAGGCGTCATCTTCATGCGTAAGTATATAAGCTCTTACCCCTTTCTCGTGGGTTGTTCTCCACATAAAACGGCCTTCAATGTAAGTGCTTGCCCCTTGTTGCCTGCCTTTTAATATTATGGCTCTTACTTTACCTGTCGTATCCTTTTGCTCTTCTAGCTTTTGATGGATGAACAGTTGGGCTTTATTTAATTGAAGCGGCTTCAACCCTTTGTCTTTAGTTCTAATGAATAAGCAATTACGGGCATAGAATGCAAAGTCACTCTTTAGCCTTTTACGCTTTTGTAGTTCTAGCTCATTCATTTAATGACTCTAACCATTGTTCGTGTGTTTGGGTTGTTACTTGTGCGATTAGGTTTAAATCTGAAGGTTCTTTATCGTCTGGCAAGTACTTGTTAATTAACTTTAATTTAGTGTCGATAACCTTTGAAAGCCTTGTTATTTCTAAATTGTCTAATTCTTCATCAAGGTCTCTTAGTTTATCAAGCAAAACAATAACGTGCTCTACATGCTTTTGGTTAGAAAGCTGCTCCCTTAAAGCATCCCGCCGCATTTGTCGGTTATGCGCTGCCACTGATACTCCTGTCTTAGGCATTACTTTCCAGCCTCTAACCTAGTCACTAGTTTTGTACCATATGAACAGCGCCGACAGTATAGGTTATTGAATCACCGTCCCCATGGGTTGCTGTTATTCTGTATTCACTTGGTAGCATTTCATTTGCCGCTATATTTGCCGCCGCGATAATGTTCATCCCTATTTGTATTGTGGTAGTCCCAGTGGCGGTTATTGCAGCGCTGTCGATAATATTGTAAAACGTCCCTGATAAAGGGTCTTTGCCCTCTATTGAAAACACCACACTCGGGGTAGAGGTCACTGCAGTACAATCAATGGTGAATATACTTGAGATAACTTCCTCTGCACTTAGTACCGAACTGACAATGGTTGCAGTCCTTGCGGCGCTTGTGAATAGAGTCTGGGGCTGTCTGCGAATTGTCATTGGTTTCTGACCTCGATTTTAAATGATCGCTCAAATGTTCTTGGGGTTGCGTTAGTCGTCACTATTAGCAGTTTAACCGTTGCTATGGTTCCATCCGTTCCTGCACTAGTCCAAACTGTTACTACGTTGCCACTATTGGAGCTTGAGTCTATTGTAATGTTTGTCCCTGTTGCCGTTATGGTGCTAATAGCATCGACTTGAAGCATAGGACCAAAATCAATCGTATAATCCACTACATCACTGGGGTCTTTTGCATCATCCCCTTTAAAGATTAAGTCTCTATGCCATTTTACAGTCATGGGTCAACCTTTCGCCTATTGGGTGGCATAATTATAGATCTATTTTCGTTTGGCATATACAGCGATCTATTTTGAGAGGGCATTGTGATTATATTTTCACCTCTCATTCTTGTTTCTCTGACCGTTGATGCGGTGCCACCCATCCCTAAATTGGTTATTATCGTTAATAATGGCATTAGTCTGCAACTTTAGTGAGCGTTTCTAGCTCTTCTTTTAACTTTTTAACCTCAGCTTTTATCAGGTCTCTTTCTGCTCTAGTAGCGTTCAACTCAACCTCTTTCATCCCTAAAAGCTTGTAAATGTAATCGATGCTCATTAGCCTTGACCCTGAAACCCTGAAATAGTGATATGCATGGTTGTTATTGCAGCGCTTACATCGACAAATAGCGCCGTATTAGCTGTTGGTTGCTTCCAAGGAGGGTCAAACCTGTGTACCACGCCCCCTGTTGCTGGTGCAGGGAATACCGCTGAAATACTGCCCCCTGACCCGTCTAATAGTGTAACAAATCCATTGGTTGATGCGTGAGCATTGTGAACAATAATGCTAGTGACGTAATTATGCACCCCTGCACCGCCCGCATCTAGACCGGTAACAGCATCCTCAGCCCCGTCAGTATTTCCTATGTAGAATTCTACTTGCTCTTGAGCTGTACAGTAAGACCTTGTAATTATTGCGCCTTGTAGGTCAGTGGCAATATAAGAAGCATCCGCCTCTGCCACCTCAGTTAACGCCTCAATTGCCGCTGTAGCTCTTGACCCTATTAGAACAGGGTTTCCCGCTGCCGCTGCATCATGTGCGACATCACCCACCATCTCTTGAGTATTAGTTGATGCCTGTGCTGTATTTTGAGTAGCGAATGTACCAGCATTAATCACGCTACCTATTACGGCAGTTGAGGCCATCAACTCTACCATTTGGCCTGCAGTAGAATTTAATAGTACTGCCCCAGCATCGTTATCCGTTAGCGCTGTTGGTGTGCCGCTTTGGAATACGCCGCCTTGCACATTTACTTTAGAAGATCCTAGCGTGAAAGCTGCACTGTCTGCAAATACAGGATCATCAATCAACTGTAGAGCAGTAAGCGCCGCCCCTGAAATTGTTGAGTCAATTGTATTGGTAATATCAGTAACCGCTGTAACAGTCGTCACCGTGTCGATCGTGCCGCTAGCTGGGTTTGCTGTTACTGTGCCATCAACTGTTATTGAATTGCCGCCATCATGAATGTGTACGGCCCCATCCGTTTCCATTGCAATAGCGCCAGCATCATTTGCGTTCACAGATTGAGTTCCAGCAAAACCCATCATCATCACGCCTGAATGAGTGCCGAGGGTAAAGGCTGCATCATCTACATGGACAATATTATCTATTAACTGGAGAGCTGTTAGTGCTGCGCCATCCTCTTGTACAACAAACGTCCCTGCATTGGTTACAGCGTGAGCGTTTACGGTGAGAGTCGCCGCCGAAACATCCATCGCCGCGCCTTCCTGAATGTATAAAGCACCAGAAGCATTAACCTGGAATGGCGCTATCTCGTTATCAGTACCAGCTAAAGCAGCAAGCGTATCATTTCTGACCGCTCCAATCACATTGCCCTTAGTCGTTGTCTCTGTATAAGTAGTGGTCCCTAATGTCGCCACCGCATCATCTAGCAGCTGTAATGCTGTTAAAGCCGCGCCATCCTCTTGGACAACGAATGTACCAGCGTTTGTCACTGCATGAGCATTAACGGTTAATGTTGCAGCAGATACGTCTAAAGCTGCCCCTTCTTGAATATACAAAGCGCCGGTAGCATTGACTTGAAATGGAGCGTAATCACCATCAGTACCCGCTAAGGCCGCTAGAGTGTCGTTTCTAACCGCTAGAGACATTACCCCTATATCACCCGACCCGTGTACCGCATCCTCTGCCTTTGCAAGATCTCCTGCTGCCCCTGTAGCCGCGCCAATCGTTACCTCGCCAATAGTTGCTGTTCCTGCCAAAATATCAACAGGAAGCCCTACGCTTGATGTAACCCTTGTTTGAGTGTTATCAGCACCAAAAGAGACCTTTACATATTGCCAATGAGCGGACCCATCGTCATCAGTTTTAACTGTTGCGCCGCCGCTTCCAGTCGAAAGCTCTATGTTATCGGCCACTTTTTAACCTCCTACCCAGTACCTAATAATAATAAATGCCCACTACCTAATCCTGATGAGACTGCATCAACCGTAAAATTGGGTGTAGCCGTTATTGCTCCAAACCCTATGACCAATACATCAGTAGGGATAGTGCCCGTTATAATCTCTTGAGCTGAAACGTCATACCCTGATTGAGCTGCTACTGTCCATGTTGCGATTGTTGAGCTTGTTCTCACAACTTCTGATGTTAGCGCTTTGTCTCTTACTTCATTATTCCAGCCATTTGTAGGGCTACTTGCAGCGTCAAACCCGTCTATTAACGCTTGGGTATCTGCTGTTGATCCTATCGGTCCTGTTCCAGCTGCCTTAAAAGTATCGTTATGCAGTGTTACAATTATAGTCTTACTGCCGGTAGTTATATCGTCTTCATCAATTGTGTCTAACGCTGTTCCTGTAAGAACGGCGGAAAACATATTTATTTTTAATATGCTTCTTAACCGCTTAACTCTCGCGTAATCTGTCGGCCTTCTGTATGTATGCGTTGCCAAAACTTAATGCTCTTCCCAGCAAACCCAGCCAGAAACAGTCATTGCTATGGCGGTGTTGCAAACTAAAGCAAATCCTTGGCTGTCTACGGATTTAGGTCTCATTTCTGGCGTCCAAATATGACCGACCGGCCCTAATTGTTCCCATTGATAACCCATTAAAACCCCGTCTGGCGTGCCAGGTGTTTCAACGTCAGTCACCATTGAGGAATCAATTGTTCCTGAATCCTCATCTGAGGCTTGCTCTGTAACCGCTGAACCGCCTGTACCGGCAGTAGTCACCCTCTGCAATGATACAGAGCATAAAGCCGCCGCCACTGCCGCGCTTGTCAGCTCCCAGCCATGCAAAGAAATCCGTTTATTAGTCCCTGCAAGCAAGTTCCAAATATCCTGAGTTGCATCGGAGGAAATGCTTACACCACTCAGTGCGCCATATACGATTCTGCCCATAATTACATCCCCAGTATTGGTTGCCTGTTTTTAAATTTTGTGAATTCTTGAATCTCTAAAGGATACGTGGCTCCACCTGCCTCTTTAAGCTCTACAGCAAACCCTACAAAATAGGTATTCCCTGATGAAACTGAAGCAGAAGGGCTAGCATCACCCGAAGCATCATAATCCATAGATGTATCTAACTGGTCTACGCTAGTACCGTTTATCTCAGTACCTTCGGGAATTACAGTATTACCGAAGACCGACCAGCCGCCCACCGTTAATGCTGTTGCATCCGTAAGAGTAAGCGTAAGGCTTGATGCATACCCGCCGCCTTGATCATTTTGTAATAAAGCATTAGCAACAGTGCCCGATACATCAACACTTGAAATACTAGTCACCTGTAACGTCATCCCTACGGTGGTCCCATGCGCTGCTGTCACTACACCCGAGCTGGGGCTACTACCTACCGCTGCGCCAAAAAATACCCCATGCTGAAGAGTCGCGGTTTCTATATCCCCTATTCTAGCCCATGATATCCCATCATCTTGCCCTGACATTGTAGGCTCGGTAGAGTTGCCATCTTCTATAGCCACATATGCTAATAAAAAATCATCCGCATCTGGGGTGAACGACGCCACACTTATATCTGAGTTAGACGAATAATTTCTTGTGGCTGTCCCTCGATCAACCGGCGTTCCAAGTGCCATCGATTGCCCCCCAAAACGTCAAAGTTTCATCATAATATGATCTTAACTCAGCCAGCCTATAATCTATTTTTGGCACATCTTGCCATGAGTTTAATTCGGGTAATGTACCGCCTACATACTTTGTCCAGTGCGTTCGAACATCCTCAAAGCGGTGAGCTATGTTCGCTACTATTTGCCCATCATGTTTAGCTATATCTAGTTGAGGTGCCCAATGGTCATCGTTATTGCCCGATAGAACATGATCGATAAACCGGTTCCAATCCTCTTGCTTTAACCGTACCGCTATCTCTTCAGTCGTGCCGCCCTTTGCTATCTCTTCTGCTAGCTTGTCATCGTAAAACTTCTTTCTATCGCCTGAAAAGTGATGCTCATTACCCCCCACTCTGCCTTCTAATCTGCCACCATCAGCGAGGATAACGCCAGCAGGTACAAATTCATGGTAACGAGTGTTATTCAGTGTAAGCCACCAAAAATGGTTAAACGCACTGGCTAATCGTGTAAGCGGATGGCGTACAAACATAACGCGTTTTGGCAACAGTAATGCTTCAGCAACTCTAATCTCCTGGTGTGGCACCTGATTTATAGCTGATCGCATGGACATCGAGCCTACTTTTGAGACTACTTGAATACAAGTATCTGTGGAGACCTTTAAATAAACTGCCACGTTATGCCGCCACCTCTCTAGAATTAATCGTTGTTCTTTGACTTAATCGGAGTAGTACAAACCTGATACGTTACGCTCACAGTTAGATTAACAAACACAACAACAAGCGCTATATATGCAATACATAATATCACAATTCTTAATATTAGGTCTTCTAGCAAGTCCGTAACGTAGTCAGTCATAAAAAAGGCGAGCACCCGACGCTAGGGAAGGTTGCGAAGGGCGCTCTAAGGCTTGCGAAAAAAGAAAGACACTATACATATGATGGCAATTATAGCTTGAAGATGGCCGTCTTGCTCATTAGATGACCCTATTAACAAGACAAATATTGCTGCATAAGCGACAACTGTAGATGGTGATATGAGGTTTTTAAGGGTGAAGGCATTTAAAATGTAGGCAATAGATCGTGTTGATTTAGGACTCAATCTGTCCACCAGTCACCTGTTATCATCATTTTTTGTAGACGTTTTGATCTGTTTCCTACTTGATTAAACCAGCGTGAATTTTCCATTTCAATAGCGGCCTTGTCAAAATCTCGGACCTCCATCGCCGCCAGCATCCGCCTAAATTTTAACAGACCGCTTAGCCCTAGATTGTAAGCCATGTCAATAAGAACTGCGCGTCGAACGCCTGACAATTCTATCCAGAAATCAATATTGTGTAGCTGTGTGGTTAGTGATCTGACTCGATTATCCAGCATGTAATCGGCTTCTTCTTCAGTTATGCCAGCATCAAGATTAATGCCATAACCGATAGTGAGCTCACCAGCAGTACATCGATAGGGCTTTAATTCTAGGCCCTCATGTAATTTGATTAATTCGTGGGCTTTCATCTGTTGCTTATAATTCGTTCAAGGTTTTGTGCGTGTTTATCGAAAAGCTCTTTAAGGTCCATACGGCTCTGTTCGTGCATTTTTTCTAAATAAGCTAACCGTCTACTGGTTTCTCTTCGATCGCTGTCTATGCGCTCTTTGTGCTGCCTCTCGTTGCGTTCTACTGTCTCGCCGAGCGCCGTTAGTGCCATGCTGAATTTCTCATTAGACTTAGCTAAGTTGATCTTGTTATATTGGCTAGATTTCTCTAAATAGTCAATTCTCCCGATGTTACGAACACCGACCCAAGCTGCAAAAGAGCCTAAAAGGCCAATGACTAGAGCAAGGACTGCTGATAAAGCCTGGACTACTGAACTGTTAGAGATTGAATCAGGCATACTACTATCCATGAAGTGGGCGTTAGGGATAGGCTATAGTTTATCACTTAATAATATTTAATCAATATGACCGTTTTATGCTATTTGGCCATATGGCCTTAATATATTACTTTACCATCAATTCACGTATCGACTGTTCAAAGCAGTTTGATTGAATCTTTAATGTATTTATTAACCTAGTTAGATGTTTGTTTTCGTTAATCTTCTTAGTTAATAAACTGTTTACTAGATCACAACTAATTGCACTAGCCTCGCTTTCAATCATAATCTGTTTAAATTGCTTATCTAATATCTCAAACTCTTTTTTATTTATCGTCGCTTTATGTGAATTGATAAACCTATTCCTTAACTCATCAATGTTCAAATTTCCTCCTGTTTAAGTCTTCGCTTTTTGATTAGAGCCGTTAGTTTAGACGTTAGTATTGAAAATTCCTGTTTCAACTTCACAGTTTGGTTAAGAAGATCGATCGCCTCTTCTTGTGATATAGGTAAGCCATTATAGAAAATAGCGGCTTTGCCTTTGTAGATTCCGTGGGTGTAGCTATTCACCTGTTGACCCAAATCCGTTAACGCCTCGCGTGGTGCTGTCTAAGTCGCCCACCTCCATGCATTGGTTCATACAAGGGACAACAATTAATTGAGCAATTCTCTCTCCAGGGTGTATGTCAAATGGCATAGCAGTGTGCTTTGTTAGAAGAACAATAAGCTCCCCTCTGTAATCGCTATCAATAACGCCACCTAACACGTTAATACCCCACTTAGCCGCAAGCCCAGACCTTGGTTTGATTAACCCTAAATACCCATCTGGAATGGCGCAAGCTAACCCCGTCATGACCTTAGTAACTTCGCCTCCCCATACAGACGTTTCCTCAACACAATGCAAATCAAAACCAGCAGCACCATCGGTTTGAACTTTTGGTATAATCGCTAAGTCATTTAATTTTTTAAATAGAATCACCCCCTGTCCCCCAAAGAACCTTTTGATCCAATCGATACAGTAACTTTTCCTTCAATAAATACGTTGACTTGCCTTTGCCACTAACGCTCTGCCCAGTAGGTTCGTAGGTTAAAATAATCTCAACTTCCCCCACTGATATTGCCGGTGAAGTAGCGCATATGTCGATCCTTACATCTCTTAAGTCAATCATTCATATAACCCCCTATAGCATCCCTTTAACTTTGATTTTGTAACGTGCTTTGATTTCTTTAATATCATCTATCGTGTAATTATTCAGATCGTGAGGCCCTTCCAGCCATTCAACTTGATCTAATCCGATTTTTTTAATAAGCCCAATTCGGTAATCAATGGCGTTTCCTGATTTAAAGCAGTTGCACTGCTCACATTGTAGGTGAACGTTGTCTTCACAGAATCTAAGTTCTGGACACGCTCCAACACTTCTATAATGTCCTGCGTTAATCTTGCACCCAGTGGAGCGCCCACAACTAATACATGAATTTCCCTCATCCCTCTTCCTTATATATTTGTTGAATTCTTGTTGAGCCTCTTGAAGCCATTTTCCTTTTGTTTTAATTTTCTCTTTCATCTCCTTGTGCTTCTTCTTGTCCTCTTTGGCTCTTGCTTTTTGTGCCAGTAATATCGCGCATAATGGGCTGCAAGCTATTTGAGTGCTGCTGTAAGGGTTTTCTATTTTGCTCTTACACTCTTTGCACTTTTTAGCCATCCTTAGTTAATCCCCTTGTTATTCGTTAAGCCAAACTAACTTCTCATATACCCTATCTTGACGTGGCTCAGTTATTTTTATAATTTCAGTTTCATTTTTGAATCTAGCCAGCAAGCGATGAAGCTCTTTGTTTAAATCCTGGCTAAATTCGCCGCTCATCCCATATGAGCCGCCCATGTCCCAATACCCCGACATATTCCCCTAGCTCAGATCCCTCTAAGTCTGCATATGTGCAAAGCTCATCCATTTCCTCACCATTAAACTCTGTCATCTCTCCACCTTAATCCAGATTTTTTGCATGTCTACATCTTTCCTTATGTCAGCTCTCGCCAAACCGCTAACAATGCGCCCCAGGGATTCTATTAACTCTAATGCCTTCATTTCCCCTCCTTAATACAAAGATCTCTCTCCATGTTGTCTAGATCATCTTTAGTTATCTCTACCTCAAACTCTGTCAGAATATCAAAGTGAACAGAGCCCCAAAGGGTGAACTCCCCGCGCCAGTCGATTGAGTACACTTCTAACATATCAGGGTCGTCTTTATGATTTCTAATTTTTACACTCATTTCATTTCTTCCCTTGAGGGCCATGGCACGTAAATGCCGAACCTCTCTGCTATGTATTTATTAATGACATCGTATATCTCGCCATAATCCTGGCGTTTAGGTTTTGTCGTGCTTTGCTCATCAGTCATCGCTAGTTGAACGGGACGCCACATTAATTCTTTAATTAAAATCTTATTCCATGGAACACTAACGCCTTTGCTCAACACTAGATCCATATCTAGCCCTTTCTCGTTTAGCTCTGATGCTAACAGTTCACAGTATTTATGCATTGATGCGTTTTGCGTGTTCGTGCGCTGCTTGCCTGTTTTTATAGTGAATGCAACGTGTTTGTGTTCATCGTAAATCTTTTCAACGTGCTCTAAAAACTTAGCTTTAGAATGATCACTGTTAACTAGCCACTCATCCCCCATAGGACACCTGCATCCAGCCATTGCTAAATTTAATTAAGTCGGTGTCTATATCAACATCATAAACGCCTGTAAAATAATATTTTAAGAACTCTCTAATCGCTTTCTCTTCTGCAAACCCGTAATCATGAGAGCTAACTTTCCAAAGCCCTTTGTTGCATCTGATAACCCTTGTATAGCTCACGTTTCTACTAGTTGTGTTTTTCTCAAATGATTCTAATATATCGTTATGTAGATTATCCATATCACCACCTCTTGAGTAGCCATTCCTGACTAGTTTTTAATGTCCTTGTGGGGAGACTAGTTACTACATTGTTTTCCCTCTCTTCCTCACACACAAAACAATTTTCCTTGCGTTTACCGTTAAGCCGAAAACCGAAGTCTTTCTTAGGGTCTTTCCTTTCTTTACACCGCATACATTTAGCTAGCACTAGAACCTCCTCGCCAGCCAGTTCTGATTAAACTCAACATCCCCTACCAGTTCAGAGGTATACGCTTTTTTCGGTCTGTAGCTAGAACAACCCCTGCATGTCATTTTCACTCTACCGCTTTCACACAAATCAAACTCAGCCCTATTTTTAGGCCCACAAATTCTGCAATATCTAACGCCTATATTTCTCATCCTGAGAATATCACGTAGCCAGCGGCGCAAACTAAAACGAGACAAGCGATTGAAAATAAAAACAGCTCTGTATCATTCATTATTCTTCCCACTCTATTGTTGCAATTGCGATTGAGGCTGCATTATTTAGAACTAGGTTTTTATTATGAAACATGTTCGGAGAAAGATATTTATCCCCGTTACCTCTCGTTAATATATTAGCGTATTTTGTTATTGTTTTAGGCTTAAAGAAAATATCTCTACAGTCGGTCCCTAAATCTCTGCAATAACACCCGATATCATTCCATTGACTAGCTTCGGAGTCGCTCCCTATGAATCCAACAACAGGATAATGACCTGGCCCATCAGTACATATAATTCTCACGCTATCCATTCCGCCGGTCACAACCTCGACACCTTGACTCCACTCTTTCGAATTAAACTGTTTCATTTCTAGACGCCTGCATTAATTTAGCTGTTAAGTCTTCTTTCCGCTCTTTCGCTTGTTTGATAATGTTGGTGTTTCCTTCCGTAGCACCATAACCACCAAACTGTTTAATAATGTTATCGCACTCGTGTATGCCGCACCTTAGATCTATCACCTCTTTGCTGACTGGCGGTGGTCTATCCATCTCAAACTCATCAGATACAATTAGCTTAGTATCCCATCGACCATCGTTAAACCACTTATTAAAATAAGGTGGAGTACTCCCTTTTGCTTCAAGCGCTGGCCTTTCTTTTTCTGCGTGTTCTCTAGCTGAAGCGTAAGCCATTTTTGCGTCATTTTTATTTTTAATCTGGTCGAGGAAAGCGTCCCCTGCTTGCTTCTTGCCGCCTTTAGTGCCTGTGGATATTCCTACGTTCCATACCGTCCATATTGCATCAAACCAGGCCAGCCTGTGGTCAGTTATATAGCGTCCCTTAGCTGTTTGAAACCCTTCCTTAGAATCCTTGGCGAACTTTGGGAAAAGCGCCTCAATGCTATCGTAGGCCGTTACAGCGTCGCTTATAGCCTCTGCCGGAAGTGTCTTTGTCCTCTGTATAACAAAGTTTTGAATGAAGGTTTTCTTATCCATCGCCAGAGCCATCGCCATAGCCATCGCCATCGCCAGAGCCAGAGCCATCGCCATAGCCATAGCAATCGCCAGAGCCATCGCCATAGCCAGAGCCAGAGCCATCGCCATAGCCATAGC
>NVVL01000049.1 GCA_002402195.1 Rickettsiales bacterium | reverse complement strand
TTGTCTACTTTATCTGTTGGGGCTGCTGTTGAACCTGATGATGGATATGTTGATAAGGGATCTCCCACCATCCATACACACCCCCGAGGAACAATGTAACAGTATAACGATGTGACGTTGTAACAGGGGAGTTACCAGTTGCACACGATGTGCCTCCCTGCGTGTTGAGGATTAACAGATGTTGGGAAGGACTCACAGGTGCGGGAAAGGACTTTACATCTGACTGTTATAATGTTACAATGCTCCACATGGATGGGAAATTGTTCCCTTTCGATGGCGAAACAAATGAGGTGATGTGATGGAACTATCTGAAATGGTTACTACCCTGCAAAAGTTACTAAAAGATCATGGTGACTTAATTGTATTAGATGCCAATGACTATCCTATTGAGGAAATATCCTTGTGTGTTAGTACGTATAGTGCGCATGGCGACCATGCTATTAAACTGTTCAGTGAAGGAGATGAACACTAATGACTATACTATTGAAATACCAAGCAGCAGGCAATGATGTCTTTATTAATGAGGTGAAGTGATGATACGATTCCGTTATCTGCCGAATATATCCCTTACACAGATAATACTAACTGGAAAAGCTACCAGTAGATGTTTCTTTGTAACAGGAAAGGTATCAGATATAAATAAGGTGCTTCTGGCAGATATACAGGTGCCTGAAGATTTATCAGATGTCTGCTTAAACGAGGCATTATCATCAAGAGTAGGTTATACTAAGGCTCATGAGGTGAGGTGATGTCCGTACTTGTGCAATGTATACAAGACTATGATGATGCTGAGCACATGTCTCGGTTAATCAAGAAGGGGGATATATGCGCTGTAGTAGATGTTAGAGAGTATATCCTTAGGGTAATAACCTCCCACTATCATGGAACAGATCAGTGGGAGGTTGTGTCTAGATTCAGATATGTAACTAATAATAAGAATAGGAGTTAGCAACATGGCACAATTTGAGATTAAGACTAGAAGGATTAGAAACTTAACAGAAGAATTGAATGAATTCTTCTCTGATAATGGACTGCCTCCAGGTAGTGCTGATGAAGTACTTATAGATAAGGAAATCGAGTTAACAACATGGCAACAAGCATACTTACTAAACTTCATCGAGAGATGGAACAAGGAGTTATTAATATGAAAACACTTAAGAGAATAGTAGAGATGATTTACCCCTTGCCTATAGTAGTTATACTAATGATTGGGTGGGGATTCCTTAACATGTATGTGGAGGCGCAGTTATGAGGCAAACAATAGTAGTGCTAGAAATACCAACGGGGAGACACTACACCCGTTTTAATAATGCTCTAGACGCGATTGTACTAATCAAGAAGAGGATAAGCAGACTACTGTTTGTTATCCCAACGATAGATGTGCCAGATGGACTAACTGGAGGTATGTTTGTTGCCCTGATTGATGAATCAATTGAGAGAGGAGAAGGGATAAATAAGAATAGTTTTCTAAAAATGCTAGGGGGAGGTATAACATGAATAAGATTGAAGAGTATGTAATACTTTATCATACAAACGTGCTTGATTTATCCTTCGAGGTTGATAGGTTTATGAAAATGGGATGGATACCACATGGTTCGTTGCTGGCAACACTAAGCGATTCTGGTGGTTATGAGTACTTTCAGGCAGTAATCAAGGTTGCGCAGGATTAAAAACTAACCGTCCACGGAATGGACACCAGTGGTCGAATTAATAATAAACTTATATACTATGGGTGATACGATGCGTAAGGATGTAGATAAAAAGTTAACGAACATCGTCATCGAGGGTGCTGATAGGAACGATTATCCTGATTTTTCCGATGCCTACATTGCTAGTGCAGACGATGCCGATGGTAGACCATTAACCGAAGATGAGCTTGATAAGCTTAACGAAGAGTATCCTGAAATAGCACAGCAACACGCAATGGAGTCACTACTATGAAAACAATAACATTCGACATGAACAAATACACAGACAGCTTGCTCAACTTTGTAAGCGGCACAAGCGGTTTAGATAGAGCCATAGACCCGCCAGCATCATCATTTCGCACCGAAGAGCAAGAGCAGCGCATTATAGATGAAACTAAACGCTTGCTTGCTAACCCGATCGAGATTAACGATGCGTGTATTGAGGAAGTTTTAGAGCTTTATCGAATACACCATAATCACGACCTGCTTGAATTTGGCGAATCTGTACATAGATATTTCACCGTATTGGCTAAGGCTCAGGCTACTGAGCTTGTGGATTATAAATAACGTTTGAGTTAACTGGCTGTTGCACAAGCCTATTTGAAAGAAACGCGGCGTATGAACAGTCCACGTTTAATGATTTGTTATGTACTTTTTTAGGGTTAATTAAATGAAAAGAATAGATTTTTTATACGCGCTATTGGCTTGCTCAATAATGATTTGTGCATATGCAAACGGAGGTGAAATATACGCTTTTTCTGCCTCACTAACAATGATTATTTTTTACGCATTGTTGGCATGGGCGCAATTTGAAGAAAATAGATTATTAAGAATATCTGGTAATTTTGCAGGCGATGAATTCAATGAGAAATACAAAGATTTATCTGGTACATAACGATTTAGATAACCGGCTGCACACCAGCCAATTAGAAAACCTGCGGAGTATAAACAGTCCGCGTTTATTGCCTTGTTATGTGCAGGGCTGGAGTATGAAATGGCTACAGTTATTATTAATAATGTTGAATATATTGAAAAACCGAAAGATATTAAGCCGCCAGAAAATATTCATAATGCTACACATTGGGCTGTATTACCTGATGATTCAATATTATTTTATAGAGTAGATGATGAAGTGGTTTTATGGCAGCCATTATCTCAATTATGGATACCACCTAGCACTGTACCGTACACACTACACAGCTATGACGATTACAGCACATAACGGCTGAATTGAGGGACTTACGATGAATACACAAATAGACTTTACATGCAGCATGTGCAAGCAGGTACACCCTGACAGTGAGGATTGCGCCGTAGTTAGTAAGTCCCGCTCTGATGATTTGTTATGTTGCCCTCACTGTAAGAGCGATGAAGGCATTGACACAACGTACTGGGAGCAGCGTATTTGTCTGTTTGGATGGGATGGCGCAATGGTCGAATCAGACATTCCCACTGGCGGTTTAAAATTTAGAAAAACTGGTAAATGTACGAGATGCGGCAAATTTGTTCGGATACCAGTTTACGAAACATAACGTTTGAGTTAACTCGACGAGCGTTTTCTGCGATGTCGCTGTTGATTGACTTGTTATATTTTACACTGAGAGGAATGTATGAGTAAGAAGAATTGGAATGACCTAGTTAGCAAGTACGATAAATTAATAGGCGGGGAATATACCGACGATGAAGGAATGTTATTTACTTTTGTCGGGCTTATACACAGTGACGATGATTTCTATTATGGACTTATTCCGAAAGGCGGGAGTGAAAAAGGAATGCTGATACGACTATCTTGTGTTTGCGCGTTGGAATCATTTGGGTATGACAGAATATAACGCATTAGTTAACCGGCGCAATAACCGAAATTTGAGGATAGCACTATGGATAAATTGAAGAAAGAAAGTGAAGCGGCGACAGGATGCGAAGCGTCCGCCGTTGAACGCCTTGTTATACCTTTTGGCGCAAAAGTACATGTAACTCAAAAATATAGAAGAAAAATAACAGGCAGAAAAAAAGAATATGTAACTCAGGAATTTACAGCTAATGGAATATTTCTTGGCTGGCGAACTATCTCAAACGGAGTCACATATTGTGATCATGAAGAAGGTTGTCACTGGGAAGCAGATAAATACTTACAGGCTGCACTGGTTGCCATCAGCCCAACAACAAACCCTCTGTATATCCCAGTGGATGGTATAGAGGTATAACTATTGAATTAACCGGAGAACGGATTATGAGTGGAAACATGAAGAAACTGACCGAAGGTTGCTTGCATACACCTCTAACAAAAAAAAACGGCGGCTAGTGAGTCCGCGTTAAATGACGTGTTATCACAGAAAATAGCTGACCGCCTTGTTTTATCTTACAAGAATGATTGCGTATCTGTTGCTAGGGTTTGTGACGAAACGCTTGATAGAAGCGGTAATTTGCTTGGCTGGCTGAGAGAGGCGGCTAAAACGTGGTGATAACGATTGAGCTAAGACGATGCTAACCACAACACCGAATTAATTGAGGAAATGAGAACATGAACACAACGAAAATATTTAAAAAAACCACGTGGTTAGCAGTCTGCTTGAGCGTTTTGTTAGTTGCTTTGACTGGATGCCGAAATGATAACCTGCCTTTTGAATTACAAGATGCCAAACAGCCAATAACAATAGTGTTAAGTAACGAAGCTGGCGTTATCGTTTCTGATGGTGACGGAAGGATTTATGCTTATAAAGAAAGTTACTATTTTGCAAATATGATTATGAAAAGTGATTTAAAAAAAGGTGATGTTATTACAGGTAACTAACTAGATATAGGTGTCCTATGTGACGTGTTTAATTACGTCAATATTGCCGGAAACCTAGCTATCATAAGTAATTAGTATGATATTGAAAAAACAAATGCAATGTCTTGTTATATTGCGTATTTTAATTGGAGAAGATTATGAAAAAGAAATTATGTGTAGTTAAACAAGTTAGTCTGGAATATCTACAGTTCATTTCTGATGTGGATTACCAACTCTGTTATAAGGACGATGAGAATTATATAAGAATTACGGAGGTAGTAGAAGTTGACTTCCCTGACATAGATAAGATAGAACTGCTTAATGCGGAGCTAGCTGCTCTTGATACACAAGCAACAAAGATTAAAGCGGTTGCAGAGGCAGCGATTACAGGCATCGAAAGGAAGAGGCAAGAACTACTGGCGATAACACATGATACTTGAAATAACAAACAGAACTAAATCACTAGCACTCATTGCACTAGCACTTGTATTGCTGAACTTGGGCTTACGCTCAACAGACCCATTTACTCAAGGGTTACTGTTTATGTACACCTTGGTTTCATTTGTTGTAGCGATTGCTGCCACCGGAGAGAGCCATGATAAATAAAAACATAGGGGATTCTTCCACCCCTGATACATGGAAGCCAACTTCTGATTCAATCCGTGATGAGAGGATAGATGCAGAACTGCAGGAAGCGTTTGATATAGTTAGGCAAGAAGAATTAGCGCGAGAGCGTCAATAAGAGGAATTAGAAGATGAGTAAAGTAGTACATTTACGTATATCAGATGAGGCAGTATACACATGTTTGCAGGTATTAAAAGTTAATGGTGTTAACACAACTAATCTACCCCTAGCAACTATTGTTAGAAGATTCATAGAAGGGGCTACAGATAACTATAGGATACAAAAGAAACTTCCATTACCCGAAGATTTATCTTTCATAGTATCTGCCCTCTCGAATGATGAAATAACTCCTATCGTCATGGAGGATGTAGGATTTGTAGAGCCGCTGCCTGATGGACTAGACCAAGATAAGATGGATAACATACGAAAGGCTATGGCAGCATCTTCCTTAGGTAATAACTCACCTGAGGTGGTGGTCAGAGATGTTGTTGAGGATGAACCAGTAGAGTTACCGCCTCCGCCTTGGGAAGCCTTCCACATACTGCGGTGGGCTACTATCCTTGATAGAGCACCAAAAGATGTTCTGGTTGAAGAGGTAGTGACAAATAAATCTATCCCTTTGCAAAGAGCTGTCCAGTGTATATACAGTGATTTACCTATACGGGAGTGGGGAACAGAGTATACGGCTAACCTAGTGCAGAAGATATTACCTACTATTAATAAATATTTCGAGGAGTAATCAACATGGCAAGAGCGACAGCAAGCATAGATACTATATACATAATGCAACTATCTGAGAAGGAGGCTCAGTATTTATTATGTATAACTCAGAATCCAATACCAAGTGAACCAAAAACAGAAGAAGAATCGGAGGATACACGAGACAGAGAAGCAATATTCCTAGCATTAACAACAGCTGGTGTAACTTTTTAATGAAGAACCAATAAAAACAATTGACATCTGATATTCAATGCTATATAATACACACTGGTTCAGGCAATACCGCCGAACTGAAATATAACTCTCAAATTCTAATATGGAGAAAACGAGATGACTACGAAAGTAACTGCAATTGGTAAAACAAAAGATGACAAAGGTGCTGTAACAGGTGAGAATGAAGGCGTAATCGAATTTAACTTTGGCGAGAACCTGGAAGAAGCTGTGAAGCTGTATGGCAAAGATGCTGTCTTTAATAACTACCGTCAGGCTAGCACTATTGCCCTCCAAGGTAATATGCGACGTCACCTTAGTCAGGGTAAGAAAGGTAAGGAATTACTAGCGGCATTAAAGGACTGGAAACCTGGACAAGTATCACGTCAGAAGAAATCTGCTGGTGAGAAACTACAGGCAATGTTGAAAGGTATGACACCAGAACAAGTAGCAGCAACTCTAAAGGAAGCTGGTATCGGTTAAAGCAATATAGTTATAAGATGGGGGCAGTCTGCCCCTTTCTTTTTACGATTATTTTAATACCCTCATTTATACACAATCAAGATCATATGAGCCAAGAGGTAATAAGATGGCACTTCGTTATTATGATAATACAAGAATTAGTGAAGCCCGTAACTGTATGCGTAAGTTCTTCCTACGGCACAGACTCGACTGGGTAAGGGAAGGATTAGCAAGACCATTACTGTTCGGTCAGTGCTGGCATAACGCAATGGACGTTGTATGGCTACATGCAGACTCAGATAAAACCGACCGTGAGATATTCGAGCTTGCTGGCATGGCTTTCAATCAGCAATGGCTGGCGGAAGGAGGTCCTGACCCATTAACAATGTCTCCTGATATGCAAGCATACTGGTCGCCACGAACCCCAGGCGTGGGTGCGGAAATGCTACATAATTATATTAAAACTCGTCGAGAGCAGATACGACAGTTTGAAGTAATCGGCATTGAGGTGCCTTTTGCAGTACCCCTTGACCCTGATGACCCTGAGTTGTTCTTCATAGGACGTCTTGATAAGCTATTCAAAAACAAGCAGGGAGATATAATAATAGGGGAGCATAAAACAACTACGAGCTACTCAAAGAAGGACATCTTCCGAGCAGATTATATATCATCATGGTCTCCGAACAGTCAAATAGATGGATACTTATATGCAACTCATATGTTGTATGGCTCATCTGTCAAGAGTGTATGGGTAGATGCTGCACTTGTCCACAAGACTGTACATAATGGATTCAAGTTCATACCAGTCAATCGCTCTAAAGCACATCTAAAGAGTTGGCTTTACGACACCCTATTTTGGGTTAATATGATAGAGAATGAAGATTTCCGATATGAGCAATTAAAACCTGATGATGAATACCTTGCTGCTTACCCCAAAAACACAGGTGCTTGTTCTCAATGGGCTGGTTGTACATACAAAGATATATGCACAATGCTACCTAATCCTGCTACACAAGAGCTACCACTAGGATTTAAGAAGGAACACTGGGAACCTTTTGATGTACTCAAGATAGAAGAACTGGGTATGGTCAAAGGTAATGGATAAATACATGGGCTTCCGTGTGTGGGCGGGTACTATATATTGTGGTACATTAGTGGTAACTCGTGATTTATTACTCAGGTCGTTCTTTAACTATAGAGGTTTTGCAACAGACCCATGTAAGATACGTACTTATAAACATCTACGCCTAGAGAGGTATGAGTAATGAGTGATAGTTATAACGCTCATGCAGATGATGGTAGAAGGAAGATTAAAAAAGAGAATAATGTAGACCAATCTATCCAGATACTAACCGATCGTGGTATTGAACTAAAACGACATACTCGTTATCACTACTGTATTACTGGCAACCTAGGTAAGATAGATTTTTGGCCTAGTACAGGGAAGTACCTTACTAGTTATAACACTACCATAGGACGTGGTGTATTTAATCTTATAAAGGAGGTAGATAAAGCCCGTGGGTGACTATACAGATATGATACTAGATGGTACTCTATGCCAAGTGTGTGGATGCTACCTAGGTGATGGTGATGGCTTCCCTGTTACATGCACCTCTTGTGGTGGTGACTGGGAAGATGATAATGATGAACAGGAGGGCGATGATGCCTAATACTAAAGATATAACTACTAACACCCCACGCATGATGGTCTATTCCGACCCAGGTGGTGGTAAAACAACTCAGTTTCTGACAATCCCAGGTCGTAAGTTTGCCTATCTATTTGACCCAAATGCAACTCAGTCACTAAGGGGCGCTGATATTACATATGAGGAGTTCTACCCATGTGATGTATCGTTACGTTTAACCTCTCTGAGTAAAAAGAACAAGGCACCTTCACCTAAAGCTAGGACTGGTGCTGAAGCCTACAACGCATGGGAGAAAGACTTCGAGAAGAAACTGGAGAGTGGGTTCTTCAACGACTTTGATGTAATCCTCTTTGATAGTCTGACAACATTCTCTGATATGGTGATGGACGGTGTATTGGCAATCAACGGTCGTGGTGGGCAATGGCCTCAGCAGGATGATTACGGTCCTCAGATGTTAGCAATCAAGAATGTGTTTCGAGCCTTAACTGGATTAGGGATACCTCTCTACGTAACTGCTCATTACAAAACGTTGCAGGATGAACTAACTAAGAAAGTCTATAACCAGATACTGGTAACAGGACAGCTTAGGCAAAAACTCCCGTTGTTATTCAGCGAGATACTATATTTGGAGGCTTCCTCCGATGGAAAGGGTAACGTCAATTACCTTGCACAAACCAAACCTGATAGGATGTTTCCTACAGTAAGGTGCTCAACTAAAGGACTTGACTATAAGACGGATATAACTATCGACTATGATAAACCACTAGAAGGGCAGGGACTCGGTGGATTATTCTTTAACACCCTGTAAACCAAAACGAAGGAGAACTCAAATGAGTTTTATTCAAGTAAATTTAGATGAAACAATAAAAGAAAGAAGTGCTGTGCCAGCAGGTGCTTTTGACTTAGTAATATCTGATGTAAGCGACAAGCCTGCTAATAGTGGCTCGGCTATGCTTACTATCACACATGCTATTGATGGCGATGACGATGCTATGCCTGTTAAGCACTGGATAACACTACCAACCAAAGGGGATGACGCTGATACTGTGCGCCAGAAGTCCTTAGGTCTGAAGCGTTATCTTGAGGTTGCTGGTATAGACTACGGCGAAGAAGGCTTTGATACAGATGTTTTATACGGTCATGCCTTTAGTTGTTCTGTGACTAATGAACTTGTTGATACAGATAAGGATGGTAATCCTATTGATAGCCCATATGAGGTTAATCGTTTGTCAATACCTTTCTTAGCTTCCGAGTAATGCGAGTCTCCAGTAGTAGGTGAGCCATCGTAGGCTACGTGGGGGGTCTATGCTGCAACCTCACACCCAATACCGTGCTAAGGCGGTTTATTAACTTGACTCTTGGGCTTAGCACCTAGGGTACTTTTTAAGGAACAAGATATGAGTGACCAATTAAATAGTGAAATAGTAGGCGTACCTATGCCTACAGAATTAAACAACGCGGTTAATAGAATGGGGCAGATACAAGTACAACTATCTATAGTATTGTCTAAGATATCTGGAAATGACAATTCGATAGAGAGCCAACTAATACCTCAGCAGGATATGTGTTTACGTGAGGTATTAGAATCCGCCCCTACTAAACTGTTTGAAGACCAGGATATAATATTAAAGCAGATAGAGGATCTTGATAGAATACTATTTTGTAAATAACTATTGTCCACCAAATGGACACAAGAGGTAATAAAAATGTCATCGGATAATGATAGCACAACAAGAATAAATATAGTAATAGACAGTGAACAAAATACTCTGCTGAATAAGATGTTACCTTGGGGAGCAAAGTCTGATATTATACGTAACATAGTAGAGATACTAATAAAAGATCTTGAACAGGATTCCTCAGGAGATTTTTACTCCGCTCTTGTTAAGCATAACGTTAAGTTAGTAAAAATAGAAGAATGAATGTACCAACTATAGTTATGTGTCTACTAATATGGTCAGCGGTGTGCTATGCTTGTGGACGTATACGAGGCAGGGAATTGGGAAAAAACGAAATGGCGGATATATACTATGGCAAGACAGATTGAAGATATACTACCAAACTTCCTAGACATTTCTGCGAATGAGCAGGAACAGATAGTCCGAGCGTGTAGGTATAATAAATATGTACTAAAACCTAGCCACCAAGCGCATAAGAAAAAAGCAGGTAAGAAAAAAACAAAGGTTGTTAGCAATAAGATTAAGAATCTAGTAAAGAATATGTCAGAAGAAGAGATAGAAAAACTGATGGCTAATCTAGCAGAGAATACATAATGGCTCTACAGATATATGTACTACAGAAACCTCCTCCGTTCATGTTGTTCTTTAATAAATATACAAAGATTAATACTAAGCTAATCAAAGGTAAGGAAACATCTATAATACATATGGACGAGGACCTTAGGGTTGAATTCTCAGAAGGGAGTATAGTAATCCTATTTAATGATAAGAACAAGGATACCAGTTCCATAACACATATACATAACATAGCAGACCAAGAAAAATTACTAACATTATTTGCCTTAGATGTGCAATACAAAGATGAGGAAAGAGACCATGAGTAATCGTAAGCTTATATCTATACCTATAGTGGATATAATAATAGGTAAGAGATTCCGTAAAAAGTATGAGGGTATTGAAGAACTTAGTACATCTATCAAAGAGACGGGACTAATACAACCTGTTACTATCAACTCTAAGAAGGAGTTAATGGCAGGTGGTCGGCGATACATGGCTCATGTGATGGGTCAACTATCTCATATTGATTGCATAATGCTGGAGGATTCCTCCTCTGAGGTAGACTTACGTGAGGTTGAGTTAGTAGAAAACCTATACAGGCAGGATATGACCTGGCATGAGAGAGCCGAGCTGACTGATTACATAGACCAGCTTAAGAAGGCTAATGACCCTAATTGGAGTGGGCGGAAGACTGCTGAGTTACTAGGTAAAGGTAAGAGTGCTGTAGCAAAAGACTTAAAGTTAGCCGAAGCCTTAAAGAATGTACCGGAACTTAAGAATTGTAAAACCGAGGCTGATGCTAATAAAGTCCTAGTTAATATATCTAAAAAGATAGATGCCCAACAAGCGGTGGATAAGCATAAAGAGAATCCTGCTATACTGGCTGCTGTTACTCATTATACGATAGGGGATGCTTTCCTAGGCATGGAAGAAATGTATGATGCTAATCCTAATAGTATGGTAAGTTTGATTGAGATAGACCCCCCTTATGCCATTGACCTGCAGAATATTAAGAAGGCTGACTTGACAAAGGACGGAAGCATAACTAATTACAACGAGGTAAAGACTAATGATTATGAAGATTTTATTACACGTACATGTACTGATGTGTTTAATTGTGCAGGTGAGGATTGCTGGGTTATCTTCTGGCACGCTTTCCAATGGCAACAACTCATACGAGATTCTTTGGAAGATGTTGGCTTTATAGTTGACCCAGTACCTGGGATATGGCTTAAAGGAGAGGATGGTAAAGAGGGTTCTGGTCAGACAAATCAGCCTAAGACATACTTAGCACGTTGCTATGAACCATTCCTTATCGCACGTAAGGGTAAGCCGGAGGTGCAGAAGCAAGGGCGTAGTAATGTATTCTCTTTTAAACCAACCCCAGCGGCACAGAAGTACCACCCTACACAACGCCCCCTTGCTCTGATGAATGAAATAATAAAGACATTTGTTCACCCAAACTCAATTATTATGGTTCCGTTCCTTGGTTCAGGCATAACACTAAGGGCTGCATACCAGAATCATTGCACCGGTTTTGGCTGGGAGCTTAATGAGAATAATAAACCTCTGTTCCTTGCGTCGTTACTAGAAGATGGCTTTGGAGCAGACATACTAGAGGAGAATACCGATGAGGTTAGTACGTAAAGGTACAGATAAGACAGTGACTCAGAATACTAAGTTAGTGATTCACGAAAAGATGTATCAAGTCTTTGCTATTATCATCCCCAATGAGGAGTATCCAAAGGGGATGATAAAGGTGAACTTAAATACCGGTGGCGAGATTCATAGTTGGCAACAATTTTATCCTAATTTTCTAGGACTGGAGTTTATAGAATGAAACCTTTTATATATGTAGCAAGTCCTTACTCTAACCAACAAGCTAGTGTAAGACAACAAAGATTTGATATGGTATGTAAGTATACTGCTAACCTTATCTGTTGTGGTAATATAGCATTCTCTCCTATTGCTCACTCTCATAACATGGCAGAAGCCTTAGGTATTAAGGCGCATGGATTCTCCTTTTGGGAAGATTTAGATGTATTCTTAATCGAACGGTGTGATATACTACACGTCCTATGCCTACCTGATTGGGAGGTTAGTGGGGGTGTTGCCAAGGAGATAGAAAAAGCTAATGAGTTAGGAAAACCAATCGTATATATTCCATGGGGTGTGTGATATGCCATTCATACCAGTACAACAGGAACGCTCCTACTTCGGTGATGGGGAGAAATCAAGTAAGATATGTATCGTAGGTGAGTCTATGTCTAAGTGGGAAATCCGCTCTGGTAGAGTATTCTCAGGACCTGTTGGCACTATATACGAGCAATGTCTACATGGAGCTAATCTTACCCGCGCAGATGTTTATGCAACTAACATAGTTAAGATAGAAGCAAAGTTTACACTATACTATCGTGAGAAGAAAGGATTCACAGACCTAGGTAAGGAAGCCGTAAACGCCTTGAAAAAAGAAATATCTGAACTAGACTGTAACATAGTAATTGCTATGGGAGAGGCTGCTACCTTCGCCTTAACTGGACGGATGGATGTAACTAAGTGTCGTGGTTATATATTCCCTTGTGTATTCAACCCTTTGCTAAAGGTCATCCCTACCATACATCCAGCAAAGGTTCAGTTCGGTGACTACATAGCTCGTCATTACATATCCCACGATATGAATAAAGCAAAGGAGCATTCATCTTATAAAGGATTAAAGTATGACCTGACTAAGGTTGAGATTGCTCGTACTTATCTAGATGCTGTTACGTGGTTAGAGGAGATAGCTACATGGAAGCATGTCAGTATAGATATTGAAGTGATTAACTATGAGTGTTCTTGTATAGGTTTTGGTAAATCGATAGATACTAGTATAGTAATTCCTTTCTATGGCAAAGATTTATACACGCTTGAGCAGGAAATTAACCTCTGGCGTTTGGTTGCTATCATTATGTATGACGAGAACATAGCAAAGACTGGTCAGAACTTTATATTCGATATGCAGTTTTTGCTTGCTCGTAATAGGATTGTAACACGCGGCACTATATATGACACCATGATAAGGCACAGTATCGCCTATCCAGAGTTTCTTAAATCTTTAGCCTTTCTAACAAGTATATACTGTAACCGTCCTTACTGGAAAGATATGGTAAGTTGGAAGAAAAAAGACCAAATCAAAAACGATGCTTAATAATAACGAGGTTCCTTATGAAGAATGTAATAAGATTTTTATTAGCAGTAATAGCGGCGATACCATTCCTTCTTGGTATTATACTACAGACTGTCAGTATAGGGTTTACAGCAGGATTACGAAAAGCAAGTTCATGGGTGGAAAAATAAAGTGGGGTATGTATCATGTTAGATGAATCAGTACTAATATATAATGGTTATGACGTAGCTAATACTCTCCAATGTAAGGAGGAGATCTGGAAGGTTACAAAGGACTCTGCCTATACGTATGACTTCACTATGAGGTTGTTAAACCCTCTGATGTATATGATGACAAGAGGTGTGAAGGTAGATTTTAAGAAGCTGGACATACTGAGGAAGAGCTTACACGAACAAATAGATAGGAAGCAGCTACGTCTTAATGAACTATGTGGAAGAGAACTTAATGTTAATAGTCCGAAAGATTGTCAAACCTACTTCTACGTTGAAAAAAACATACCTCCATACTATAACTCTAAACGCGTGGGTGGACAGTATAAGAAGTCCGTTACAACTGACGATAAGGCGATGCAACGAATTGCTCGTGGAACAGCGGCTAGGAAAGGACTCTACGAAGCAACGCTAGTCCAAGATATAAGAGGTATGCGTAAGATGGTCGGCACTTACCTAGACATGGAGTATGACAAAGATGGTAGACTTCGCTGCTCATACAATCCAAGAGGTACGAAGTTTGGTCGCCTATCCTCATCTAAGACTATATTCGGCACAGGTATGAATATGCAAAATCTTCCGTTAGAGTTCAAAGGATTCATAGTACCAGACCCTGGTAACTTGATGTGGGAGATTGATAAGAAAGGCGCTGAGTGGGTAGCGGTAGCCTACCTTAGCGGCGATGCTAATATGATTAAGGTTGTTGAGGAGGGCTTAGACCCTCACGCCTATACTGCCCATCTTATGACAGGTGTACCAATCGAACTTATACAAGAGGAGGATGCTATAATCGGTCATACAAACGACCCTAATTTAGTATCCCAAGGTCGAGCAAAGTTAATAAAGGGTAGCCTTGCTAATCAACATGCGTATGAACAAGCAGTATTCTTGCCCCGTACTATGACTATTAGACAGTGTGGTAAGAAGAGTAATCATGGTCTGAACTATGACGAGGGTTACAAGATGTTTGCTCTTATTAATGAGATGCTTGAGGGTGACGCAAAACGTATATGCCACATGTATAAGCATATTGTATATCCAGGAGTCAACCTATGGCATAAGAGTATACAGGATAAGCTACAGCAGGACAGAACCCTCACAAACTGCTTCGGTAGATCTATGCGCTTCCTCGGTAGATGGGAAGAGAAACTGTTTAAGGAAGCATACGCCTTCTTACCCCAATCCACAGTCGTTGATATAGTAAATACTGGAATGGAAAAATTCTACTATGATAGACGACCAGATATGTGTGCGCCAGAACTACTAGCACAGGTACATGATAGCTTGTTAGGACAATCCCCGCTTGATGGTGACTATGCTAAGATGGCTAGAGTATTTAAAACTATTGGTGATTACATGGAGCCTACTATTGAATACGGAGGAAGAGAGTTTACCATACAGAATGAATTGAAGGTGAGCACTGATAACTGGCGTGATGGAGTTGAAGTAGACATATACGCTGGGGATGAAGAACTAGGTAGGCAGATTCAAAACATTGTAGAAAAATAATAATAAGGATTCCTTTAGATATGAGCAACAGAGAGATTAGTGATTGGCTCGACGGATACCTAAAATATACTTATGAAACTGAGCCACCTGTAACATACCATACATGGGTAGGACTTAGCCTAATAGCAGGTGCATTACAGCGCAAAGTATATTTTAAATGGGGTCACGATACATTATACCCAAACCTATATGTGGTGTTAGTAGGTCCTTCCGGACGCGCCCGTAAGGGAACTGCTATGAACATTGGTAAGGATATAATATCGAGCATAGATACAATACGGGTAGCATCTGAAAGTATAACTCGCGAAGCACTCATTCGTGATATGAAAGATGCTGTTAATCAATACCAAGATAGTACATCGGGCAGGATGATATTTCATTGCTCTATGACTGTCATGAGCGAGGAGCTGAGTGTGTTCCTCAGGAAGAATGATAATGGTTTTCTATCCGACCTTACCGACTGGTTTGATTCGCGTGATACTTGGACATACCGAACGAAAGGGGCAGGGACTGATAAGATTCAGGGGGTGTGTGTTAACCTTCTCGGAGCAACAGCCCCTGACTGGTTACCGTCTATACTTCCGCAAGAGGCTGTCGGTGGCGGCTTTACGTCAAGGATTATCTTCGTCGTCGAAGAGGACAAAGGAAAAACTGTTCCTGAACCTAAATTCACGGAAGAGATGCACGAGCTACGTATCAGTCTCAAAAAAGACCTTGAAAAAATCAGTCTTATTAACGGTGAAGTCACCTTCACTCCTGAGGCAAAGCAACTATATATCGATTGGTATGTAGATTTTGAACGTAAGATATCTGAGGGTAAAACAATAATAGATGACCCACGATTCTCTGGGTATCTAGACCGTAGGGCAACACACATGCGTAAGGTGGCTATGGTATGTTCTATGAGTCGAAACTCTGACTTGTTTATAACCACCGACGATTTTAACCGAGCCGACTCACTACTCCACACAGTAGAAGCGAAGATGCCTAAAGCCTTTGGCGGGCTTGGTAGAGCTAGTTACTCCGAGATGGCAGATAAGGTGATAACTTATATACGGGATAATAAGGTTGTTAAACGTTCTGACCTGTTACGTAAGTTCTACAGAGATGTTGACCCTGCTACTATGGAAATGATTGAGATGGTGATGAATCAAATGCAGTTAGTTAGTATGAGCCAAGACCCATTAAAGGGCGAGGTCACTTATAAATACTTAGGATGATATTAATGAAAAACTTTAGACATATAGACTACATATCTATAGCAACAGTAGCGTCAGTATTATTATTGCTAACATCTATAGTATTATTATACTTCTCAATACTCATGCTAATAGGGAATGTCCATTCCGTGGACACAACTGTTATGGAATGTCTGGAAGAAGCGATTGGTCAATAGAACCTGCTTGTTGCTTCCTATCCTCTTGTTGCTTCATCCTAACACGCATCTCTTTCATATAGTGACGCTTACCATACATGTGAAATGTGCCACCATCTTCTGATGTCATAATACCTTCTGTTCCCCATCTCTGTTGCATAATTCTAAAGTGCTTCAGCGTCGTCCCAGGCAGTATTTGCTTATCAACAGATAGGCGTTTCATAATCCTATCGAATTTATTCCTGTCCTGAGGTGTAGGCATCTTCTTCCACTCCCAGTACAGCACCTCAGCCTTCTCTTCATTATCTTTAATTTCACTCGCTACGTGATTCCAGAAGAAAGGTCCTGGTACGTTAAGACTCATCTCTGTTTTACCATTAAATATCTTGTGAAGCTCAGTCCTAGTAATATAGCTAGTCAATAATCTCTTTTGGTCTTCCGGCTTCTGTTGTCTAACCCACTGCTTAACCGTAGAAAAAGATGTATTATTAGCAATAAGAGAATCTAAATTATCTCCTTGGTTCTTCCTAAGCACTTGTGATTTAGTACGAGGCTCTTTGGAATCTTCCATAACTCTGTATGCTGGATGCGTAAGGGATATCATCTTCCTAAGAAAGGGTGCTCTTGTCAGTTGTTGTTCAAATACCTGCTCGGCTAGGAATGGATCTTCTGGATTACCCATAAGCATTTGGTCAACTATCTTCTTATATGCGAAGCCGCCAAAGTCTAGGTATCCATTGCTAGGAGCTATATTACCCATAGCTGCTTCTAATCTCTCAGGAGCCATACCAAGAGCTTTTCCTACATCACGGAAGAAAACACTACTCTGTTCCTTACCTACACTATGTCCTGTAAATTCATCCTCTGGTGATACACCGGCATCTAAGTCAGGATTATTCCATACTGGATTTCCCCAGAAGTCATGGTTATATGTAAAGGTATGTAGCATTCCTCCTGTAGGTGTACTAAGCTCTGCCGGTAGGACTGGACTAGCACTTTTGAAGTATGCAAGAGTTTGGTCATCTGGAACCTCGCCAGTTATTATATTCCTAACTGCCATCTCCGCAGGGTTGATTAAAGCAGCAACTACGTTATCCTTTCTTATCTTGACATAAGCGTACTGCACCTCACCTTGCTTATTCCTTATACCACGACCAACAGGGAATATGAAGAATTTAGCTTTTTCCTCTGTAGGTAACTGACGCATAACTTCTGGAAAGTGTAACTCCTGATACATAGCCCAAGCACCCATATAAGCACTAAGCTCAGCTACTTGGTAGAGGAATCTCTTTCTCAGCCCCAAAACCTTCTGACTCTTGTCTCCCCTAGTAGCAGCGGCAGAAATACTTCTGACTGATTGCAGTACAGGGTTGAAGTATGGAAACACTGTATCAATAGATTTGCTAAACGTTCCGCCTTGACTAAAGTCTATATACTCTCTAGCAATAAGCGCTGCCTCTGATGGACTCTTTCCTATAGCAATAGATCTTTCTTGTATAGCTAATCTAACCCATATCTCAAAGCCTTCATTAAGGAAAGATAAAGCTGTCTTAGTCTTACGCCAAGTTGTGTTACTTCTTATAACTCCCTTACCTCCAAGTGCATCTGTTCCTTGATGCGTTAGAAAATTCATACCACCCCCCTCGTTTATATAAGCCTCAAATCTATCACCTTTAAAGAATGCGTCTTTCATAGTAACTGCTAGATTCTTACCCAGCTGCAGGGAATATATAGGAGCACTAGGGGAGAAAACATCTGTAGCAAAGTGAGCGTGTACTATATCCAAACCGAATAACTTGAGTGCGAACTCAGGGTTCATACCAGTTGTTAGAGGCTTCATAATAGTCTGACCAGATAGGGTGCGTAAGAAGCTACTAAAGCCATGCCCCATTACGTAAGTATTACCTACCCATTGCAATGCCATACCTTTATCTACAAGCATAGTGGCTTTCCTACCATCTATGTATGCATCAATAGAACCTTTCTTGCCAGCTTTCTCGCCCTCTTTTGCAACTCTTACCCAACCATTATCAGGATTCTTCTTAACCCAGTCCAGTAGCATTACATTACTCTGGTTACGCCAAATCCTAGCGGTTATGCGCACAGTAACTTCTTGCAATAGCAACTTAGAATTCATCTCCATCAGATCTAATGAGCCTTTGTTAAGTTCTCGTAAGCCACTATCATTGAGCTTAACCCTCTTCCCGAATATATCAAAGGATACAGTACCAGCGGTTAACGATTCATTAAGAGGGTCAACGTTTTCTAAGAACTTACGGGGAGAGTATATATCACCCTTCATAGAATTGTGCTGCTTCTTAGTTATAAGCCCCTCTACGAATAAGTCACCCAATAATCTATTATGAACTCTAAAATAGTCATCTGCTCGTTTCATAAGCATATTATACTTATCCTCACCTATACGTTTTCTTGTAACAGCAAGAGCTATCTTATGGTCTACGCCTGTTCTATTACCTGAGTGCTTAGGAGGAAGCTGTTTCTTAAGCGCAGCGTTGAGGTCAACCTGTATAGTACGTAGGGAGTTAATAAACTTGTCTAACAATATCCCATCTTCACGAGCTAAATTAGTGTATATCTTATTCTCAGATTTTATATAATCTATCTGTGCTTTAGGGGTAGCTCCTGATTGTTTATTATGCTCTAGTTCTAGTAATCTATTCTGTGTTTTATCATTACCAGATAGTATACGTCTCCTAAGACCAGCAGAAGCATCAAAAGTAGTTTCCATTATTAAATCTTTTACTTGTCTAACACTGGGAATATCTCTCCTGCCGCTGGCTATTATACTAGCATCTTGTATTTGGTCAACCTTCTTAGCTCGGGACACAGCCTCAGACGTAGAAATCTTACGCCCTCTGTCTGGATGTGGAGTAGCTGCGTCTTCATTAATACGAGGGAACTCCTCCAAATCAAGTGTCTTTTGATTAGGGTCTCTTACTTGCTTCTCTAGGTCTTTTAGTTGTTTATCTTGCTTGGCTTGTGCGGTCTTATTCTGAATAGATTGCACATCAGGGGCTAACCTATCTACAGGTGTGCTAGCTATCTTTCTTGGGTCAGGCAACATACTTTGGTTTATAGCTGTAGGGTCAAGTGGTGTATCAAAGCCCTCGTCTATAAGTTCTCTACGTCTCTCTAACTTAGCTTTATCCGCCCTGCGCTGGAGTATCTTACCACCTATGAAAGGAACATACACAGGAGCCCCTGTTATAGCTGTCTCAACAGCGGTTGCTATTAATGGACTACCAGTCTCTTCAAGTACCGCATCTCCAGCTTGTTCTCCCCAATCTTGGAACTTGCCAAATAGCTGCTGTGCATAATGGCTAAGGGCTTGCCCTTGAACTGTGCGCGGTTGATAAGTCATAGCTTCTGTGTAATCTTGGAATGTTTCCATAAAGAACTTACCGTGTTTCTTCATAGTATCTTTCTCAACAAGGCTACTAAGGGCTATATTAATAGGGCCTGGCAAAAAGCCTAAAGGGTCATCTGCTACTTCCTTAGCTGTGCCAACCACTGTGCCAGCAAATGCTGCAAACATGCCTGTGGTAAACTCAGCACCTAACTCAACAGCGCCAACAGCAGAGGAGCCGATATCCATAACTTCATCAGCGACATAATCAAGTACTCCTTCATCATCTCTCTGCTCTCGCCCAGGCTGAGTTATCATCTCCCTTAGCTCTTCTTGCGTAACAGGAGGGTTTGCTTGAACATCCTTTATGTAGCCATTCTGTCTTTGCTTATCCTCCTGCAGCTTGATACGAGATTCATCTATAAGTACTTGCATATCTTCTGGTGACATAGCCATAATGTTATCTCTGTATAGTTCCAGTGTTTATATTACCATCTTGCTCTGGGTCAGTTACTGAGTCTGGAATAACCTTTGTCTCCAGCATAGTTATAGTAGGAGCTTTACTTTGATTTTGCAGTAACAGCTGAAGGGCTACATGTACTGGTACGTTTGCCATAGCAGCATATGTTGGCGCAACAGCTCCTGCATTACCTGCTTTAACTACGTCCATCATACTTTGAGGAACCATTGGATACACCTCTCCTACGTCTACCCATTCCTCTTTATCTTGTAACGGGTAGTTGGCATTAATGGCTGAGTCTGTAGCCTCACTAACCCGTATCTCAGGGTCAACTATAGAGACATCACTATCAGTTACAACTGGCTCTTGAGCATTAAACATACCCCCAATAATATCACTCGCACTAGAGGCAAAAGATTTAAAAGCATCTACAGGTGACACCTCTTGATTAGCTGTAGGTATAGGTGTAGTATCATCCTTATCTTTTGGTAACACTTGTGGTCGTCCAAAGTATTCCTCAGGAGTTATTAAATCATTAGAGTTCTGAGCAGATAAAAACCCCTGAAGCTCTTTCTCCGCATCTTGCTTAGCTAATGTGAAAGCTTTATTTTTGTCGAGAGTAATAGGTTTACCGTTATCTCCTCGGATATAATCGGTATAGTGTATATTACGTCTATCCACTCGTATACGATTATCCCCTGTTAAGTCACCCAGCTTATCATACAGATTCTTATTAAATCTACTTAGGTCAACGCTCTGGTCATTAATGTTCCGAGCTGCTCTGTTTCTACCAGCTTCTGATACATCAGAAAAGGTAGGGCTATCATTAATCTGAGTGGAACGAATCTCACTAAGGGCTGCTGATTTGTCAGTTGCCTTTCTTTCCTTGTTAAAAGTAGCTACCTTAGCACTCACCTCCCCAGGTTGTTTAAATCTACCAACTCTTTCACTGATAGCGCCACCTGCGTCATCCAACTGTAAGAAGCTTCTCTTAGGATTATCTCTATTATAATTAGCTCCTGCTTGTTGAGCAGCAGCCCTATTCCTAGCACTAACTGTTGCTAATCCTTCTGATACTGTTACTGAGCCGTTGCCTATACCTTCAATAGTCTTACTATCTTTATCATCTCTACGCCTATCCACTAAGGCGCTGACAAGTTCACCTATACCCTCTCCGATATCTGAAAACCTATCATCCCTAGGCACATTAATCACAATAGCCATTATTTATCTCCTACCTATTGTCCATTTGATGGACATTAACTAAACTTACTATAATCAACGGAAAAGTATCCATCATCGTCCATAAGGACAGCGCCAGAGACATAGTCTCCAATCTCTTGTGCCATGCACCCAATGCTCCAGTCACCCCAAACATACTGGAACATATACTTAGGAGCACCACAATTAAAAGTACCGATTCTAGTGATATTCTTCTTAAGTCGTCTATCAGACTTCTTAGAAAAAGCACTACCAACAGATTTGATTATATCACCCAAAACACCCTTCTGCCCACCTTGAGCAATACCTATAGTTTCCTTAGTTGGATTAGTTGAAGCACCAAGTAGTAACTTAAGCAATTCCTGTCTAACTCCCTCATCCTTTAGATTACCACCCTCTTCAATATCTCTACCTATACCAGCACTTTGTAAGAATTGCTGTAGGATTGTTCCACGATTACTAGCATTAGCAGTTAAACTATTACCAGCCCCTAATTGAGTAGCTCTGTCATCCCGCAAGAATCTAGATTTCTCGCTGACTAAGGTTTGAAGCAAATCCTCAGTAGCTCGTTCATCACCTCTTTGACGCTCCGAACTAAAGAAGTCATTGCCAAATCCTCTTGATATCTGCGGCAGTATGTTTTCATTAAAGTCTCTGATTAGAGGATTCTGCACCTGGTCATCAAAGTCACCAGCTGGGTCGAACAGCCTTTTAAGAGCTTCTGTGCTAGAGTCTATCTCCCCCTGAGCAACTGCATTACCACCCACAGATTGGTCTATTAATGTTTGCTGACCCTCCGTGACTGGTACAGATACTTGTGGAGCATCCCCCTGCAATTCCTGTAACAAAGCAGCTAGACCACTCTTCTGTTCCTTATTTATAGTATCCCTTTGTTCTATGACCGCTTTTGGTGCTACGCCTAATATTACATCTTTTATATTTGCCATGTTATCCCCCGTGCTCACTCTCTACTGAATGTTGAAATGAAAAGCTCTCTAATGTGAATGCATCACTACCAGAGAATCGAAAACTTATATAATTACCCACTAACTGTTTGTATGACCGAACACTTATAACCTGTGCCCCAGGGCTTGTTGTCACTATCAGGTCGAACCACGTCCTACCTCTATCTAAGGAATACTCAACTTTTATATCAGCCCCAGAAAGATAGAACTCATACTCATCAAACCTGTACGACACTCGTGGATGACCAAAAGCCTTGGTTTCTAATACATAGGAGATGTCTGTCCCAGCATCGGTAACAGCGTTATAATCGTATGTATAAATCTGTCCTGTTGCACCGCACAATAGAATAATTGGCGCATTATCTTGTAAGTTCTTAGCGTTCCACGGAAAATTAAGATCGTTCCAAGTCAATCCATCCCAATCATTCCACGTAACGTTACCAGTACTTTCAAAGTAGCCAAATCCACTAATCTGGAAAGGGAAAGTTCTTTGCCACCACCCCTCACCCTGAGCATTAAATCTAATCACCCTTGAGGGGTACGCATCAGATGATATATGAGGATAGACAAACCATGATTCATCCAGTTCTTCAATATACAAGCCAAAGCCGCGATGCTTTGTATTAGGTACAAGTTCGCCTGTAGAGCTAAATACCTTCTTATATATAACATCACCAACAGGTTCTAAATCGAAGCCACCTTTATATTCGTATATATTAGCACTTCCAAAGAACATATGGAAGTCCCCTACATCAAGTACAGTATCTTGACTAATAGCACCCTCACCAGATATAACAGTCTCAAAGTTAAACAACTTACTAGCAGAGCCTACGAATTCAGCTCGTACAATACTACGGTCTCTGTAGTACATCAGAAAAGGTCCTAGAGGAGCTACCGCTATTAAGAAGTCCTCACTATCGAACAAGTCTTGAAACCCGCTATCCCCAAGTAACCACTCTGTTGGGTCACCAGCATCTGACCATCGAATCCTCTGAGGATGTGGAACACCCGCTTCATCGGTATTGGCTAACATAAGTCTGTTATTAAAGGTGCTAACTAGTTTACATAATGTAGCACCGGAGCTGGGTAAGTTAGGAATAACCGCTAATACTGCACCATCAAAGTACATAGGATTATCAACGCCATTAGTCCAAACCATCCAATCATTATATGGGTACACTGTCACGCTCGGCTGTATATCATCTGTACCGGAGAGCTTAGTAGTCTCATATACAGCGTTACCACTGGTTGCAGCATCCTGCAAAGGCTCGGTAAAGTCTACTAATGGAGAGGCAACTATTGTGACTGTAACTGCTTGTATATGCCCATTATCAAGAGTGATGCACATGATATCTCCAACTAAGACGCCAGTAGTACTGACAAGAGATACTTGAGCAGCCCCTAAAGGAACTGTGGTATTAGTCACTGTAGTAACAGTACCATCATTATAAGGTAACCAACTACTAGTACCACTAGACCACGTATAAAACACTGCGTTTGTTAGCAAGACTAAGAAATCAGTAGAATTAGTTAGGAAGAATTGAAAAGCTATTCTTGGCGCACCCAGTACTATATTACCAAACAAGGCGACTCCTGTATCTACATGTACTAAACCATCCTTAAATATTAAGTTCTCTAAGAAAGGAAACTGCCCATCTTCAAGTTGCTGCTTAGGCACATTCTGAACTAAGCCTCCACCTAGCTCATTTATGATTTGATACTGCCATCCTTCTTCTGGTAAGTTATTAATAATCTCAGCCATAAGTCACCTATGCAGTTCTCTGCCACATGTGAACAGATAAATAAGGAGGCATATTAGCATCTGTACCGGAAACACCAGCTGATGAGACGCCACCACTCATCGTATGGGAGTGTGAGCCATTACTAATAGCGGCGCTTGACGCTGTATTACCAGTAGCGCTAGAGCTCTGTAGGCCAGTAAGTGCAGAACTCCCCCCTAACGACGCTGAAGAATACCTAACATTATGAGCATGCGCTCCGTCAGATGATAAGCTAAATGTATCACTGTGTGTATGATCTACATTAACCGCCACAGAGCTGCCACCGCTGGTGCCGGCGGCATACGTACCTTGCTGTACCAAAGTCTGCTTATCAGCAAGAGCTGTCCAAGTACCACCAAATAACGTGTCTGGGGATGTAGATGATGCAGATGCATAGATAGCACCCACTGGATACACTAAATCAATTACCATTTTACCTACAGCAGTCAGTTGTGTCTCATTCCCTGCTTCATCCTCAAAGAACAATTCAGCACTACCATCTACATCCTTACTATAAAGATATGTTTCATCATTCAACTGTAGTGGCTTCGCCCCAAGCGGGTCAACAAAGGTTACCTTTTTGTGCATACCGTCATCTACATCACCTGCCTGAGAATGGTCTACCTCAAATCTCTCACGAGTATCAACCTTAGTCTCGTTAATCCTCTCAGCGCCATTTTTCGCATTCTCTGTATCTGGTGGAAGTGCCTCATAGGCGGGATTCCAAGTTCTTGTAAATACTGTCATACTATTATCTCCTAAGTTGTTCTATGAATATTCCAACTAATACCTAAGCCAGAAGCACCAGGATCTTGGCGACAATTAATAGTAAATTGTGTGTTTGTAATACTAGAGAGCCAGAAATTCCCAGGGTCATTAGTAGGATTCTCTGTCGATATAATATTAATATCTTGTGCTAATGGTATAAAAGATACTCCATGAGTAACCACTACTGATGTAGCACCATTAAGAATAATTACAGCACCCCCTGCTGTATTGTCATTAATAGCTATAGCAATTGCTAAGAACTGTTTCTCAATGTCCCTAAGTAATGTACGTAACTCACTATACAAGTCAGCATCTTTTACATTAGATTGTCGCAGTTGAAGCACCGGCTGGTTAAGGGATATAAGATTAGCCACTAGTTCATACCCCGAACAAACGGATTATCATAACCAAGACCTACTGCTACCGGTCTCCTAGGGTCTACCCCATAAGTTATATCAGAACTCTCCCTGTCCTCACCCAATATATCTTTCATCATGTTCTTATACACTCCCCATTGGAAATTAGCATCTTCCTTTTTCTTCAAAGACATAAACATCCAACTTGCTGCTAGGGTAATAATAGCATCATCCTTCTCCTGTAAGTCAGATAAGTCTCCGTCTGCGGCTAATACCGTAGGCCATTTATTATATCTAATGTCTATTTTATAATTCTTATCTATGATAGGATACATCTCAATTGTGCTTCCCCATCTATGATAAAACACAGGCATGTTTCTAGATTCTTTACTTGGCTTTGTAAACTTCTTATCAAACTGTGTAGAAGATAATCCCACCAGCTTAACATATCTATCTCCAGTATCTTCATATACTTTAATGGAGAAAATATTTCGTAAATTTGTAGGTAATGTATATACCTTGTCTGCCGTAATACCACCTGTTAATGTTAAGTCATCAGTCAGGCTTGTTTTTAATTCTTCGAACTTACTCAATCGAGCAATACGCATCTGTGCTATGTTTACTATAGTATCTATGCGCGATGTAAAATCGTCTCGATTCCCTAAGAATCCTAAGACCTCCTCCTTAATCTGTAAATATGTCAAAGTACCCATAGTATAAATGGAGAGAGGCTTTCGCCCCCCTCCCTCCAGTTAAAATACAAAGTTACACATAATCTCTTGCGCTGAGATATCACCAGCAGTTGCACAGACATTGTCTGATACAGCTATTGATACATCTAGCGCACCATCTGCACTACCAGTTGGTGTTAACGGGTCACCGTCAGCACCTGCTGTTAGGGCAATGGTAAGAACCGCATAACCTTTGATCTGAATCCAACCATACTCATTATCGGCAAGAATAGCCTGTAAGACACCCGCGCCAACTGCATCAGAAGCTGATAGATCAGAAGTTACATCATTGTTGGCATAACCAGAAGCGGCTACGTAATATGCAACCTCTCCGACTACGCTAGCAACGGCTGCGGCTTCTTCACTATATTGGATGTACTTATAGATTTTACTACCTTCAAATCGTATAGTACCGACCCCTTCCTTATCACTCGTGTCAACAGTGTCGAAGGGTGTAAGGAATACTCTTTTTAATCCACTAGGCATTTCTAATTCCTCCTATGCTGTGATTGAATGAAGAACGCCTTGACAACGACGTCGTGAGACCGTCATTGAACCAGCTAGGATAACCTGAGCTGCTCGGTCGTTCACTTGGTCAGGGATGGCTTTCCATTCTGTCATATCGAAATTCATCATCGGGTCAAAGACAAACGATAAGAAATTCGTATTCAAGAAATACATACGAGAGTTAGAACATGAAGGAGACCAAACCATAGGTCGCCCTTTATATACCTGATTCTCAAAACCAGCATCTGCTAACTTGTTGTTAGTGACACGATAATGAGTATCGAATATTTCATTCTCATACAACTCGTATGGGGTTTGACCAGCAACAATAATATCCGTAGTATCACTTTGCAAGTTATTACTCACATTGTTTAACATGGTACGCATGTTGTTAGTGCCGTTAGTAGCAAACGAACCATTGTTAGTGGACTTATTTCTCCACCAAGCACTACTAGCTAATGACTGATCAATACCGCCAATAGTAGCAGATGCTGTAGGGTCGTCGGCAACTAACAACTGAAGACCATCAACTGCACTATCCCCAGCACCACTAGCTCCGAAGAGTCGTGTTTCTAGTTCTGATACAAGTGCGTTCTTGCTGTTCTCCATCTTAGCTTTCATAAGATTAATAATCTCATTCTTGCCTCGATTCTGTTGGTCGTCTACACCAAATCTAACTATTGACGCCGTTAGGTATCGCCAGTCATATTTAGCAATTGTTAAGAACTCAAAGTCATTGAGGGGAACAGTACCGCCTTTCCCAATCCACTGAACATTATCGTTCCTATCATACTGCAACGGTTCAGATATGAATCGCCCACCACGCTCCTGTCGGAGTTTATTCTTACTTTTGAGCCAAAACCAAAACGGTGTTGAGTCGAAGATAGAATCCGCAACGGTGCTCTTCATGTTCTGCCACGTAGTAGTATATAAATTATCAAGCTGTTCCGTTAAAGATGCAGGCATGATTATACTCCTATTTGATTAATGAAAAGTTAGCCTACTGCCGATTCAGGGGTATCAGTCATGGTTTCGCCCCATGCCTCCTCTGCTGCGTCAGTGGTATTTGCCTCACCCTTGTTCTGTATTGTAGAACCACTTGTAGGCGTTAGACCCCCGAAGGCGTCTCCTTTGTTTGCAGGCGGGTTAGCCTCAGCTTCCGCACTTGCTGCTTGTGTAGCAATATCAGGATTATTAGCTTTCGCAATCGTATACATCTCTTGTACAGATAAATGCGAATGCGTTTCTACCATTCCCAGCATAATGTCTTTATAAGAACCAAAGTCAGTATGCTTATTAGCTACATCATTGAACTCAGTACGAAGCTGTTGTGTTTCGTTACTATTCTGTAAAGTGCCAACCTGTTCGTTGATTGGTTTAAATTCTTCTCTCATAGAACTCACAACTGCCGCTGTTATAGCCCTAGCAAAATCACCGCGACTCATAGATTCTAAGTCCATCTCTGCTAGGGATACTGTCTCCTCATCTTTAATAATCGGAGCGGGGGCTACTGCATTATCCTGTATTGCCTGTAGGCTAGTACTTTGCGCACCAACCGTAGTTTCGATAGTACCAATTCTTTCACCTAGGGCATCAATAGCACCCACCATCTTATTAGTGAATTCTTTAAATACGTCTTCATTTTTAATTTCTTCTGCCATTTACTTATCCTCATTAAGGACACCGTTATCGGTATCATGTGTATTAAGAAGATGGTCGTCATCTTCCTCGTCTGTATCTTCCCAGCCGACACCATCACTGCTATCAATAATGGTATCTGCCTTTTGTTCTTCTATCTCGTTAGCCAGTCTTTCTTCCGTAAGAATATCCGCAGCCTCTTTAGCTTTTTGCTTAGCTACGGTCTTAGCATCCTCCTTAGCCTGTGCCGCAGCCTCTTCTGCATATTGTCTTTCATAGTGAGCACGAGTAGCCCTAACTCTTATGTACTTACCACCAGCAGCTAAAGCTCTGCGAGACTGCGCACCATTAAACTCCCCTTCCACCTCAACCTTGGGATTAGTAAAATCTAGGTCGGTTATGGTAATAGTAATTTTTCGTATATCATCTTTCATAAATATTCCTCACTTGTGTCCACCATATGGACGGTTAGCAGATATCCTCAGCATAAGCTGATGTAACACCATGTTTCTTACATTCTTTTTTAAGCTGCTTCATACTATCAATTTGTATAGGATTATGTGCTATATGCTCATATATACCTGCCCGAAACATACGCACCCTAGCAGGTTGTATTAACTTAACCAACTTGCTTCCACAATCGCATAGGGGAGGATTCTCTTTTATCTTATGGAATACCTCTATGGTTGTATGACATCTTTCACACTTATAATCATATAGTGGCATTACTGATTACCTCCTGTTGCTTGCACCTGAGGACCTCTGAACTGTTGTCCAGCTTCTTCAAGACTTAAAGGATTATTTTGCGTACCATTTAGTTGTTCTTGTGGTAACTTGAGCATATTATCAAACTGTGTGCCTGCCATCTCAGTCATTAGATAGGAACGTAGCTGGAACTGGTCTACCATAGGGTCTTGCTTTAACAGGTTATATACTTGTATAGCTGTATTTTGTCTCTGCTGACGGGATTGATTGATAGCTGTATCAGGGTCAACATTAACATTATACTGACCTCTCTTGAGCATCTCTCCTTTAAAGGATACCCACATAGTTACACCAGCAGGACCTATGATGTCTATTACCTCATCTGTTCCCCACTTATTAAAGATGATGTGATGCACATCATTTACTACATCCGTAAGCATATCAGCCATAGTATCCCTACGCTCGTCAATACGTATCTCACTACTGTTATTAACTATGGTAGCTTCCCTAGCAGTTGTATCACTACTACCTGGATTGTATTCACCAAACTGATTACGACTGAAACCAAGGGACTCTCTTCCATCCGTTCTCGTAGCATCTTGCGCCTTGAATAAATCATCTGGTATGTTATTACCATCTTTGAATAGTATATCAGTGCGAGGGTCACCATCAACTTCAATGACAGCTTGTATCTCCTCACTGACCATCCTAGATTTTTCAGACTCACTCATTAGATTCTTTCTAGTAAATATCTTACGTAGACTCATACGCCTGTGCCACATAATCTGAGTATTGGTTTCATTTAACTCACGTTGTATCGGGTCAAGTATTTGTGAGTCTGGAACTCCCCATGTAGACATATCATCTGGGTTAAAGTTTACAGAATAGATAGGAACACTACCGTGCACTTGGAATTCATCCTCTGCCTTTAGTAATACCTCTTCAGAAAAGTCAGGAGATATTATAAACACGCTACCAGTTTTCTTGTCTCTAACCTCGAATAGTGTTACCATATCTATTGACTGTTGCACACCCATAACAGTATCAATACTAGTCATAAGGAAGCTCCTGTTACGGGAGGACTTCTTATCTTTTATTTTCAGTCTAGCATCATCAAGCACGTCTGATCTAGGGCGCATGATTTTATGTACTACCCAACGAGCTTCATCAAACTCTTCTAAACCACTAGGTAGGATGATTGAACCAGGACCTGTACGAAGATACCAAGGTTGATTAGGCTGTATGTTAGAGTTGTACTCTACCTTGTTTGGTCTCTTGACAGAACCAGTAGGAGCTTCCCCTGCATCGTTAAAATCACTAGGAGAGAATTCTGCTCCATAACCGAGCTTTCCAAAACCTGTGCCGAACATAAACGTATCGTGTACAATCCTCTTCATTTGACGTTTAATCTTCATCTTACGCAAGAGCTTATTATCAATCCTCTCGAGTATCTTAGCGAATAGCATGTTTTCAATACCAGGCTTTGCGGGAGTGATACTAACTACAGGGTCTCTAAAATAGATTCTTGGTACAGTAGTTCGGAGCATTTTAAAGTATATATTGCTAGGCTGAACGTCATTATTCCATTCCCCTCGGTAATACTTTCTCCAAGTTTCCCACATATCCTCATGAGCCATTTTCTTACGAAACTTCTCCCCCTCCTGAATCTGGTCAAGCCACCAAGTTATGTCTACACTACCATTACTATTATAACCATTACTCATTTAGCCATCCCCATGCTTTAAGCTGTGATATATCACCTTTAACGCGAGAACCGATATCATCACGATATTGCATATCATGTACAGTAACTTTTTCAAGTGACCTATTAATCCTATTACTAGCCTCTTTAACATTACTACCCTGCGCTGTTACTTTAAATACTACACCATCACCTGCGGCATAGACATACTCACCATTCTCCATCTTAACATCTGTTAGGAATAGGTGTTTAAGTGCCTGCTCGTTTATACCATGTATAGGACGTCCGGCATCATCCTTACCTGGCTCGTTCATAGGCCATGGTGGTACACTAACCCTAACAGCCATGAATACACCAGGCTTCAGTTCCATACTTTTCTTAATTCCTAGGGCTACCTCGAATAGGAAATCCCCAAGAGGTTCCATCAAACCTTCAGCTAACGCCTCAATAGCGTCGTATCCTATACGTATAGTGAACTCTAACGCATAAGCATTAGTTGCATTTACTATAGTATTTATATCAACACATCCTCTATAATTGATTTTCTTTAGCCAAGGCTCAATCAACATTATAGTCTCTTGTACTAACTTGCTATCACTGCTTGCTGGAATAACTACATTACCCATACATCCAGTATTCCTACCTACACCACCAGACATAAATCTCTTTTCTTCAAAGGTATGATTGAAAGGTTTAATCCATTCCCTTCCGTTATACCAACCTTCCGTACTGATTTCAATACCTTCTACTGTACGCTGGACAAGCAACTTTTGATTATCCTTATATGTTGATAATGCCCATTCATAGTCTCGCTGATTCTCTATGACATAAGTCTTACCTGTATCAATGTTACCAAAAGGTTTAATGACAAAACCAGGGTCTTCCCATACCGCTAGCAGGTCAAGAGCCTCTTTAGGAGTATTGAATATGAAAGTCTCTGGTGTTTCAATACCAAACTTATCAAACAACTCCATACCCTTACCTCTATCTAACTCAGCCATATCTGCAAACTTATTACACATAAGTACAGGCTTACCGAATTTCTCCAGCGTCTCTTCATATCGACCAAAGCCAACCATATCACACATAACTAGGTCAGACTTTAGTACATGTGGACGCCAAGCAGCGACTCGTTCAACAAGCCCCTTTCCAGCATCAGCATATCTTGTATCTTCAATAAACATCTTTACCTGATTACCCTCAAGTACCATTCTGTGAGCAATGCCCAAAGCATCCCCACTCTTGCTCATAATTAATATTCTCATTTTTTATCATACCTGTACCGTGATTGCATGGTTACATGAACCTTTACTAACGCATTCATTTATGATGTTCTCAATCAAGAATGGGTCAGGCTCGGTATCATGTACAAGAATTGCTCTTGGCATTGTCATTATTATAGCTTTCGGTTCTCCAATAGCTACCATAGCACTAGCCATAACAGTATCATCATGGCAACCAGTCTCTGCACCGAGTTGACCACAGTCATTCTCAATGAAGGTATCTAGTTCATCTTTTAATATAGGGCTATGTATTAACCACTCTTTGGCTAACGAACTTCTTAATTCACCTATCGCAAAAGGTTTACTTTTAACAGTAGTCCTAAAGCCATAGTCAGTTATTCTATCTATCTCATTAGCAGCTCTTCGTAAACGTACTTGGCTGTATTGTAAATGGTTAGGGTACTTTTCCTTAAGAACCTTTACTGTAAGTATACCGTGATTGTTATTCTCACACGTTATGAAAGCATCATTAAACTCACTACCTAGTGATACTATCTTAAAGCCAAAGTTCTCAGGGTCGATTCGGTTATTCCTATACTCCCCTACCTGTTCCTTGTCGGTTAAGTCCCAGACCTCAGCCACACTATAGTCCTTGCCTACACCAGCACCAACATCAGCACCTATACTGTATTGATGCCCCGCCTTCGGATGACCTTCCAGCACATGCGTACCATTACCAGCATTACACCACTTATCCGTAGCTTCATAATTAACCTTAGAGAAGATGGAGAATCCCGTAGCTTGGAAGCATTCATCTAGTGTTTCAGGATACTCCTGTTTAAATAGTTGTAAGTCATAGTCTAGCTCTTCCAACTTCTCTCGACGAAATGCTATCTGACCTGCGGTGAATCCACGGGCAGGCATACACACCTCTTCGAATTCCTCACTTAGGTTATTTAAAATCCTAGACTTCTCTAAGTCATTTAGAGGAACAGTATACTCCTTGAAATCTTGCCAAGGTAAGAAGTGCATACGGTATCGTGAAGAACCCGCAGCAGCCCGCATAGTTGACCTATGAAACCAATTACCAGTCCCGTTTCCTGTACTTTCGATGCTTATGTTACCCGACCTAGGAACAGCTTGAAACAAACCGCCTAGTAAAGATTTAGGGTCTTTCCAGAAAGCAACCTCAGAACAGTGTAAGTCAGTGATGGTGTCTCCTCGACCGAACTGACGAGAGCCGGCAGTACCTATGTAGAACACTGAGTTAGTTTTACTAAATACGATCTCATTTGCACTAGCGTTCTTGATTACTGGTTTAGGTCCTCGGATATTCTCAATCATATAGTGCACTTTCCGAAGCATACGTTTAGTAGCATCTTCCTCATGCGCGATAATAACAGCTCGAGTATTTCTCTTACTGAGGCATCGAATAAAATTCCTTGCTAGGAAATAACTAGTCACACCCTCCTGTCTAGCTTTTGGGATTATGTCTCTTCCGGTCAGCCTAGAGTCTACTTTAACCTGAGCACTATTGAGAGTAAAAGGAACGTCGTTACCATCCTTATCAGCAATCATAAGCATGTTCTCAATTACTAGACGTTCCCGAGTAGCCATTACAAGTTCCGCTTAAGCTCGATTATAATAGTTTCTTTATTAGCCACAAACATAGCAGCCATAGCATCATCTACTGTATTACTAGACTTCTTAGACAGAGAAACTAAAGCCTCTATCAGTAAATCTACTACGCTAGGTAACACCCATTTTATCAACATTGATTTGAACATATAACCTCCTAATAATTTAACGACTACGGTTAGCATTATTTTCCAGCTTCTCTAATACACGTAGAATTAATATATCGCGTTCTGCCATCCTGTCCAACACAGTAGCGATTTTATTTGTAGAAGCAGCCATATCTTTTACAGCATCTTCCAAACTCTTCCTAACATACCAAATCTTAACGCCCTCCTCATCATTTATGTTATGCCAGTCCCATAAATCTTTAACTCTATTAGCCAGTATGAATAATTGACCGATTATGAAAAGCGCCGCTGCTATTATTATCTCCGGTAGGTATGATTCCAACAATCTTCTCCAGTTATGGCTTGAACACATAGATTGCGCCAACCCTGTTATTAGTACCTACCTCAATATGAAGCCATGTTTTAGTAATGTTAGCATCTTCCATACGAGTTATGTAGGGAAAATCCTCTTGATGTTCTAATATGTGTCTTTGTACCTCAATGGGAGTGGTGTCATAAAACTTAGCATCAGCTGTATAACCAAACTTATGCCCCGACCTCTTAGCTCCCACCTTACCATGAGGGAGACGTAAACCAGAATCTTTAAACAACCTCCCTTTGAAAAAGCCATTAATAGCCATTTGTCCAAATACATCTCTTATGCTTTGTAACGTAGGAGACAGGCGTATATTAAGCATGTTGTAAGAAGCACCTTTGAACTGCTTATACAAAGCAGGATGCACAAGCTCTGATAATATAAAGTTCTTCTCTAGTCTTATCATTAGGCTCCCTTGACTACTATATCACCGTTTATTTGCATATTAATTATCTGTTGAACTACATCCTCAGCAGTTTTCCTTTCTCCTACAGGCTTATTACCCACCTCTTTTAGGTATAGGCTAGCACCCTTCAGCCGTATATCAATACTTTCAGCACCATTCACAGAATCTTCGATAACATCAACTACCTTCCCATACAAAGAGGCAAACCTAGCCTCATTCTGTACACGCGCCTCACTGATTACAGCTAATACAAGAGGGTCTTTTAAAAATATAGATATAGTAGAATCCGTAATCTGATACGCGGAGGCTATATCTTTATTACGCATACCATCAAGATGCATGGCTATCATCTCCTCATGGCGCGGCGTTAACTTAAGCAGCTTCCTACTACCGTCATCTTTTCTATCACCAGAGGCTTTCTCCTCCTCATACTGTGCGCTCGTATATACAGGAGAATCTTCCTTTAACATTAATTCATGTTCTTGAAGGATGTTCATAGTATATACTTATGGAGTTGTTTCAACATCGACAGTAATCGTAATTATAACTTGCTGTGGCGACGTTGGTGGTTCAACAATAACAGGTAAAGTTTCTGAATCTGTAACAGACTCAAAGTTGAGAAACGGACTGTATGCCGACTCTCTTCCATCACTGTCAACAGTTGTCATCGACGCAATATAAACGCCTGTGGGAAAGTTGTATATGTAACTCGTCAACGTGCCTTCTATATTGTCGATGATAATAGTGCCGGTTTCTGAATCACGAAGTTTATGGTGCGCTATGTCGCTTTGCAGCAACTCCGAACCGTCTTCTCTCTCTGTAGCATTAACCCACGTCAACGTGAAGTTCTGCGCATACACGTTAAACGTCATTAATAATAAACTTGCTAACCATAGTCTTTTCATTTCATATCCTCGTTGTTAAAGTTACATTCTTCCTGAGGCTATGAACATTCTCATAACCGGAGACATTTTAGAAGTAGCCGTATTACCTGTTACCACATTCATCACAGCACCCATATCATCAAGTGTTGTACTCATGCTTGCTTGTGCTAAAACGCTGGCTGAAATACTACCAGTCATCTCGTCCATCGTTGCTACGATATCAGCCGTTCTATTCGTTGCGGCTGTTACATCTATTACTGCTGTAAAGTCATCTAATGTTGATGCGAAATCACTTTCAACAGGTACACTTGCAGATATGCTTCCAGTTATATCATCTAATGTTGGCGATAACGTTACCTGTACTTTTGCTGCTGCGCTTATCGCGCCTATGAAATCATCAAGCGTTGAAGCTATATTTGCATTAAACCTTGCACTTGCAGAAATCGCACCTATGAAATCATCAACAGTAGCGTTTAACGTTGCTACAGCAAGAACGCCTGCCGATATGCTACCTGTTGCATCATCTAACGTCGAGGCTATTGTAATCTGTACTGGGACTCCTACCGATATGCCAGCCGTGAAATCTTCAAGTGTGGGAGATACTGTAGCCCCAACTTTTACTGCTACTGAAATACTACCTGTGAAGTCATCAACAGTTACAACTATATCTGCCGTAACATCAGCGCCACCACCTGCGCCAATCTTTCTTCTTATTAACGACAGACTCATGCGGGTATTAACACCTGCTTGTAATCATTAAAAAATGCTTCGATTGTCGTAGCATCTATGCCGATACCATTCCATACAGCAGCCATTGCGACCACGCCATCAAAACCCCTGTTTGCATCATCTTGTTTGCCACATGCGATTCTAAAATTTCTTTCAGAGCCTGTCGCAGTAGACAAGTCACCTGCATAGCTATTATTAGCTATTAAGCCAAGCTCCCTATCCCACAGCTCCATTCTTCCTGATGCTTTGTCATATAAGCCGATACGGAAAACCCACTGACCTAGCGTGATTCCTGTGTTGTAAACTATGGTTCTATTAGAACCACCGATCCTCGCCGCGAATTGTGACCTATTTGAATAGTCTTTGGTCGCGTAATACGTACTTGATGAGCTACTTGTAACCGCACGGCAGATTGGTGAGCCGCCAGACGATTGATGCGTGTCAAGTCTGTACAAAGCAGCAATAGTCACGCCGTCAGCACTTATAAATTCTGGTGTATCTACCTCTGGCGATGCTAAGAACTGGTCGTTTAAGTCAACGACACGCCCTTTATCTGACATAACTCTCACAGGGTCAGCAGAGCTTGCTGTCGTGAACGTTAAATCTCTGTATCCCTTCATAAGATTCTCACAGCCAAAACCATTAACACCTTGTATAAGGCTACCTGGCAGAAAAAACCCTGTCATCTTATGTGCTATCCAGTGTCTTTTATCCACTTCATAACGACCGACAGGTACAGTATCGTAAGATTTCAAGGATGCGTTTTCTATCCTAGAATCTGGCAGGGCGTAGGGCATTAAGCAGCACCGTTAAACGATAAAGGCACAACGTCTAAATCCCAGTTAGCTGCTATTGTCTCTCCTGTATTATTAAATAGATAAAACTCGAACTCCTGACTTGTTTTCATCGTGAATGGGCGTAAGTCAATACTTGCAAGATATGGGTGGTCTGTATTAATCGCCTTAGCTCCATCAATCTCAAACACGCCTGCACGACCTATTGGGTCTGCTGTTGTCGGAATGGGAGAGTCATTAGCGCCGTCTATATTAATCGGCCTTACATGGAGGAAAATATTACCTGTTAATGTAGTTGCTGCTGACTGCCAGTTGAGTATAAAATTTGCAAAGGGCGCATCATCGTCATTTGTCCACGCTGTTATGTCAGCAGCAACAGACATTACCCCGTCAACAATAGCCGAGGTTGATGTATCGTCTGCCACGTCAGTAGTGCCAAGCACAATTATGGTCGCATCAGTTCCAATAGCCATTATGTATTCCTCGATTCTTTAACATCGCCAGCTCTAACACGACCTAGCCCCAATTCTTGCGATCTTGTTCCTGTGAATGAAACAAAGCCAAGCAATGCTGTACGCATGGGCGAGGTTAGTAATCCTGCATCAACTAGCTCACTGAGTATGTCTTTAAACATTTTTCGCTTACCTGGATTATCAAAAAGTAACTGTTCAAATTCTGTAAGCAGCACCATAAACTCTCTAGCAGCAAGCTCAGGCGAATCTTTAATTACAATGTATTTACGCTTTCGCAGCAAGTACATTTTTATATTATCTATGGACTCGTCATTATCGACTGGTCGGTCTTTAACTTCAGTCAGGCTAAACGCAACCTGCTCTGCATCCATACCTGCATAGCCGCGCCCTAGTGGATCATTGGTTATTTCATCGGATAGTTTGCTCACTAGACATTGCCAGCAGTAATAGTTGAACTGTTAAACGAAACTGTTTGTCCGGCAGTTATAGTTGCAGCATCAAGTATCATATCTGTACCTGACGTTCCCGCAGTACCGTCCATAACAAAGGCAGCAGTTGAGTCAACGATACGATACCATGTGGGAGTTCCACCATTAGGCGCACTTGCCTCATCTCCAATAGCGCTGTGTGTTAAGACTCCACCAGAAGCTGCAGGGGCACTATTTGTAGAGAATGCGCCCTCAGCTAGTAATGTCGTAACAGCACCACCTGTAGCAGGTTGTGTGCCGTCGTATATCCTTACAAGACCATCTGCACCAGCATCAATCAATGCAGTTATCTCGTCCAGCATGTTATTACGTAGCGCGGTTATAAATCCTAAAGACATTAGCTTACCCTCCGATATTGTTCTATATTTTTAAGGACACATTTCTGTGCCAAAATTCGTGCCTTGTTTGCATTCTTAGCAGCTTTACCGAACAACCGAACAGTATCTCCTGTGCTATAGTCTATGAAATCAACTCGCCACTGGAAAGTCTCACTGTTGATGAAATAAACCCAGTAGGAGGAATAATCACTTCTTGGATAATCCTTAGCATTTATTCGACAAGGCTTACCTGACTTACGTCCATCAAGGTAGTTTCTCACTGCTCTAATAGGATGCATTACGCACCTCCGTATAAGTTCTGAACCGTGCCGCCAGTAGCCACCCAGCTCTTAGAGCCAACAGCCCCTACTATATGATACGTCACACCAGTTGCTATACCAAGTAAGTCAGCCCCGATATCTGCTAATTCATAGTCCTCAGGGTCTGGTGCTGACCCAGTACCGCCACCAGTCCATATAGCAGATAGGATTCCCTTCCCTTGTACGAATACCTCCCCAGCTTGACCACCTCCTGACTTCTCTCGTCCGCGTAACGTTACTTCAGGCATGACGCCCCCTTATTGTCCACTTGATGGACACCGGCGTTATTAACCCCATCAGCTACTTCTGCCTTAACCAAGCCTAGTTTTAAGCCCTCAGCATTGATGTTAGTATCCTCTGGTATGTCATTCGACCAAAGCTTATCTAGTTGTTCATTCACCTGTGGCATTTTTCTTATCCTCTTTAGCTTTCCTAACTATAACCTTGTCTTTATACTCTTTAAGACGCTTCATAACAGTCATCGTGAAGGCTCTACGCATACGTTTCATTTCACTTCGCCTCACCTTTCTTCTCCAACATTAATAATTCCCTCAACATATCCGAGCGAAGCTTCTGATCTTTACTTATCATCCCCCGAGCTTTCTTCCTCTGCGCCAGCATCTTTCTCGCGTCACCTGGTGTTCGTGGATGCTTCTCTGTTGATGCCATATATGTAATCTCTTGTTAATAAAATCCTTAACCCACAATACCATAGATAGGGAAATGTGTCAATAAGCATGGATACGCGGTATTGAGATGCCTCAAATAACATCAAGCGTCCTCAAGGTATGAAAAATTCATCTGCGCGGAGAGTGTCAAGTTATACATACGCATGGGTGTCGGGGGGTTTTCTATTTCGTTGACAGGTATAAATTTTTCTTATGGGGCGCAGACAAAGATGATTCTCATTCGCAACGGGGATGCCCGTTCCATGTTGGTGCGTATGTGCAACATTTGGTGGATTGTCACATTATGACATAATTGTCACATTGTTACATAATTGTCACATTATGACATTTCACAGTTATTGGTGGTTTCTGTATGTTGTTGATTCTTATACCTATTATTTATTTAAAATGTTGGCATGGCGTTTGCATGTTGTATGGTAACACATGATGCAATTCCGTATCATGTGGGATTAGCTAAAAGGTGGTAATTATGAGTAAATCGGAACTATTAAAAGCATTAGCGACATATCCTGATGATGCACAAATAGTTGTTTCTTTTGATACCCGCACAATAGCAAAGATTACGCATGGTATGGACTATGTAACGTTCGGTATTGACTGTGTTGAGGATGGATGGAAGCCATCAAATGTGGCGGATATATCAATAGGAAACGATTTAATTATGGGATAACAGCGTATAATGCCTGTTTACATACGGGTGTTATACGATGCAATTCCGCATCAAACTAGACATAATCTAAAGGTGGTAATTATGAGTAAGCATGGAACAATACTGAAGAAAGGTGAGAAGGAAAGCCGCACTTGTATGGTGGTGGATAATGTTGTTACACTCCACCATGTTACTAGGCATGGGCAAGATGTTGATGTCGTCATGGACTGGGGTTTCGACTTCACTGATGTACCGACATCGAAACTAATGGAGCTAGCTAGCAGGAGTTTAGTTATCGACTGTAGGAATGCTTGGAAGAAACAATCGGAGCCTATCGCAACAGGGGAGGAGCAAACCAGTCAGGTGTTTCTAGTATCTGACTTGCTTACCAAGCAGAAACGTGGTAAGACTGTCAGTGAGAAGGTAGGCGCACTTGTTGAAGGAATGTCCCCTGAGGATATTGCAGCATTGCTTAAGCAGGTAACGGCAGCAGAGTAAGGGATTAACGGACAAGGATGTCCTAACTAATGGGGTGGTAATTATGAGCAAAGGTAAGAAGGATATAGTAATATGTGGTAAGAACTATGGTGACGTAATCATAGGATGTAATGGTACAATCATGGGGAGGCGTAGACGTAAGAAGAGTAAACCATTCACAAAGGCAGGGAAGTGTAAGATAGTGGTGGGCTAGGGATCGTTGGGAGGGTATGACAAGGATGTTATATCCCTCCTTCTTTTATGGTCTTTATATATAGTCTACACACGCACCCATCATTTAGCGGCAGTTATTACCTAATGTCCACCGTATGGACACGCCTTTCATGAAGCGTTAAGCAGGGCTGGCATATCCAAACAACAGTAGGCAAGGCATCAACAAGTATGTCTACACGCCTCCCAGAGTAACCACACCCCACACATAGTTGGCGCACTTCCTTCTCGTATGTATGAAACAAAGCAATGGCTTCTCCCATACCTTTAGTGGCTAGCCCACAAGCATGAAGCTTATCCTCCTCTTGCCACGTATTCCAATTCTCTCCAGCATGTATAAACATGGGTTATGCGCCTCTATATGTGAGCGTCATTGTAACATGGTGGTGATGAGATGTAAAGTCCAGCATAGATGATGTTCCACGTGGAACAATTGCCGCATGTAATGTGTGGGTGATTGAGATGTTGTTATATCGTTACATTGTAATACTGTTACATTGTTATCGTACCCCCCTGATGGATATTCCAAATGATTAATAACTTCTTAACTTAATTGTTAGTTGTAAGGCTTATAGTTGTTTTTTTTTTTTTTTTTTTTTT